>PXTT01000030.1 GCA_003022535.1 Bacteroidetes bacterium QS_9_68_14
GGGAGCGCGTCGTTTCCTCGCGGGAGCTGAGGCTCAGCGCGCCGGGGCCGACTACCGCCAGCGCCAGCAGGCCGCCCATGATGGCGAGGTTTTTCATGAACTGGATCATCTGCGCGCGCTCCGCAAAGTTCGTGTGGAAGATCAGCGTGGCCGGGATCAGAAAGACGACCAGCGCGGCCACGCCGTAGCGCACCTTCCACCCCAGCAGCAGCGACAGCCCGCCGCCGATCTCGAGGACGATGGCTCCGACCAGGAAGAGCGCCGTCAGCGGCATTCCGGCGGCGGCCATCTGCTCCTGGGTGCCGGCGAAGTCGAAAAGTTTACCGACGCCCGACATTACGAAGATCAGCGCCAGGAGCACGCGGCTCAGGGTGAGGAGGTAGCGGTTCACGGCTTGCTCGCGAGAAAGGGCGGAAAGCGATGCGCTCTGATTTTCACGAATGCCTCATTCCGAAGCGTGTTTCAACACACGAATAGCAAAATGTCATGACTTGAGGTCGTACACCTTCGCGCAAAGCTGCGTGAGGGCGTGCTGGTCGGCCTCGTCGAGCTGGTCGGCGAAGCGGTGTTGCACCGCGCGGATGTCGGCGTGCATCTCTTCGAGGAGCGCGCGCCCCTCCTTGGTGATGCGGTGGAGCGTCACGCGCCCGTCCTCCTCCGAGCGGTGGCGGCGCACGAGCCCTTTTTCTTCCAGGCGGTCCATCAGGCGCGTCACGTCGGGCCCGCGGTCGATCATGCGCTCGATGATGTCGCAGCGGGCGTGGCCCCCCGCCGGGGCGCCAGCGAGGATGCGCAGCACGTTGTAGTGGGAGGCGGCCAACCCGAAGCGGGCGCAGGTTTCCTCCACCTCCTCGCGCACCGCCGCGCCGGCCACCATGAGGCTCAGCATCGCCTCCTGCGCCCCGCTCTCGAAGGGCTGAGTTTGCTTGAGGCGCTCGCGCAGATCGCCGCCGTTGGCGTTGCCGTTGGCGGATGGCGCTTCCGCAGGGGAAGCAACGTCGGGGGCGTCGGATTGAGCGGCCACGCGCAGTGGAGGAGCGTGAGAGAAAGAGCATGTGCTCGGGACTCAAAACCTCTTGCCCGGGCGGAAGTTGCAACGCCTCCTCCGCAGCCCTCTTCCATTGCGCTTCAAAAAGTGGCAGCGGGTTGCTACATTGAATCTGCGCCGCTCTTTCTTCTTTCTCCTTCCCGTGCTCGCGCCGCCATGAGTGCTCTCCCCGCTACCGACCGCCAGCCGCTGGGCGTTATCACGCACGGCTCCCTCGAAGGCGGCCTCCAGATGAAGCTCGACCGCGCCGAATCGGTCGAGGACGTGACCAGCGGCTCGCTGGTGGTCGTGGCCGGCGCGCAGTACGACTTCTTCGCGATGGTGAAGGACGTGTGCATCGAGGCGGCCAACGAGCAGATCCTGCTCAACCCGCCCCCGGCGGAGAGCGACCTGTTGCGCAAGGTGATGCGCGGGACCGGCACCTACGCCACGCTCGACCTCCAGCCCATGCTGATGGCCCCGCAGGGCGGCGACGCCGAGCACGAGGAGCCGCAGTCCGTCAAGACGATCCCGTCGCACTTCTCAGCCGTCTCGATGGCGTCGGAGGACGACGTGGCGCGCGTCTTTGGCGCGGAGGCCAACGACGGGGGCGACCGCTACTTCGAGATCGGCCAGCCGCGCGAGATGGCGGACATCCCGGTGTGCCTCGACCTCAAAAAGTTTGTCGAACGCAGCAACGCGGTGTTCGGCAAAACGGGCACGGGCAAGAGCTTCCTCACGCGCATCCTGCTTTCGGGGCTGATCCAGAGCGGACGGGCGGTGAATCTGGTCTTCGACATGCACGGGGAGTACGGAATGGGCACGAACAAGGAGCCCGACGCGGCGGGCGGCGAGACGTTCGTGCCCGGCCTCAAGAAGCTCTTTCGCTCGCAGGTCTCGATCTTCTCGCTCGACCCGGCGGCCACGCGCGAGCGCACCGGCCAGTCGCCGGACGTGCCCGTCCACCTCTACGCCGACCAGGTGACGCCGGCGGACATCCTGCCCTTGCAGGAGACGATGAACCTCAACGACACCGCCGCCGACAGCTGCTACGCTCTCCAGCGCCGCCACGGCGACGCCTGGCTGCTGGAGCTGCTGGACACCGAGGAGAGCAAAATGGACGCCCTCGCCGAGTCGGTCGGGGCGCACACCGGCTCGATGAAGGCGCTGCGGCGCAAGTTCGCCAAGCTGCGCGGCGAAGACTTCTTCTCGACCGATTCCTCCGACGGCAAGCAGGACGTGATCCGCGAGCTGATGAAGCGCCTCGAGGACGGCAAGTCGGTCGTCTTCGAGTTCGGCGGCCACACCGACGTGAGCACGTACCTGCTGGTGGCCAACATCATCACCCGCCAGATCCGCGCGCAGTACGAGAAGCAGGCCAACACGTTCGCCCGCACCCAGAACCCTGCCGACAAGCCGCAGCAACTGATGATTACTATCGAGGAGGCGCACAAATTCCTGACTCCGCGGATCGCAAGGGAGACCTCCTTCGGCAAGATCGCGCGGGAGATGCGCAAGTACTTCGTCTCGCTGCTGGTGGTGGACCAGCGCCCCTCCGCCATCGACGACGAGGTCCTCAGCCAGATCGGCACCAAAATCGTCGCGCAGCTCTCGGACGACAAAGACCTCGCCGCCGCGCTGGTGGGCACGCCCGAGAGCGCGGCGCTGCGCAAGGTGCTCGCCTCGCTGGACTCGAAACGGCAGGCGCTTTTGATGGGCCACGCCCCCCCGATGCCGATGGCCATCGAGACGCGCACCTACGGGCCCGATTTCGTCGACGCGATGCAGTCCGGCGGCGGCGCGGTGGGCGGCGACGGGCAGGTGCAGGAGACGGAGACGGGCGCGCGGCTGGAGATGTACTGAGCGCGCTCTCTCCAGGCAGGCGGGGGCTTTTGGGCAAGCCAGACGCCATGCGCTCGAGACGGACGGGGCCTGCACTCCGGCAAGGAAGCAACGGAGCGCGGAGACCACATGGGTCTGATTGGAACCGCCGCGAGAACCGAGTAGCGTCGCCAGCGGAATCCGTGCGGGTCGCATGACTCATCGCTGCCCCCGGCGAATTACGCTGCTACTTTTCGCTACGCCGGAGGCGCGGCAAAATAATTGGCGGCTTTGGGGAGCACCTGCGCCATGGCGCTCATTTGCCGGTGATGTTGTAGTTATTTGCTTTGCTCATCGCCCGCAGGCCGCAGGTGCGCAATCGTAGCGCCCCAGCCGCTCTGGCCACCCGCCAGGTGAAAGCGCGCGACCTCCGGCCGGCGTTCCAGGATCGCGTGCACCGACTGGCGCAACGCCCCGCTGCCCTTGCCATGCACGATGCGCACGCGCAAAATGCCCTCCGCGCGGCAGGCGCGCAGGTACTCCGGTACGAGACTGCCCGTGTCCTCGGGGCGAAACTCGTGCAGGTCCAGCACGCCGTCGATGGGGTAGCGCGTCGCGTCCTCATCCACTACTACGGCGCAGGCTTTTCGAAGATCATCAGGTGCTGGCGGGGAAGCACGTCCGCGGTGCGCACGTGGCGCAGGCCCGCGGCGCGCATCTCACGGATGGACTGCTTCTCGGTCATCTTATGGAGCCGCTTGATGGGGACCGTGGGGTCTTCCTTGCGGTACTCCACGAGGAAGACACGCCCGCCGGGCTCGAGCGCCGCGCGCAGGTTCAGCATCATCTCGCGCGGGAAAGCAAACTCGTGATAGGCATCGATCATGAGCGCCTTGTCCACCGCGCCGGCCGGGAGCTTCGGGTTCTTCTCGGTGCCGCGCACCGGGACGACGTTGCCCACACTGTCGGCCTTCATCCGGCGGCGGATTTTGGCGAGCATCTCCGGCTGGATGTCCACGGCGTAGACCGTACCCCGCGGCACCTTCGGCGCAAGGCGAAAGGTAAAGTAGCCGGTGCCTGCGCCAATGTCGGCCACGACGTCGGAGGGCTTCAGGTTCATCGCCTCGACGACGCGGCCGGGCATTTCGTTCTCCGCACGTTCGGGACGCTCCAGCCAGTCGGCGCCGCGGTGGCCCATCACCTGCGAGATCTCGCGGCCCATGTAGGTCTTGCCGGTGCCGCCGCGGCTGGGCGTCGTGCGGCCGTACACGTCGCCAGTGTCTGCCGCGGCGCTGCCCGTATCGTTGGTGTCTGCCGCGGCGCTGCCCGCCCCGGCGCTCGCCACATTTTGGGCCGGCGTGCCGGGGCGCTCGCAGCCGGCGGCCACAAGCGCGGCAACGGCGGCGAGAAGCACAACGAAGCGGCTGGCGGTACGCATGGCGTCACGGGCGCGTGCTGGGCAAAAAGTGACATTGTTGCAATCGCTACGAGCGCTCACGGGTTCAGCTCAAAGCGCTCGGCGATGGTCTCGTAGCTCGAACGGTCAAGCGTCCGACTGCGTTGCGCGGCTCCTTCGGTGAAGGCGACCACGCGGATGCGGTTTTCTTCGGGCACCTGCTCCCACACCGCTTCGCCATTGGTCTCGAGGGCTCGTAGAAGAGCTCGACGAACCCGGTCTCGAAGCCGTAGCCGAGCGACACAGTGTAGTCCACGACGGGCTGCTCGGGAGCTTCCACGCCGCAGGTGTAGGACAGTGCCGTCCACGTGCCCGCCTCGCGGACGTAAGCTATCACCAGCCCCTCCTCGGCCACCGCGACTGCCGCGCGCGCGGGCTCGGAGGCGTCGTAGGGGGCCGTGGCAAAGCCGCCTTCGCGCGTCGCGCCGTCGAGGTCGAAGTCCACTTCGAAGGCGCGCACGTCGGCCCCCTCTGGCGGGGGCGGCCGCGTGTCGTCGCTGTCGCAGCCCGCCCCGCGGCGGGCGCCAGGCGCGGCGAGCGGCTTGGGAAGCCGGCGGTTGCCCGCTTTCTGCCGCAAAAGACGCACCGCCTTGACCGGGAAGGTCCCGGCCGCGCTTGCGCACGCCCCGCCGCTGGCCGGACAAGACAATCGCACCCGGCAGCCCCACAGTTCTCCCCTGAGCGCGTGGCCCGCGGCGAACGAAAAAAGCGCCCGTGGGCCACGCCCCGCACCCGTCCTTCCAGAGCCACTCCCCTTTCACGACTCACTGCCCCTCACTCTCCATCCATCGGGCCATCGTACTGGTCCTTGGCGTAGAAGCGCACCGCGACCTCGCCCTCCTCGGTGATCCAGCCGCGAAACATGCCCGGCGTGGTGAACGGCGTGGCCACGTTGCCCTCCACGTCGAGCGCGATGACGCCCCCGGTGCCCTGCCCGTCGCCGATCTGCGGGAGCTTCTCGTTGATGACCGTGCGGGCCGCCTCGGTGAGCGAGGCGTCGCCGTAGCGCATCATCGAGGCGATGTCGTGCGGGACGACGCCGCGGATGAAGTACTCGCCCCAGCCGGTCGAGGAGACAGCCGCCGTCTCGTTTTCGGCGTAGCTGCCGGCCCCAGTGATTGGGGAGTCGCCGATGCGGCCCCAGCGCTTGTTGAAGGTGCCGCCGGTGGAGGTGCCCGCCGCCAGCGTACCGCTCTGGTCGACTGCCGCCGCGCCGACGGTGCCCAAGTGCTCGCCGACGGTGCCCAAGTGCTCGGGCGCCCGCTCAGGCCGGGCGCGCACACCAGCGTCCTCATCCGGAGCTTTCTCGGTGGAGGCGTCGCTGGAAAGCCCTTCCAGGAAGCGCGCGCGCCGCTCGTCGGTGTAGAAGTAGTCGTTGGGCACGAGGTCCATGCCCTGCGCGAGGGCGAACTCCTCGGCCCCCTGCCGCGCGAGCATGACGTGGGGAGACTCCTCCATCACCAGCCGCGCCGCCTCGATGGGGTGCGCGATGTGCTTAGTGCCCGCGATGGCGCCCGCCTTGCGCGTGGCTCCTTCCATGATCGAGGCGTCATGCTCGACGGTGCCGGCATTGGTGAAGACCCCGCCGCGTCCCGAGTTGAACATGCGCGACTCCTCCATCGGCTTGATGGCCGCCTCGACCGCATCGAGACTGCTCCCGCCGTCCCGGATGACCGCATAGCCGGCGCGCAACGCCTCGGTAAGCTCCGCACGGTAGGCCTCGGCTTCCTCCTCAGTCATGTTGACCTCTTCGATGCTGCCGGCTCCGCCGTGGACGACCATCACGACGTTGGACGGCATCTCGCTGGAGGATCTCTCGGCAGTCGTGGTGGCGCGCTGCATGGGGGCGGTTTCGGTCGAAGACTGCGCGCGGGCCGTCCCGGCGAGCAACGCAAAGGCAGCCAGCGTGGCCCCCAGCGCGGTGAGCAACCCGTTTCTTTTTCTTTTCACGCTCGGGAGCCGGAAGAAGCGGGTAGCGGTCATAGGAAATGAGAAGCAATTAGGTAGGAAGAAGGACATCTGCGTGCCATCAGCCGTTGCTCAATCTAAGAAAGCGGAGCCGACGAACGAAACAGAAGCCTCTCTGGCCTCTCAGCGCGGATCTGCCTGCGAATGCGACACGTTGTCGTCGAAGGCAGAATGGCGCGACTTTTGCTTCTTTGCGAGGGCACAGACAGGAAAGATCTTTGGGCCGCGCCGTATTTGGCGGCCTCTCGCCCCTGAGCCCCTTGCGAAACGACAGCGAAAAGTACGCATTTGTAGGGGTTCGCCGTTGCGTTTTTCCTCGCCTGTCCCGAGGTTGGGACATCCATTGTTCCTACCCCCGCTGGCCTTTACTCCGAGCCCGCCCCGACCTACATGGCCGAAGAACGAGAAACCGTCACCCGCAAGCGCAGTCAGAAGGCCTCCAACCAGTACGAGGCGCTTCAGCAGATGAGCGACGAGGACCTCATGTCTCAGTTTCAGGCTGGGACCGTCGAGGCCTTCAACATTCTGGTGGACCGCTACTCGGACCGCCTCATGCAGTACCTCTACCGCTTCCTCGGCGACATGAAGCGGTGCGAGGACCT
>PXTT01000031.1:0-767 GCA_003022535.1 Bacteroidetes bacterium QS_9_68_14
CCCCCCGAGGAGATCTACGGCCTCCTGCCCGAGGAGGACAACCAGCCCTACGACATGCGCGAGATCCTCGCGCGGCTGGTGGACGCCGGCTCCTGGACGGGGTACAAGAAAGGCTACGGCCAGACGCTGCTCTGCGGCTACGCGCGGCTCGACGGCTGGAGCGTCGGCGTGGTCGCCAACCAGCGCGCGGTGGTCAAGGCGAAAGGCGAAACCGGCCGCGCGGGCGAGATGCAGGTCGGCGGCGTCATCTACGCCGACGCAGCGGACAAGGCCGCGCGCTTCATCATGAACTGCAACCAGAAGCGCATCCCGCTGGTCTTCTTGCAGGACGTGACCGGCTTCATGGTGGGCCGCCACGCCGAGCAGACCGGCATTATCAAGCGGGGGGCCAAGATGGTCAGCGCCGTCGCGAACTCGGTCGTGCCCAAGTTCACCGTCGTCGTCGGAAACTCCTACGGCGCCGGCAACTACGCGATGTGCGGGCGTGCCTACGACCCGCGCCTGATGCTGGCGTGGCCCTCGGCCAAGATTGCCGTGATGGGCGGCACGCAGGCCTCGAAGGTGCTCCTCTCGATTCGTTCGCGCCAGCTGGCGAAGCAGGGCGAGGAGCTCTCCGAAGAGGAAGAAGAAGAACTGCTCGCCGACATCCAGGACCGCTACGAGGAGCAGACCACGCCCTACTACGCTGCCGCGCGCCTCTGGGTCGACGAAATCATCGACCCGGCCGACACGCGCGCTCGTCTCTCGCAGGGCTTGCGCATGGCAAA
>PXTT01000031.1:851-6319 GCA_003022535.1 Bacteroidetes bacterium QS_9_68_14
CCTGATTCCGCCGCGCCTCCACGGTATTCTCGATTACGCGGCCGTGGTGTTCTTCCTGTTGGCGCCGACGCTCTTCTCGGACACGCTGTTCGGGGGGACGATCACGCTCTGCTACGTCTTGGCGGTGGTGCACCTCACCATGACGCTCCTGACGGACTTCCCGCTGGGGATGGCCGAGGTCATCTCGCTGGGCGTGCACGGCGTCGTCGAACTGATCGTCTCGATCGCGCTGATGGTCTTGCCGTGGATTCTGGCGCCGGCATTCCAGGAAGGCTTTGCGGGCGATCAGGGCGCGCAGTGGTTTTATACCATCGTCGGGGTCGTCATTTTCGCCGTATGGGTGCTCACGGACTACAGCGCGCCGCGTGCCACGTCGAAGACGAGCTCGAAGCCGGCGCCTGAGCAGAAAACAACCGGCGAGGGGCAGCGCTCGGCTCAAAACGGGTAGCGCCCCCGTTCCGCGCCGGCCTCGGTGCGCTCGAAGCGAGAACGTGCCGCGCTCAGGTCCGCGTCGGTGAGGTCGGGCGGAAGGTGGGCCAGCAGGAGGCGTCCGGCGCTCGCCTCGGCAGCGACCTCGGCGGCCTGCTCGGCGGAGGAGTGCCCGTCCATGTCGCCGGTGGCTTCGTGGACAAGCACGTCGGCGCCCTCCGCCAGGCGGGCGACGCTCGGGGTGGGGGCGGTGTCGCAGGAATAGGCGACGACCCGGCCGCTGGGGGAGTGCTCCGCGCGCAAGCCCACGGTGGGCTTGGCGTGCTCGACAGGGGCGGCGGTGACGCGCCAGGCGTCATTCTCGAAGACGGGGGCGCCCTCTTCGTAGGACACTTCGCGCCACCGGATCTCCGGCATCCCGTCCCAGCCGCTCGTGTCGAAGGCGTCGAAGAGGCGCTCGGCCTGGGTGAGCGCCTGCGCGATGCCACACACCGGGAGCGGGCGCTCGCGGCCCCCCAGCCACAGCCGCTCCATCAAAAGCGGAAAGCCGCCGACGTGGTCGGGGTGCTCGTGAGTGAGGACCACCGCGTCGAGCGCGCCGGGGTCGAGGCCGGCCTGGCGGTAGCGCTGGAGGGCGTCGCCGCCGCAGTCCACCAGCAACGCGGAGGAGGCATGGCCGGCCGCGTCCTCGCTGCTCACGTCACTGCCGGCCACGTCGCTGTCGGTCGCGTTGCCAGCGAAGGCCAGCATCGTGGTTGTGCGGTGCGGGTCGCTCGCCGCCGCGCCGGTGCCCAGCAGATGCAAAGTCGGCATTCGTGGAGGCGGGTCTTGGAAAAGAATTCGGGACGCTTGTGGGCCTAGCCTGCTACGAGGCGTTGCCGGAGCCCGTTCGTCCGCGGCGAGGCCACGCGCGCCGCGAGGCGGCCCCGCCGATCTCCCCGCCCCACTCTCCCGCCCTGATCTTCCACGCCCATTTCATGGCGCGCGGCCAACCGTATGTGACAACACGCAATACAACAAAGGGCGCTTCAAAAGCTGCGCGCGCTCGCTTTTCCCGTTTTCAACCCCCGACGTCTCCCATGGAATCGTTCAGCGACCAGCCGCTCGCCGGCCACTCCGCCATCGTCACCGGCGCCTCCAGTGGCATTGGCGAAGCCACCGCACGCTACCTCGCCGACGCCGGCGCGAGCGTGGCCCTCGCCGCCCGCCGCGTCGAGCGCCTCGAAGCCCTCCAAGACGACATCGAGTCCAGCGGCGGCACGGCCATCGTCGTCGAGACGGACGTGACCGACCGCGACCAGGTGCAGGCCCTCGCCGACGAGACGCAGTCCGAGTTCGGCGGCATCGACATTCTCATCAACAACGCGGGCCTGATGCCGCTCTCCTACATGAAAAACCTCCACGAGGAGGAGTGGGAGCGCATGGTGGACGTCAATCTCAAGGGCGTGCTCTACAACATCGGCGCGGTACTGCCAGTGATGACCGAGCAGGAGAGCGGCCACATCGTCAACATCTCGTCGGTAGCGGGGCGGCGCGTGATGCCCGGCGGCGCGGTCTACTCGGCCACCAAGTTTGGCGTGCGCGCCCTCTCGGAGGGGATGCGCAACGAACTGGGGCCGCAGGGCATCCGCGTGATCAGCGTCGAGCCCGGAGCGGTGGACACCGAGCTGCCCGAGACCATCACCGACGAGGAGCTGATGGACGACATGGAGGGCCTGATGAGCGGGTTCGAGATCCTCGAGTCCGAGGACATCGCGCAGAAGATCCTCGAAGCGGTCGCCAGCCCGCAACGCGTAGACGTCGAGGAGATCGTTATCATGCCCAGCGGGCAGGCGACGTGACAGTTCGGAGGGCAGACCGCAGTCTCTCAGATCTCTGGCATTCAGGTCTCTGACCCTTCCAGCCTCGTAGGGACACAGAGCGTGCTGTGTCCGAAATGCGTGGCAACAACGTCCACCCCCGAAGCGCCTCCGGCTCCGGCAGCCGGGGGCGTTCCTTTTTGGGGAAATGCCGTTTTTTGGAAATGCCGTAGCCGCGCCGGCGGCTGAAATCCGCCCGCTCGTTCCGTACGTTGGCACGCGAGCACAAACGTTTTCTGCAACGCTCCCCTCCCCCCATGCCGATCTCTCGCCCGTCGCGCTTTTTCGCGCCCGTCCTCGCCGCGTTGCGCCCCGGGACGTCGGTGCTGCCTCAGCAGTGCACGTGCCTCCTGCTCGCCACGTTGCTGCTGGTGCCCGCTGCCGGGGCGCAGGACGTGCCGCTCCCCGACCGCCTCGCCGACGAGATGACCCTCGAAGGCGTCACCGGCTACGACGAATCCATTCCGCGGCCCGAAGACGTGCTCGGCTACCAGATCGGCACGCATCATACCGAGCCGGCGCACGTGGTGCGCTACTTCGAAGCCGTTGCCGAGGCGAGCCCGCGCGTTCGTCTGGAGGGGCATGGGCGCACCTACGAGGGGCGTCGCCTCATCCACGCCTTCGTCACCACCGAGGGCCAGCTCGGGCAGCTCGGCCAGATCCGCCAGCGCAACAACCGGCTCGTGAGAAACCCCGAGGGCGTCTCAGACGGGGCGCTTGCCGACATGCCCGGCGTGGCTTACATGGGCTACTCGATCCACGGCGACGAGGCCAGCGGCACCGAGGCGGCCTTGCTGCTCCTGTACCACCTGGCCGCCGGGCGCGGCCCGGCCATCGAGCGCACCCTCGAAAACCTCGTCACCATCATCGACCCGATGTTCAACCCCGATGGGCGCAGCCGCTTTACCACCTGGGTCAACCAGAATCGCGGCGAGGCGCCCACCGCCGACCCGCAGGACCGCGAGCACGAGCAGCCCTGGCCCGGCGGGCGCACCAACCACTACGCGTTTGACCTGAACCGCGACTGGCTGCCGGCCCAGCACCCGGCCACGCAGGGGCGCCTGCGCGTCTTTCACGACTGGCACCCGCAGCTCCTGACGGACTTCCACGAGATGGGCAAAAACGACAGCTACTTCTTCCAGCCGGGCATTCCCAGCCGCACCAACCCCAATACGCCGCAGGAAAACCAGGACCTCACCGGGCGGCTCGCGGAGTACCACGCCCAGGCCCTCGACGACATCGGCTCGCTCTACTACACGCGCGAGTCCTACGACGACTTCTACTACGGCAAGGGCTCGACGTATCCGGACATCAACGGCTCGGTCGGGATTCTCTTCGAGCAGGCCAGCTCGCGCTCGCTGAAGCAAGAGACCAACCGGGGCGTCCTGCACTACGCCTTCACCGTGCGCAACCAGTTCGCCCCCTCGCTCTCCTCGCTGCGGGGCCTCGTGGAAATGCGTACCGACTTCCTCAGCTACCAGCGCGACTTCTACGCCTCCGCCGACGACTTCGCCGACGAGGCGCCGGCCAGTGCCTACGTCGTCGGGCTGGAGGGGCAACGCACTCGCGCGCAGGCGATGGCGAAGGTCCTCCAGCGTCACCACGTGGAGATTCACCGCCTGGACGAGAACGTGGAAGCGAATGGGCAGACGTTCCAGGCCGGCAGCGCCTACGTTGTGCCCACCGACCAGACGCAGGGCCGGCTCGTGGACGCCTTCATGGAGCGCACCACGACCTTCCCCGACTCCCTCTTCTACGACGTCTCGACGTGGACGCTGCCGCTGGCCTTCAACACCGACTACACGGAGATCGAGGGCGGCGCGTCGGGCCTGCTGGGCGAGGAGATCACGCCCGTCGCGTACGACGGGGGCAACCTGGTGGGGGGACGCTCCAGCTACGCTTACCTGATGCGGTGGGACCGCTACTTTGCCCCGCGCGCGCTGCACCGTTTTCAGGAGGCCGGGATCGAGCCGCGCTTGCTTACCAAGCCCGTCACGGCCCAGGCCGGCGGCCAGGTGCGCGAGTTCCCGCGCGGCACGGTCGTGATTCCGGTCCGCACCCGCTCGATGGAGAGCGCCAGCGACTACCCGCCCGCGGACTCGACCTACGCGATGGCGCGCCGGGCGGCCCAGGAAGACCACGTACGCATCTTCGGGCTCGAAAGCGGCCTCACGCGCGGCGGGCCGGACCTCGGCAGCGGCAGCGCGCCCGTGCTCGAACGGCCCAAGATGGCACTCTTGGTAGGCGAGGGCACCAACGCCTACAACGCCGGCGAGGTGTGGCACCTGATGACCGAACGCTTCGACACGCCCATCTCGCTTCTGAACACCGAAGACGTGGAAGACGCCGACCTCTCGCGCTACAACACGATGGTAATGGCCGGCGGGTACGGCTACGGTGATATGCCGCCGGAAGCCGTTAAGCAGTGGGTGCGAGGCGGCGGCCACCTCATCGCTCTCGACGATGCCACCGGCTGGGCCGCCGAGCACGACCTGGCCGACCTGGAGAAGAAGGCCGACGTGGACACCGATT
Organism: Bacteroidetes bacterium QS_9_68_14; assembly: GCA_003022535.1. GTDB lineage: Bacteria > Bacteroidota > Rhodothermia > Rhodothermales > Salinibacteraceae > QS-8-64-10. Next base: position 5,672 of record PXTT01000031.1, read on the forward strand.
CGCTCTTCCAGGACGTGCCGTACGCGAAGCTGCAAAACGCCTACGGCGCGCAGCAGATCGGCGGCTCGATCTTCCGCGCCGAGATCGACGACACGCACCCGCTCATGTACGGCTACTCCGGCGACACGGTGCCTTTCTTCACTAGCGGCACGACGTTCTTCGAGCCGCCGACAGGGCCGGGGGAGCAGGTGGCCACCTACACTGAGGAGCCCCGCCTCTCCGGCTACGTCTCCGCAGAGATGCGGCGCAAAGCCGCCGGCAGCATGGCCGTGGCCACGCAAGACGAGGGCGGCGGGCAGGTCACGGTCTTCGCGGACAACCCCAACTTCCGCGCCTTCTGGTACGGGACGAATGGGATGTTTCTGAACGCGGTATTCCTGGGGCCGGCGTTCTAAGGATTTGCGGTTCCAGGGCTTCGCGCTTCGGGGCGGGGGCAAGCGGGGCGCCCACTCTGGCAGGCGGCGCGCCGGGGGCCTTCATCCCTTGCGGCGCATATCGGCAGCGGAAGGGTTACTTTTTGGATTTTGGACGCGCCGTTCGTCTTCGCGTCGTTCTTCGAGCGGAAAAGGGGCCGCGCGCGTAGCATCATGAGCGGAAGAGGTCAGGGAAAAGGCGTGCTGGGCGAAAGCGCGTCTCGGCTTGGGCGGG
>PXTT01000032.1 GCA_003022535.1 Bacteroidetes bacterium QS_9_68_14
CTCGCCGGGGATGGAGGTCGAAGGGCGCCCGGCGCAGCCGTACCGCGTGATCGCCTTCCAGGGCGACGGGCGCGCCGGGGTCTACAGCAGCCACAACCAAGACGGCAAGCAGTGAGGGCCACGCGGGCGCCCCGCGATGGCGCGCGCGAACGGGTCTTCTCCCCGTGGAGACGTGCCACATGTTTTTCGCTTTGCTGATCGCCGGCGCGTTGCTCCCGGTGACGCTCTCGATTACGGACCTCTTGCCCGTTTTGCAGGCGGTGGCCGCCAGGTGCCGCCTCGCGGCCGTCGTCGCCGATCTGGGGCAGACGCCGCGCGCTATTCTGCGCGACGGGGACGTACGCGGCGCAGGAGGGCGGCCGGCTGCCGGTGCGCGTGGTAAGCGACGCGGGCCATCACCGCGGCTACGTCGGGGGGGAGATGGTCGCCTACGGCCACGCCGGCGCCCCCGAGCCGGGTCGCGGGGGATGCGCCTGGAAGGGGGCGGCACGGCGCTGCTGCAAGCGATGCAGGTGCAGCGGTTGCAGTGAGAAGATCCGGGCCGCTTTCTGTCCGAACCGGCGCGCGCTACGCTCGCTTTCTGGTTGATGCTTCGCGCGACCATCGCCATTTTGCCCTCGGTGTGTCCCGCAAGCCCCCTGCAGACTGCGCCTCCGGACGAGCCGGCGTGTAGCTCCCACGGCTTCTCTCGTTTCCGCTCCCGCCCCCGTTGCCCTGTTCACCATGCGTCTCTTCGCGCTTTTGACGGCTGCCATTTTTCTGTCCGTCTCGGGGCCGGCCTCCGCTCGCGGCCAGCCGCAGGGAGCAACGTCGGACTCAGCGCAGGTCGTCGAAGCGACCGAAGCGTTCCGCGCGGCGCTGGAGTGTGGCGACAGCACGGCCGTGGCCGGAATGCTGCTGCCGGAGGCGCGCGTGCTCGAGAGCGGCGGGGTGGAGACGCGGCGCGAGTACCTCGCCCATCATTTCCGCACCGACCACGCCTTCCTGAGCGCGTTGTCGCGCAGGATGCAATCGCGCGACGTGCGCATCGACGGGAATGCCGCCTGGGTCAGCACCACCAGCCGGATGCAGGGCACCTACGACGGGCGCGCGATGGACCTGTCGAGCGCCGAGCTGCTCGTGCTACGGCGACGCGCGGGCGAGTGGGGCATCGCGGCAGTGCACTGGTCCTCCCGCTCGCGGGAATGAGCGAATGAAGCCACGCGCGGCGTGGCTGCAGGACCCCCCACCAGGCTGGGTCTTCGCTTCGCTCTGACGAGCCGCCGTCCTGCGCCGCAGGCTTGACCTCGCGGTTGGGCGCGCCGGGCCGCGCGCGGAGCGATAGCAGCTCCTCCACGGCGTCTCAGTCGTAGCGGCGGGGCCCGGCCGCGTTGTGTGGCGGCTCGGGCAGGAGGCCGCGTCGCTCGTAGTGGCGCACCGTCTGCTTGCCCACGTCTGCGCGGCGGGCCAACTCGCTGATCGAAAGTCCACTGCTCGAAGAGTCGTCGTCCATGTCGCCTGCCATCCGAGAACGCTCCTATTTCGCCAATGAGTGTAAAAGACGAGCAACGAGTTGCCCCCGTACCCGGCCGCGGGGCGGACCGGTTGCCGGTTGGGAAGATACTTTAAACGACGCTGTTTCTTGCCTTCCCCAAACCTCGACGCGACGATGGACGCTCAAGAAATGCTTTCCACCCACCCGAACACGACCTCGCTTGACCAGAGCGCGCTGGCCGAGTGCATCGAGGCGTGCCTGGAATGCGCGCACACCTGCACCGCCTGTGCCGACGCCTGCATCGAAGGCGAGAGCGACATGGACATGCGCCACTGCATCCGCACCGACCTCGACTGCGCCGACGTCTGCACCACCACTGCGCAGGTCCTGAGCCGCCAGACCGCTCCAAGCTGGGACCTTCTCAAGGCACAGGTCGGCGCGTGCCTCCGCGCCTGCCAGGAGTGCGGCGAAGAGTGCCGCAGCCACGCCGACCAGCATGAGCACTGCCGCATCTGCGGAGAGACGTGCCAGCGTTGCGCGGAGGCCTGCGACCGGCTCCTGAACGAGCTGGAAAACGTGGCTGAAGCGTGATTCTAGTCGACGGCAGATGGTAAATCAGGGATCGTTCCCGGTGGGCGTCGTGCCGCCGGGCGGTCTGCAATCTGCTATTTTGAAGGCGGGCAACACCCACGGATCGACGAAAAACGTTCGCCCCTCGGCTTCAAGCTCGTAACTACAAGCCCATAGCTACCATAGGGGCATGGAATCCTTTCGCGCGTTTCTCTCCCGGCCGGCCACGCTCGTCACGTGGCTTGCGCTCCCGCTCGTGTGCCTGGCCATTCTCGTCTGGGATCTTCGGAAAAACAACCGCGAGCTCGGGAGCCTCATGAAGCTCGTCTGGGGCCTCACGACGCTCTACTCGGGGCCGCTCGGGCTGGCCGTTTACTACTTCAGCGGGCGCAAGCAGATCAGCCGGGACTCGCTCTGGCGCAAGGGCTGGCGCTCGACAAGCCACTGCTACAGCGGCTGCGGCCTCGGCGAGATCGTCGGCATCACGCTGACCGTCGGCATCCTGGCGGTGGCGAGCAACGTGATCGTGGCGCTGGCGACCTTTTCGTTCGCCTACCTTTTCGGCATGATTCTCACCATCGGCCCGCTGATGCAGGAAGGGATGAGCTTCGGCGACGCGCTCACCGACGCGCTCTACTCCGAGACGGCCAGCATCGTCTTCATGGAGGCCGTCGCCATCGGGGTGGACATCTGGATCGCTGGGGAGGCCAAGATGCACGACGTGCTCTTCTGGACGGCACTCCTGCTCTCGCTGACGGCGGGTCTCCTGGCGGCGTACCCGGTCAACGCGCTGCTCATTAGGTTCGGAATCAAGGAGGGCATGATGAACCCGCGCATGATGCGCGAGGACGTGGACATGCAGCAGCAGGCGGCGTGAGAGCCACGCGTTGCTCCGGCCACGCACGGTTCGAACTTCCAATCTCGAAACCGACGAACCCCCACGCAGCACGGATTCGTCCACGCCTGGGGACGGGCCGCCTACACGACGCTGGGCTTTTTCCGGATGGCGCTCTGGGCGTTCGTCTTGGGCTACGTCGTCTCCTCGATGATCCCGGTCTTCGTCACGCGCGAGCGGATGCAACGCGCAATGGGCGAGGCCGGGGCGTGGAGCTGGTGGCCTTCATTTTCAGCGATCTCATCGCCTTCCCGGTCCTGCGCATCGACGCGGCGTACTACGGGTGAAAGATGGCGCTTTGCATCATGGGTATGCTGCTGGCGTCGCTGGTGGGCCCCTCGCTCTTGATGCACGGCAGGTTGGCGCTGGCGGGCCTCCTGCCCGAGGGCAGGGCCGCGCGCATGGCCGAGCAGACGTTCTTCAAGACCGACTACACGTTCTTTCTGAACGTTGCCTTTCTTGTAGCGAGCGGCGTCCTCGGATGGCTCTGGTGGAGCCAGCGCAGCGGGGGTGGGCACGGCGGCGGGAAGCAGAACCTCATCGAGTGCGCGCTCTTCTGGGCGGCGCTGACGTCGTATGGATGGCTGGCCGGCGGCCTGCCTGCCTTCTTCGTGACTGGCGGAGGGAGCTTGACGCCCGACGGAAAGATTCCTGGCAGGGCATTTGTCCCTCCTTCTGCCCGAACGGTTCGTCTGTCCTCGATGCGCTTCCGTCTTCTCCGATGCCCGAACAGTCCGCCACAGGAAACAGCCAACCTGATCGCAGCAACGAAGAGACCAAAGCCAGCGAGAGGTGGCACCTCTTGTCCGAAGAAGTGCGCGTGGACTACAAGCGTGCGCTCGTCGGGGGCACGCTCGCGGCGGGCGCCGCGCTAGGGGGCGCGGGGCTGGTAGGGGCGGCCAGCGGGGCGGAGGCGCGCTTGCTTCTGGAGACGGCCATGCCGCGGGTGCGCTCCTTCTGCGGCACCGTTACCATCTCGCTGGGCAACGTGCTGGCCTTGATGCTCACGCTCCTGAGCATGAGCAGGGGGGCGGACGTGAAACTGAAGTGGGCGCACTACCAGCGCGTCAAGCAGATCGCCTTTATCGACGCGGTCACGCTCGTCGCGGCGGTTTTGATCTACCTCGTGCTCAACTTTCCGCTCGCCGACGCCGACGCGGCGCAGCAGGCCGGCTACACGCGGTGGTATGCTGGGGTCTACTACGTCGTCCTGGCACTTGTCTCGCTGCTGGGCGGGGCCCTCATCTCGGTCGTCCTGATGCTCTACAACACGGTGCGCGACATCATTCAGGCCCTTGGGCCCGACCGCGACGAGAATCCCTTCGTCCGCTCGAAAGAGGCGGCGCAGGAAGCCGAGCGGCAGGCCGACAAGGCGCGAGAAGAGGCGCAAGAGGTGCGGGAGCAGGCGCCGTAGGCTCGCCTCAGCGCCGGTCGGCGCGGGTCTTCGCCGGAGGAACGCCTTCCGCGCGCGCTGCCTCGCCGCCTGCGCGGTCTTCTGCGCAAGCGCCCGGCCGCTACGGGCGAGACTGTGCCCGCACGAGGCGAAAGGCGAAGGCGTTGAATGCCTGCGTCGGCACCGCCCGGTTGGCGAGAACGACGATCCCGCGCTCCGCTTTCGGCGCGAAGCCGGCGAAGCTCTTGAAGCCGCCGGTGCCGCCGTTGTGCCAGTAGACGGGTTCGACCGCGTCGCCGGGGCGGTCCCGCACGTGCCAGCCGAGGGCCATCGACAGGGCCTCGCTGACGGCGTGGCGCGTCTCGTGCGTCCGGCGGATTGCGGCGGGCAGCGGCGTGGCATCGGGCTGGACTTGCGCTTCGAGAAACCGCAGCATGTCGCCGGCGGTGGAGCGGAGCGCGCCGGCTCCCGCGAGCGCGCCGAAGCGCCAGTAGGAGGTCGCCTCGCCGGAAGGCGCGTAGCCCTGCGCCAGCCGCGGCCCGGCGGAGGCGGTGCCGGAGGGAAGCGGCGCGTAGGTGGCGCGCAGCCCGAGCGGGTCGAGGATGCGCCGTTCGAGCAACGCGGCATAGGACGTGTCGGCGCGGCGAGCAAGCAGGTGGCCCAGCAGCCCCGCGCCGAGGTTCGAGTACGCGTACCGCGCGCCGGGGGCGCGCGGCAGGTCGTGTCCGCCCAGGAAGGCGTGGAGCGCCTGTGGCCCGTAATCGGCGTACGGGTCGGCCGGGTCGGCGCGCAGGCCCAGGTTGCCCGGCAGCTTCGGTAGGCCCGCGGTGTGCGTGGCCAGGTGGCGCAGTCGAATGGGGCGCCGCGTTCCGGCGGAATCGGTGTAGGCGGGCGCCGCCACCGAATCGGGCAGCCACGCGCCGAGGGAATCGTCGAGCCGGGCCGCGTCGCGCTCGGCGGCCTCCGCCAGCAGGAGCGCGGTGAACACCTTCGTCACCGAGCCGATCTCGAAGCGCGCCTCGCGCGTCAGG
>PXTT01000033.1 GCA_003022535.1 Bacteroidetes bacterium QS_9_68_14
CGGGTCGATGTTGCCCTCGAACTCGGAGAAGATCTGCTCATACGGCTTGCCAATGATGTTGGCCAGGACGTTCAGCCGCCCGCGGTGCGCCATGCCCATGACCACCTCGCGGCTCTCTTGGTCGGCCGCGTCGGAGATCAGCGTGTCGATGATCGGGATCATCGACTCGGAGCCTTCCAGCGAAAAGCGCTTGTGGCCGATGTACTTCGTGTGCAGGAAGCGCTCGAACGCCTCGGCGCTGTTGAGGCGCTTCATGATGCGGCGGCGCTCCTCTTCGGAGAGGTCCTCTGCCGCACGCGTCGGCTCGATGCGCTCTTGGAGCCAGCGCTTCTCCTCGGGGTTGGAGATGTGCATCGTCTCGAAGCCAGCCTTGCGCGTGTAGGTGTCGCGCAGAATCGAGAGGATCTCCCGAAGCGGGAGCTTGTCTTCGCCCCCGAGGCCGCCGGTAATGAACTCGCGGTCGAGGTCCCAGATCGTCAGGCCGTAGTGGGCAGGATCGAGCTCAGGGTGGTCCGTCCAGTCGTAGCCCAGCGGGTTCACGTCCGCCTGCAGGTGGCCCCGCACGCGATAGCTGCGGATGAGCTGGAGAACCGCCGCCTGCTTGCGCGTCATCGTCTCCGCGTCGGCCTCCCCGTTCTGGCTGATGGCGCCTCCGAGCCCCGGCGTCGAGTCGGTCGCCGAGGAGAACGGCTGGTACGGCACGCTCAGGTCGGCAAAGAGGTCTTGGTAAAAGCCGTGCTCCCCCAGCAAGAGCGCCTCGATGTGCGCCAGGAAGCCCCCGCTGACGGCGCCCTGAATCACGCGGTGGTCGTAGGTGGAGGTGATGTTCATCACCTGGCTGACGCCCATCCGGCTGATGCGTTCGGGATCGAACGCGCGATATTCTGACGGGTAGCCGATCGAGCCGACCCCTACGATCACACCCTGCCCAGGCATCAGGCGGGGCACGCTCTGGCGCGTGCCGATCATGCCGGGGTTGGTGATCGAGGCAGTCGTCCCCTCGAAGTCGCTCATCTCGATGTCCCCGCTCTGCGTGCGCTTGACGAGGTCGTTGAAGAGGCCCAAAAACTGCGCAAAGTTGGCTTCCTCGGCGGCCTTGATGTTGGGCACGAGCAGGCTCTTCCCTCCGCGCCGCTCTACGCTGATAGCCACGCCCAGATTCACGTGCTCGGGCACGACTTTCTGCGGCTCGCCGCTCCCCTCGTCGTGGCGGAAGGTCGCGTTCATCGCCGGGTACTCGTGCATCGCCTGCACCAGCGCGTAGGCGATGAGGTGCGTATAGCTGACTTTCTCGCCGCCCACCTGACGCTGGTAGTCGTTGATGAGCGCACGGTTTTCCGACAAGAGCCGCACCGGGATCTCTCGCATCGAGGTGGCGGTGGGCACGCCAATGGACTTCTCCATGTTCTCGGCAATCTTGCCGGCGGCCCCGCGCATCGGCTCGACCGAGGCGCCGTTGGCCGAGGGCGCGGAGGCACTGCGCAACACCGGCGCCCCGGCGTCTGCGCTCACGCCGTCGCCGCTCGTTCCGTCCTCGGTCGTTCCGTCTTCGGAGGGAGCGGGCGCTTTTTTCGCCTCAGTCGCCCGGGCCTCCTGCTGGTCTTTCGGAGCGGGCTCTCCATCGCCGCCCGGCGGGGAGGCTTCTTCGGGCACCGTCTCGGAGGGCGACGTGGCGCGCTGCGGCCTCGCCTCACTGCCGCCTGGGCGCGCCTCGGCGGCAGCCACGAAGGACTCGCTGGGCTGGTAGTCCTCGAAGAAGTCGCGCCAGCTTGCGCTCACGCTCTGCGGGTCGTCGAGGTACTGGCGGTACAGTTCCTCAATGTAGCCAGTGTTGAAACCGAGTGCGCTCATAGTAGGATCGCGGGGCCCGGGGGGCAGAGAAGAGAAAGCGGCGAAGAAAGGCACGCGGCATCAGGGCAGCGCTGCCGCGAAAGAGGCAACGGCGCGCCCGCGCGAAGGATTCGCGGCCGCCCTCGGCCCCCGTGCCACGACCTCAATTTTGGCGCGAAGCAACACGCTCTTTTGATCGCCTCGCTCGGGGCCTCGCAGGCCGACGCGGCAACGCGTGGCCCTTTCACAGCCACCCCTCCTCACGGTACCAGCGGATCGTCTCGGCCACGCCCTCCTCCAGCGGTGTGGCGGGCGCGTAGCCGAAGTCCGCACGCGCCTTCTCAGAGGAGCACACCGTGCAGGCGTGGCGAATCTCGCGCGCCTTCTCGCGGTTGAGCGGCGGGTAGCTCCCTGAAAGCCACCCCCACGCCTCGCTGGCCGCCCCGGCCGCGCCGACGAACGGCCCCGGCACCGGGAGCGTCAGCGCGCCATGGCCCAGCGCCTGGGTGGCGGCGGCCTTCACCTCGTTCCAGGTGTGCGCCTGCTGGGGGCCGCCCAGAAAGTACGTCTCGCCCGCCGTGTTCTCCGCTTCCGCCGCGTCGGCGAGGCCGCGCGCGAGGTCTTTGACGTAGACAAGCGAGACGCGCCCGCGCCCGCCGCCGACGACCGGGCACACGCGCCGGTCCACCGCCTGGAAGAAGTCGAGCAGGTCCGCGTCGCGGGGGCCGTAGACGGCCGGCGGCCGGGCAACGGTGATCGGCAGGCGCTCGCGGAAAGAAGCCGTCATGTCGTGGCGCTCGGCGAGGGCCTGCTCCATCCGCGCCTTGCTACGGCCGTAATTGCTGACCGGGTCGAGCGGCGTCTCCTCGTCGGCCACGTTGCCCGCGCCGGCGCCGCGCCCTACCGCCGCGAGGCTGCTGGTAACGAGCACGCGCTCGATGGTATTCGGGGCCGCCTGCGCGACGGCGCCCAGCAGCGTGAGCGTGGCCTGCACGTTGTTTTTCTGGTACGTGGCCCAGCGTTGCGCCCGCGTCACGCCGCCGAGGTGGTAGACGTGCGTCACGCCCTCGAGCGCGTCCCAGAGGCGCTCCAGATCCGAGAGCTCCGCGCGCACCGGCGTGATGCCCGCCACGCCGTCCAGCCACTTGAAGCGGGAGCGAATGAGGCAACGCACCTCACCGTAGGAGCCGCGTGCGACGAGCTCCTCGGCGAGGTGGCTGCCGACGAAGCCGGTGGCCCCCGTTACGAACGCTGTCTTTTTCACGAGACGTGTTGGAATGGCGAAAAGGCGTTGCCTGCGTTCAGGCGGGAAGCACAGGCGGGAAGCGGATCGAGGGTGGGGGATCGTGTCTCTTGCGCTACCGCGCGTGTCTCATTTCGACGCGTTGCCACAGAAGTCGTCAGCGCGGGATCATTCGGTTGAGCATAGCCGCGACGTGTTGCCCGGCCTCGTCTCGCTCGTCGTACGGCCCTCGCTCGTCGTACGGCCCCTGGTCGAGATAGCCGGCTACGCGGGCGGGGTCCGGCCAGCTCTGCGTCTCCGTCGCTTCGCCGAGCGCCTGGTTCGCCTCGTTGATGAACGCCGCCTTGCAACGCCGGCGCGCCCACGTCTCCGCCAGAAGCGCCGCCCCCCGGGGACCGCTGCATTTGATCTGTCGGCGAAAACCGCCCGTCGGACGGAAAGTCCTGCATCGGCTCGAAGATCCACTTCGCCTTTCTGAGCGAACACTGGTACACGCACAGGTTCCGCAAGTCGTCGAGGCGTCCCATACTCTCCTCTGCCCTCGATCATCCCTCCTCAACCCGTAGCGCGACGATGTTCTCCACGCGCGCTGTCTGGGGAAACAGGTCCACCGGCTGCACCGCCTGGATGCGGTAGGCCCCTCCCGTGGCGTGGCGCAGGCGGGCCACGTCGCGCGCCTGCGTCTGCGGGTCGCAGCTCACGTAGACGAGGCGCTCGGGGCGCAGCCTGGCGATCTGCTCAACGACGCCCTCGCGCATCCCCGCCCGCGGCGGGTCGGCCAGCAACGTGTCGGGCGGGCCGTGCTTCTCGGCGAAGCCCCCAGTGAGACGGTCGCGGACCGCCCCCGCCCAAAAGCGCGCGTTGCCGATTTCGTTGATCCCAGCGCGCCCAGGCCGCAGTACAGGTCGTAGACGTGGTCGCCCGGGTGTAACGCCGCCATCTCGCGGGTGGCCGCGAAGAGGCGCTCCGCCTGGCGCGTGTTGGTCTGGAAGAACGTCTCGGGGCCGATCTCGAACGCCAGCCCGCCGAGCTCTTCGCGCACGACGCCCTCCCCGAAGACCGTGCGGTGCGTGCCGCCCTGCGCGGCCTGCGGGCGGGGCGTGTCGTTGAAGGTGTGCACGAACGTCGTGACTGCGGGCGCCTCGTCTGTCAAAAAGTCCGCCATCGCGCTGATGCGATCAGGCGCGTGGCGGCTGGTGACGAGGCGCAGCATCAGATCGTCGGTGTGCTCCGGCTCGCGGAGAACGAGGTGGCGCAGGAAGCCCTCTTTTTGCTTCACGTTCCACGGCGCCCAGCCTTGTTCTTTCGCGAAGCCGCGCACGCGATTGACGAGGCGGCGGCTGCGGCGCGACTGAAGGTGGCACTCCTTCAGGTCGAGCACCTGGTGCGGGCTCTTGGGCGCGTGAAGGCCGAGCGCAAAGCCCGTGTCGAAGTCCTCGCCGCTCTCGACCTCGGCAGGGGTGAGCCAGCGGTGCGCGCTAAAGTCGAAGATCATCTTGTTGCGGTACAGGTAGGGCCGCTCAGCCGCGATGATGGATTGCATCGTTCCGGCGAGATCTTTCTTGGCCACGCCGCCGGTGTGCAAGAGCGCCTCGCGCACGCTCTGCTGTTTCATGCGCGCCTGCTCGTCGTAGTGCACGTGCTGCCAGTCGCACCCGCCGCAGGAGCCAAAGTAGCGGCAACGCGGCTCGACGCGCTCCGTGCTGGCGTCGAGCAGCTCGATGGGCCGGGCCTCGGCGAAGTTCTTTTGCCGCCGCGTGACCTTCGCGCGGACGCGGTCGCCGGGCACGCCCTGCGGAACGAAGACGACCAGGCCGCTGGCGTGGCGCGCGAGGCCCTTGCCCCGGTCAGCAAATTTCTCAACGGTCAAGGTGATGGCGTCGCCGCGCTGGACGGGTTTTTCGGCGGACGGGGCCGTTTCGTTAGGCGTTTCGCTCATGCGGGAATCGTGTCGTTTAGCACAGCTTCAATCGGTGGGTTGGATGGGTCGTAGGCCTGTTCTGACGCCCGTCGGTTTCCCGAGTACGATCCCCCGTTTCCTACCGCTGGTGTCGATGCCTCGAGCGCGAGCGTCTTCGTCCAGCCTGCCTGTTGAAGTTGCGCTTGCTCACGTCGTTTGGGGGGCCTCGAGCGCCGGCTACCGCTCGTCGGCGGGCTGCGTGCCTGGGCCGTCGCCTGCCTGGCCGGCAGGCAGCGGGGCGCCCTCGACCATGCGCTTGGCGCGGAGGCGGTCGCCGCCTTCGGCCATGCGGCGCGCCATCGCCACCTGGCGGCGCGCCAGGTCCCGCGCCAGCGCCTCGACCACGGCGGCCGCCGCGCGGGGGTGGCGCTGGCGCATCGTCTTGAGGTCGGGGCGGAAGAACCCCCAGACGCGCGTCTCGGCTGTCGCCTGCGCCGTCGCCATGCGCGGGAAGTCTCCCAGCAGCGCGCACTCGCCAAAGAGCTCGCCGGGCCCGACCTCGCGCAGCTCGCCGGGCTCGCCGCTTTCGCTCGCGGCCGTCAGACGCACGCGCCCGCTTTGCACGACGTAGAAGCCCAGGCCGGGATCGCTTTCGTAGTAGAGAAACTCCTCGCGGCGGAACGTGCGCGCGTGCACGGCTTCCGCCAGCGCGCGGACGGAGCGGCGCGGCACGTCCTCGAAAACCGGCACGTTCGCAAGGGTAGCGGCGGCTTCACGTTCGTGCGCGCCCTCGCGGCGACGCGTTAGACGTCGGTAGGTGCGCCGCACGACATTCCAGATGGACATGGTTGAGGGCGGAGGGGGAGCGTGCAGAAGCGCGGGGGCGGCGGTGCGCGCGTGGAAGATACGAAAGTAGGCGACAACTTCCCCACCCCCCTGCACTCTCAAACTTAGAAGGCGTGCCCGATGCCGAAGTGCAGGCGGGGTTCGGAGAGACCATTGGGGAACGGGTTGCTCGCCTGAAGCGGATCGTGCGCCTTGAAGGCCATGTCGAGGCGTACCACCAGGAAGTCCCAGTCCAGGCGTAGCCCCAGCCCGCTGCCGATCCCGACCTGCCCCAGAAAATCGGCCGCGCGGAAGCGCAGCGCATCGGGGCCGGGGTTGCGCGGGCCGATCCAGGCGTTGCCTGCGTCGGCGAAGAGCGCGCCGATCCAGTTGGTCGTGCCCAGCACGTTTTCGAGCAGCGTCTGGCGAAGCTCGACGGCGGCCTCGAGCTTGATGTCGCCCCCGAGGAGGTTGGGCGCGTCGCCGGTGAGAGGGTCGCCGAGCGGGGCGGGCCTCAGTTCACGCAGGCCCCAACCACGCACGCTCGACCCGCCGCCGGCGTAGAAGCGTTGCTCGAAAGGCACCACGCCGGGCCGCCCGATGGGGTGAGCCACGCCCGTGATGAGCTTGCCTGCCAGCACGGTGCCTGGCGCCAGCGGCCGGTAGCGCCGCGCGTCTCCCACGAGGCGTACGTAGGGCCGGTAGCGAAGGCGATTGGCCACGCCGGAGCCCCGCAGAGACGGCAACCCGGGCAGACTGCTCTCGACGGTGTCAGGCGTAAGAACCAGGCGGTCCAGCATCGCTGGCAGCAGCCCCCCCACCTCGACGGCCGCCTCGTAGCGGTACCCCTGGGCGCGCCGCAGCGGGTTGATCGTCGAGGCACGCAGCGTGTAGCGATAGGCGTCGCCGACCTGCGGAGCCGTGTAGTCTTCGAGGATGCGCGCGCGCTGCACAGGGTCGCGCACAATGGGATCCTCGCCCGTCCCGATCACACGGTTGAGGAACTGAGGCCGGAAGCCCGCCAGGGTGTCGGGGTTCGACAGGCTCAGGTCGGGCACGTCCACCAGCGAGGTGAGCGTAGGACTATGCTGCATTTCCAGCCGCAGGCGCGCCTCCCCGCGCCCCCGGATGATGAACCCGAGGTTCTCGCGCCGCGCGGTTAGCAGGCTCAGGCTCAGCCGGGTGCGCGCGTCGTAGAGGCCGCCGTAGAGCGCTTCCAGCCCGCCGAAGGCGCTGATCAAGTACGGGTACGTCAGCGAAAGGGAGCCTTCGAGCTGAGCCGAGGAGAAAAGCGCTTCGCGCGCGCCTCCGTCCGTGTCGAAGTCCGAGGCGAGCGAGCTGGCCACGCGGGCGCGGAAAGATTCTCCTCGGCTCAGGAGGTTGGCGTTCTGGTAGGTGGCCCCCAGCCCGAAGCCCAGCTCGTTGCTGACGATGCCGCTGCGCTGGAGGGCGAAGGTTTCCAGCTTAGCGCGGTGGCGCGGGCGTGTGCGTAGCGTGATGCGATGCGGCAACGCGGGCGCCGACAGCGAGTCGGGGCGGGTCGGTGCCTGCGCGGTGATGTCGGTGAAGGTAAAGAGGCCGGTCGCTTCGAGGCGGCGCTTGGTCGCCCGGCGATCGGAGCGGCTGTACCACCGGCCGGGGCGCAGGCGCAGGACGCGCCGCAAGAAACGCAGGTCCAGTTTGCTTTCGCCCTGCATCTGCACCGTCACGGGGCTGGGGGCGCCCGGCCGCAGCACCAGCGTGTTGGTGCGCGGAGCAGCGCCCTTCTCGGGCCCGTTCACGCGCACGCTTAGGTCGCCGACGCGGTAGCGCGGGCCGGGCCGCACGCGAAAGGTGATGTCGAAGGCATCGGCGGCGGGCTGCGGGAAGACGAGCGCGCGCACCGAGTCGCGCGTGGCCCGGGCGTAGCCGCCGTCGCGCAGGGAGTCGAGCAGGCGGGAGCGCTCTCGCAGGAAGCGCGCCTCGGAGTAGCGCTGCCCGGCGGTGCGAAAGCGCAGCGTGTCACCGGAGCCGCGAAGCTTTGGTGCCGGACCTTCTTCTGGCCAGAGAAGCGAGCCACGCACGATGCGCCGCCGCTGCGCCGGGGGCAGGCGCCCCAGCCCCGTGTAGCGCGCGTAGCGGGCCTGCAGCGCCTCGCCGGGCTGAATGCGGAACACGACGCGCACCTCACCGGCGTCCTCGGCCGGCACGACCTCCGCGCGCACCTGGGCGTTGCGAAACCCTTCCTGGCGGTAGAAGTCCGTCAGGCGGCTCACGTCGCCGCGTAGCACCGAGCGGTCGAGGCGCGCCGGGGCCTCGCCGACGCTTTTGAGCGCCCCGCCGACGCCCCCGCCCACCAGGTCGCCCAGCCCGTAGAGCCAACGCCACCACGTGAAGCCAGGAATGTCCAGCACGCGGCGGTTGGGAGCGGTGCGCACGCGGCGTGTCAATACCGGGCGCGCGAAGGGACCTTCACCCTCGAAGCGCACGCCGGTCACGAGGGGCTCGTCGGCGCGGACGGTCGTGTCGGCCGAGGCCTGGTGCGCGTGCGCCGGACGCGCCCCCGGCCACGTGCCCACCAGCAACGCAGCCCCCAGCGCGAGGAGCAGCGCGCGGAGCGCCCGCAGGGCGATGGTCTGCAGAGTGCGTCGCGCCATGGCGAGCCCTGAACGAGAAAAGCCTGCGTGGTCGCTTCCACGCTACGTCCCCCCTACACGAGCAAGATCTCTGCCCAGCGCGCCCAGCGCGGCGACGCTCGCCTCGCCCGACGTCCCTGCTCCCGAAACGCCGCGGAAGCGCCCCGCCGTTCTGCGGGACCCTTTCCTGGGCCACGCGCCAGATGTGCGGCGGCGCGCTCCCGAGTCCCGAGCTTTTTTGCCAGCAGCATCGCGCCGTAGGAGCCTCCGTCCGTGGAGGCGCGGCGCCCTGGCGCGCTGCTGCTGCCGCACCTTCCTTCCCCAAGTCTCATGAACCCCCCTTCTCGAGAGACCACGCCGCCGCAGGGCCACACCTTCTGGCGAAGCCGCCCCCGTTAGTAGTCGAACGCGGCGCCCGGCTCTTTGGACTTGCGGAGCATCTTGCGATACTGCTCCGGCGTCATGCTCGGAGCAAAGAAGTAGACGGGGTTGACCGCGCGATCCGTCTCGGTCTTGCGCACCTCGTAGTGCAGGTGCGGCCCCGTCGAGCGGCCCGTGTCACCGCCGTAGGCGAACGTCTCACCGCGGTCTACCTCGTAGCCTTTCTCGATGCGGTCGGCGATGCGCGAAAGGTGCGCGTAGCGCGTGGTGTAGCCAGTTTTTTCGTGTTCGATCTCGACGACCTTACCGTAGCTGGCCGAGAAGTCCACGCGGCTCACGACGCCTTTGCCCGGGGCGATGATGGGGGCCCCCTTGTCGATCAGAATGTCGATGCCGGCGTGCATTTTCTTTCCTTCCAGGACCGGGTGGTCGCGCAGGCCGAAGCCGCTAACGACGCGTCCATTGGCCGGGAGCATGGCCGGCAGGTGCGCCAGCTTGCTGCGGCGCTCCTCAGCCATGCGGGTCAGGCGCGCGTAGCTGCTTTTTTGCAGGCGCACCTGCCGCTCCAGGCGGTCGAGTTCCTCCTCGGTCTTGCGCATCAGGCGCCCCGTCTTGCCCTCGAAGCGCTCGATCTCTTTGTGCGGCTCGGTCCCCCCGATGCCCACGCGGCGCACGTCCTCGCTGATCGGCTCGGCCTGCAAGAGCTTGCGGTACAGCTCGCGGTCGGTCTTTTCGAGCGTGTCGAGCTGCCGCGAGAAGCGTTGCACGCGCTCGCTGGCGTCGGCGACCTGCTCGCGGAGCGCCTCGTTTTTAGCCGCCAGCGCCGCCTCCTCGGGCGTACTGATCCACCGCGCGTCCATCCCCCACGCCAACAGTACGGCCATTCCCAGCGCCAGCAACAGCGTGCCCCCCGCCTGCCAGTAGCGCTTCGACCGCTTCGGTTCGACCTCTTTGAAAGAGCACGACTTCTGATCGTAATAGTAGTATTTGTTTTTGGCCATCTGGGTGGGCGAATATGCCGTGCGGTTCCTAAGAAAGTGAGCCAGGCGGGACCTGTGACCGGCCTTCCTTTCTTGCTCGTTGCTGGGGATGAGAAACGCGGCAGGCGGGCGGGTGTGCGTGCTTCCCCGTGACGAGCGCACGAAGAACGTATGGTAGAGGCCCGCAAAAGTGCAACCGGCGGCACCAGAGGTTTCGCCCGTGGTTTCTCACAAGCCCCTTGCCCAGCGAGCGCATTTGTCGTAGGGCGCCCTTTCGCGCGGAGCGTTGCTCGGCGACCTTCGAAAAAAGGAAACGCCTCTGGGCACCTATTCCTCGCAAGCCGGGGCCGAGGGCCCCGTTCGAGGAGGGCGAAGGAAAAGGCCAAAAACCATGCCTTCGCCTTTTCATCGTCCCGGCTTTCCCGCCTCCCCGGCTACTCGTAGTCGTGTTCAAAGTACGAGATGCTGCGCTCCGGGGTCCCAGCCGCGCCGTCGCGCCCCGAGGGGCGGGCGCTCTTTTGGCGGATGCGCTCGGAGAGACGCTCGGCGAAGACCTCCGCCGGGTCGTAGCCGTAGTGGCGCAGCAGGTGCGTCATAGCAATCGTCTCGCAGATCACGCTAATGTTTTTGCCAGGCGTGACGGGCACTTTCACCTGTGGGAGCCTCACCCCCATCACCTCGCGCGCGCCCGAGATCATCGAGAGGCGGGTGTACTCTTCGTCAGCATCCCACGGCTGCATCTGCACGGCCACCTCGATGCGCTTCTGGAAGCGAATCGCGCGGATGCCGTACATGGCGCGCACGTCCACCAGCCCTAGACCCCGCACCTCCATGAAGTGCTGCACGAGGTCGGTCCCGGCGCCCATGAGGATGTCGCTCTCCTCGCGCGTGGCGATCACCACGTCATCGGCCACGAGGCGGTGGCCGCGCTCCACGAGGTCGAGGGCCACCTCGCTCTTGCCGATGCCCGGCTCGCCGGTGAGGAGCAGCCCGATGCCGTACACGTCCACCAAGGCCCCGTGGATGGACTGCTGCGGGGCGAACTGGTCGCGCAGGAAGTCGCGCAGCTTTTCCATGAGCCGCCCCGTCGGCGCGGGCGTGTAGAAGACGGGGATGCCGCGCGCGGTGGCGCGGTCGAGCAGCACGTCGCCGAGGGCGTTGCCAGCGGTGACGACCACGCACGGCAGTGGGAACTCGGTGAGGTGCTCGAAGGCGCGCTGGCGCTCCGCAGCTTCCAGGCTGTCGAGGTAGCGGCACTCGGTGTTGCCGAGAACCTGCACGCGCTGGTGTGTAAACAGCCCGGTGTAGCCGGCCAGCGCGAGGCCGGGGCGGTGCAAGATGGCCTCCGTGACGCGGCTGTCTTCGACGTCGACGCGCTCGGCGTTGGCCGCCTCCATCTCAAGCCCCACCGCCTCGCGGAGCTGCTCGGCCATGAAGGCCACGCTGATCGCCTCCTTCTGGAAGGTCTTCGGCTCGCGCATCGGAGGTGAGTGCCGAGGGGGAATGGTGAGTGAAACTGGGCTGCTCCCGCTCTCCCCCCATGCTCCCATCACGGTACATCGACTGCGCCGAGGAGACGCTCGACGACGTCGGCCTGGGTGACGCGCTCCGCCTCCGCCTCGTAGGTGAGGACCACGCGGTGCTGCAGGACGCTGGGGGCGATGGAACGCACGTCCTCGGGCGTGACGTAGGCGCGGTGGTGCAGGAAGGCCATCGCGCGGGCGGCCAGGTTCAGGTTGATCGAGGCGCGCGGGCTGGCGCCGTACTCCACGAGCTGGCTGAGTTCGCCCACGCCGTAGTCGGCGGGGGCGCGCGAGGCCATCACCAACTTCACGACGTACTCTTCGATGCGCTCGTCCACGTAGAGCTCGTCGAGCACTTCGCGCGCGTCGAGGATGCGCTCGGGGCTCATCACCGGCTCGACGGCCTCAGGAGCGCCGGTGCGGGCTTTGCGGCGCATAATCTCGAGCTCGTCCTCCTCGCTGGGGTAGTCCACCTCCACTTTCAGCATGAAGCGGTCCACCTGCGCTTCGGGGAGCGGGTAGGTGCCCTCCTGCTCGATAGGGTTTTGCGTGGCCAGCACCAAAAACGGCGGCCCCAGGCCGAAGGTCTCCTCCCCGATCGTGACCTGCCGCTCCTGCATCGCCTCCAGGAGCGCGCTCTGCACCTTCGCCGGCGAGCGGTTGATCTCGTCGGCGAGGATGATGTTGGCGAAGATCGGCCCCTTGTTGATGAAGAAGTCTCCTTCCTTCTGGTTGTAGACGAGCGTGCCCAGCAGGTCAGCCGGCAGAAGGTCGGGGGTGAACTGGATGCGCTGGAAGTCGGCCCCGAGCGCCCCGGCGAGGGAGCGCACCGTGAGCGTCTTGGCCAGGCCCGGCACGCCCTCCAGGAGCACGTGCCCGTCGGCGAGAAACCCGATCAAGAGGCGCTCGATCATGTGGCGCTGCCCGACGACCACACGGCCGATTTCGCCGAGCAGCTTGTTGGCCGCCGTGCTCTCTTTTTCGATACGCTTTTCGACGCGCTGGATGTCGAACGGGGGCACGGAAAGAGTGTAGGAGGATGAGGGGGGCCGGTTGGTTGATGGTCCGCTCGCTACGCTCACTCGATGGCAGACGATTTTCGCCCCGCGACGGCATCGTCGGGTAGGGCAGCATCGACCATCCACAAACACAGGCGCTGCTACGACGAAGGCTCGCTTTGCTCCGCTCTGGACGATGCGGGAGAAGCCGCGTTGCTGTCGGTCTCCGGCTCGCCGTTTTCGCGGTACATCGAGCGCGGGAGCACCTCGTCGAGCTTCTCGCCGCCGACGACGCCGAAGTCGAGCGTGCGAATGGGGAAGGGAATCGTGATGTCGGTGTCGTCGTAGGCTTTTTTCAGGCGCATCATCGCGTCGCTCTGGGCGTGCAGGTAGTCCGTCTGCTTGTTGAACTCTACCCAGAAACGGACGATGAAGTTTACTGAGCTGCCGCCGAATTCGTTGTAGTAGAGGTCGACGTCTTTGCTTTCCTCGCGGTACTCGATGTTCTCGATGGTCTCGAGGGCGACCTGCTTGGCTTTTTCGAGGTCGTCGCCGTAAGCCACGCCACAGCTCAGGTCGATGCGGCGCATCCCACGCTCGGAGTAGTTGATCATCGGGTTGTCCAGCACGTCTTTGTTGGGGATGATGACGCGCTGCCCTTGGAAGCTGTCGACGACGGTGGTGCGCAAGTTGATCTCCTCGACGACGCCGGTGTAGTTGCCGGTCTCGAGGATGTCGCCCTCGCGGAAGGGGCACCGGATCGCCAGCATGAACCCGCTGATAAAGTTGGCCGCGATGTCCTGGAAGGCAAAGCCGAGGGCCAGCCCCACGACCCCGGCCGCGCCTGCGGCCGCGACCGCCAGCTCCCCGAGCCCGACGAGGCTGAGCGCAATGAGCACGCCGCCGACGATCACGGCGAGGTGTGCAATGGTCGCCACGAGGCTGTTGACGTGCACGTAGCTGGAGACGCGCTTCATCAGCGTGCGCGTCCCGCGCCGCACGGAGCGCGCAACGATGAACGACAGCGCGACGATGATGAGCGCGATGGCTAGGCTCGGCAGCAGCCCGATGAAGTCCGTCAGCCACGTCTGGAGCTTCTCGATGAGCTGGTTGGTGGCGTCGCCGACGCTGGTGACGATCTCCTCGTTGCTCGAAGCAGACGCGCCGCCGGCTTGGCTGCTGGATTGTTGGATCATGGCAAGGCGCTGGATGGAGGAGGCGAATCCGGAAGCGCGCATCGTCCCGGCTCACACGCCACAGTGTACGAAAGCTGCGTGGCACTATCAACGATGCGCGGGCTCGCGCGGCGTGAAGCGCGTGCCGTTTTCCCTTTCCTCCTCGCCCGCGCGGGCGCCCGCGAGCCCCGAGCCGTATCGAGCGCGCCACAGCAATATCGAGCGCGCCACGCGCGGCCCCGCTATTCTCCGAGACGGTCGCCGGGCTCGAGGGCGTAGCCGTTCAGGAAGTCCCGGGCCGGGAGCACGGTCTTGCCCGGCTGCTGCAGCTCGACGAGCTCGACCACGTCCTCGCCGCAGGCCACGACCAGCCGGCCCGCGGCTTCGAGCACGGTGCCGGGCGCGTTGCCCCCCGGCAGCGCGGCGGCGTCCTCGGGCAGGCGGCTGCGGTAGCACTTCAGGCGCGTCCCCTCGTGCCGCGTCCAGGCGCCCGGCCACGGGGAGAGGCCACGAATGTGGTTGTGCACCGTCTGCGCAGACGCCTCCCACGGCACCTTCCCCTCCTCGGCGTCGAGCTTGGGGGCGGGCGTGGCCTGCGCGTCGTCCTGGGGCGTGGCCTCGACGGGGCCGTCTTCGATGCGGCGCACCGTCTCGACGACCGCCTCGGCGCCGATTTCTTTGAGGCGGTCGTGCACCTCGCCGGCCGTCTCGTTCGGCCCCACGGGCGTGGTGCGCTTCAGAATCACGTCGCCGGTATCCACGCTTTCCTGAAGGAAAAACGTGGTGACGCCCGTTTCGGCCACGCCGTCCATCACTGCGCGGTGGATGGGCGCGGCGCCGCGGTACTTGGGCAAGAGCGAACTGTGGAGGTTGAACGCGCCCAGCGTGGCCTGCGAGAAGACAGCGGGCGGCAAGATTTTGAACGCCGCCACGGCGATCGTGTCCGGCTCCAGCGCGGCCACTTCCTCGGCGAAGGCGTCGCTTTCCACCGACGCCGGCTGGAGGATGCGCCCCACGCCCAGCTCCTGCGCGGCTTCCTTGACGGGCGTGGGCGTCACCTGCTGGCCCCGCCCCCGCTCGCGGTCCGGCCCGGTGACGACGGCATCCGGCGCGTGACCCTCTTCCACGAGCAGCCGCAACGACGGTACGGCGAACTCGGGGGTGCCCATGAAAATGATGCGCATCGGGTTGCTTTAGGCTTGAAGGAGGGGCCCGCCACGGCAGGCGTCTTCGTGGTTTGTCGTTCGCATTTCAAGAAGCAGGGCGGCCACCAGAGAGCAACGCGTGGCCGAACGGGACACGGTCCACCATCTACCCCCCATCTACGATCCAGCGAGCGTGGCGAGCCGACCGTCAACCCGTCACGCTGCGCCCCCCGAAGAGCGCTTTCACGAAGGCCGCGCGGTCGAAGACCTGCAGGTCCTCGACGCGCTCGCCGACGCCGAGGTACTGCACCGGCACGCCAAACTCGTTGGAGACGCCGATCACGATGCCGCCTTTGGCCGTGCCGTCGAGCTTGGTGAGCGCCAGCCCCGTCACGTCCACGCTTTCGGTAAACTCCTCGGCCTGGCGGAGAGCGTTCTGCCCCGTCGAGGCGTCGAGCACCAGTAGCACCTCGTGCGGGGCCTTTTCGATCTGCTTGCCCATCACGCGCTTCACCTTCGCCAGCTCGTCCATCAGGCCGCCGCGCGTGTGGAGGCGGCCGGCGGTGTCCACGATGGCCACGTCGGCGCCCTGGTTCTCGGCGGCGGCGACGGTGTCGAAGGCCACGGCCGCGGGGTCGGCGCCGTGCTTTTGCTTGACGAGGGAGGTCCCGGTGCGCTCGGCCCACACCTCGAGCTGGTCGATGGCGGCGGCGCGGTAGGTGTCCGCCGCGCCGAGGAGCACGCTGCGGCCCGCCTGCTGGTAATGGTGCGCGAGCTTGCCGATGGTGGTGGTCTTGCCCACGCCGTTGACGCCGACGACCATGATGACGTACGGCTTCTCGGGCAGCTCCGCGTCGAAGCGGGCCGGGCGCTCCGGCTCGCCCTCCAGCATGAGGCCGGCGATCTCTTCCTGGATCATGCGCTCCAGCTCGCTGGCGCTCACGTACTGGTCACGCTCCACGCGCGCCTCCACGCGGTCGATCACGTCGAGGGTCGTTTTGACGCCCACGTCGCTGGTGACGAGGACCTCTTCGAGGCGGTCGAGCACCTCTGCGTCTACGGTGTCCTTGCCCCGCACCATGCGCCCGACTTTGTCGAAGAAGCTGTCGCGCGTCTTCTCGGTGGCGGCATCGAGCTTTTGCTGCTCCGCTTCGGTAGCTTGCGGCTCGGGGGCCTGCTCTTCCGTGGTCTGCTCCTCGGGCGCGTCGCGTTCCGAGGGGCCGCCGAGCAGATTGTCGAAGAATCCCATCTTTTCGGGGGAGTGCGGGGGGTGGGAATGCGGGGAGTCTTCACGACGGGCGGGGGACGCCGTTTTCAGGCGCTGCCTGCTTCTCGGAATGGCTCGTTTCAGAGACGCCCTCCTTCTGCGAAGAAGCGGTCCCGCTCGACGAAGTACCAGGCGACTTCGCTCCCCCGAACTCTTGCCCCCCTGCTTCCTCTCTTTCTTCGCGCAGCGGCGTGCTCTCGCGCTGGGCTTGCTCGGGGAGGCCGCCGGTGCGCTCGACCCAGGCGTAGCGGCCGAGGTAGATCAAAAAGGAGCCGACCAAGAGCGCCGTTGAGAACCAGACGCAGTAGTCGAGCACCGCCGGGTCGGCCCCGAGGATGGCGTAGAGCACCGTTAGCGCCAGGGAGGCGACGGCGGCCTTGCCGAGGGCGCCGCTCTGGGCGACCCGCCCGGTCTGCCGCGCGATCAGCATGCCGCCGGCGAGAATCAAGAGGTCGCGGGCCATGACAACCGCAAAGAACCACAACGGCAGGGTCGGCTCTACGCCACGAAAGGTGAGCGCGGAAATGACCATCACGGCGGCAAACTTGTCGGCCATCGGGTCAAGTACTTTTCCCCACCCGCTGACGGCGTGCGACCAGCGCGCCACGCGTCCGTCGAGGAAGTCCGTCATCGCCCCGAAGACGATCAGACCGAAAAGCCACTCGAGCGAGCCGTCCGTCCAGACGAGCGCGGTGATGGGCACGACCACCGCCATGCGCAAGAGACTCAGCGCGTTGGGGATCGTCCAGAAGCGCCCCAGCATGTCGGTGGGGGTTTCTTCCGACTCCGCGGGCGGCACGGTCCCCGAGCGGGAGCGGGCGGGCGACTTAGGCATGGGGGCGGAGCGGGACAGGAAGAGCACACGGCCGGGGCACGGCATTGACTGCACTGTGGGTATCGAGGGGTAACGCGCGAGTGCCGAGTGGGTTTTGGCCTGTAGGGGCGTGGGCAGGCCGGCGGCCCATTTGCCGGAGATTTCGCCGAAGCGTCCCGCCGCCGGGGACTGCTCGCGGTGGACGCGTAGGGGTCGGGCCTCGTAGGTTGCCGCCATGCCTTCGCTTCTGCTCTTTTTTTTCGGCGTGGCCTTCGGCGTGCAGCTCGCGTACTGGCTTCTCCTACGCCGGGGCATCCAGCGGGCTCGTCGGCGCGCCCCGGCGCGGGAGCGACCCGCCGGCACGTTGCCCCCACTCTCGGTCGTCGTGGCCGCGCGCGACGAGGAGGAAGCGTTGCCCGCACTCCTCGACGCGCTGCGCCGCCAGACGCACCCGCGCTTCGAGGTGATCGTCGTGGACGACGCCTCGGGCGATGCCACCGCGCAGGTGGTGCGCGACTGGCTGGCCACGCTGCCCGAAGACGAGGCCCCCAGCGGCCGGCTCGTGCGCGTCGCCGCGCCGGAGCCGCCCCGCAAGAAGCATGCGCTGGGGCGCGGGATCGCCGCGGCGCGCTACGAGCGGCTGGCCTTCACCGATGCGGACTGTGCCCCGCACCCCGGCTGGCTGGCGGCCCTGGCACACGGCCACGCCGCCTGCGATGGGACGCCGCCCGGGGCCGCCGGCCCAGTGCTCGTGGGCTACAGCCCCTACCGAAAGGCCACGGGAGGCGCGTGGCCCCTTCGCCGGTTCGCGCGCTACGAAACGTTCCTCGCCGGATTTCTCACCGCCGGGGCGTGCGGCCTCGGGCGCCCCTACATGGCCACTGGGCGCAGCCTCAGCTACACGAAGACGCTGTTCGAGAAGATCGGCGGCTTTGCGCACTCGCGCGACTCGATGAGCGGCGACGACGACCTGCTCGTGCAGGAGGTGCGTCGCCGCCGCGCCGCCCCGGTGCGCCACGCCTTCGGCCCCGAGACGTTCGTCGAGACCGACGCGCCCGGCTCGTGGCGCGCGTGGCTTCGGCAAAAGCGACGCCACACCTCGGCCGGGCGCTTCTACGCCGCCGGGCCGAGCGCGCACCTCGCGGTATTCAACGGGACTGGCGCGCTGCTGTGGCTCGCGCCGCTCGCGCTGGGGGGAGCTGGCGTGGCGCTCCTGGCGGCCAAGCTCGCCGTGCAGGCCGCAGCGCTCCTTCCGGCCGCACGCGCCTTCGAAGAGACCGACTTGCTGCCGGCGCTGCCGCTCTGGGATCTCGGCTACGCGCTGTACAACGCGCTCGTCGTGCCGCTCGGGCTGGCGCAGGTGCCTGAGGAGTGGGAGTAGGGAAGAGGTTTGAGGGAAGAGGAAGCCAGGTCGATTCGCCGGTTCCGCAAACAGCCGCGGCAGTAGGCCGCCCTCTTTTTCCCACTTCTCTTTTCCTTATCCCTGCATCTCAACACCATTTCACTTTTCCTTGCGGCCCGGCTTCGTTAACTTTCGAGCAGTGTGGTTTTCTACGCGCCGCTGCCGTTTCACCCTTTCTCTCACGGCTCTCTCTCTTTTCTATGGAAGCCTCCCAGACCGACACCGCCACGCTCTCTTTCGACGACCAGGAATACGAGTTCCCACTCAGCATCGGCACTGAGCATGAAGTGGGCGTAGACATCAGCACGCTGCGCTCCGAGAGCGGCGCGATCGCGCTCGACCCCGGCTACGGCAACACCGGTTCGTGCGAAAGCGCGATCACGTTCATCAACGGCGAAGAGGGCGTGCTCCGCTACCGCGGCTATCCCATCAGCGAGCTGGCCGAGAAGTCCTCGTTTGTGGAGGTGTGCTTCCTGCTCATCAACGGCGAGCTGCCCACGCAGGAGGAGCTCGACGACTTTCGCCACAAGCTGACGTATCACAGCTTGCTGCACGAGGACATGAAGAAGTTCTTCGAGGGCTACCCTCCCAGTGCGCATCCGATGAGCGTGCTCTCGGCGATGGTGGCGGCGATGAGCACCTACTACCCCACCGGCGACGAGGAGGTCATGGACCTCAACATCATCCGCCTCCTGGCCAAGCTCAAGACGCTAGCGGCCTTCGCTTACAAAAAGTCCATCGGCCAGCCCTACGTCTATCCGCAGAACCACCACAGCTACACCGAGGACTTCCTGTACACCATGTTCGCGGTGCCCTCCGAGGACTACGAGGTGCCCGACGTGCTGGAGGAGGCGCTCGACATGCTGCTGATCCTCCATGCCGACCACGAGCAGAACTGCTCCGCCTCGACGGTGCGGATGGTCGGCTCGAGCGGAGCCAGTCTGTTTGCGAGCGTCTCGGCGGGGATCGGGGCGCTGAGCGGGCCGCTGCACGGCGGGGCCAACACCGAGGTCATCCGCATGCTCGAAGAGATCCACGAAGCCGGCGGCGACTCCTCAGAATACGTCGAGAAGGCGAAGGACTCCGACGACCCGTTCCGCCTGATGGGCTTCGGCCACCGCGTTTACAGAAACATGGACCCGCGGGCGGAAATCATCAAATCCACTGCCGACCGCGTGCTCGACGAGCTGGGCCTGGGCGACCCCCTCCTCGACATTGCGCGGCACCTCGAAGAAGCCGCCCTCGAAGACGACTACTTCATCGAGCGGAGCCTCTACCCGAACGTCGACTTTTACAGCGGCATCCTCTACCGCGCGATGGGCATCCCGACGGAGATGTTCACGGTGATGTTCGCGATGGGCCGCCTGCCCGGCTGGATCGCGCAGTGGAAGGAAATGCGCGGCGACGAGGCCACGCGCATCTACCGCCCGCGCCAGGTCTACGTCGGCGCCGCCAAGCGCGACTACGCGCCCATCGAGGAGCGGTGAAGGCGTTGCTTGCAGAAGAAGCCCGGCCATGGAAACGTGGGGCGAAACGCTTACGCTGTATCGTGCCGTCAGTATGTTGGAGCACCGGCAGCTACGCGTGTCGGGCCGACTTCGACAGCTCGGCGGGGCCGAGGGAAAATATTTTGCCGAATAGGAAGCGCACGCCCGGGCCTGGGGGCAAGCACTATTCGGAGAAGAGCAGTATCGGATCGTGCGGGTAGATTTTCCGAAACATGTAGCAGATCGATTTCATAGATCCCTCTCATTTGATGGCATCGGCCCGGCGCGATTTACTCGCCTGGACCAACTCGAAACCTACGAGGTCACCATATGAGACATGCCCGCGCCGAACTCCGCTGGGTTCCCCCCGAAGCAGGCGGGCGCTCGCAGATGCCTTCCAGCCCCTACACGACGGTAGCGACGTTCGCAGAAGCGGACGCCGCAACGGACGGGCCGTGGAGTCTCGTGTGCGACTTCGACGAACGGAACGGCGAACGCACCACAGCCCGCGTGCACTTTCTGTTCGAGGAGGCGCCGCATCATCTGTTGCGCCCCGAAGCAACATTCGAGCTGCGCGAAGGGGAAAAGGTCGTGGCGCATGGAGCCGTCGAACGTATTACCGCCGAAGATCCTATTACCGAGCGGTGACAGGCAGGCGGCCACGCGCATCTACCGCCCGCGCCGGGTCTACGTCGGCGCCGCCGAGCGCGACTACACGTCCATCGAGGAGTGGTAGCGCCTCGAGACGGCGGACGGCAGACCGTGGACGGGAAGACTGCCGCGCGGCAACGAGTGCATCGGTCAGCACGCTGTCCCGAAAACGAAGGTTTTTGAAGCACCGTGAGCAATGCAGTCATCAGCTGGAAGCTCTCGCCGGTTTGCGCTGAGCGGGGTGTCCTGCATTGCTCGACGCACGATAAGCCCGCATGGTAGATTTCGTAAGGAGTATTGCCTCTGCACAAAATGTGTTGAGCTTAGCTCCACTTGATGCATGCGAAACCTAACTGTCCACTTCATCAAATAGCTTCTGTCAATGGGATTTGCGGTTGGAGTCGGAGTATTAGGGATTGTAGTGCTGATGGCGATTCTTTTTTTGTCGTGGCGGAAGTGGGCACGCAGGTCCTCACAAAACAAGAGAGATAGAAAAAAGGAAGAAGAGGGTTTCCTGTATGAGCACGAAAATAACGCTTCTTCCCTCCTTTGTGGCGAAAACTTTCTTCACAGGGCTGTAGAAGCGAAGCCGGATCTGTTCTACTCGGCGTCTCAGCGTTTGTCAAACGCTCAAGTTTCAATCCACATCGCTGATAAGTGGAGAGGTTTAGGCAACGACAGCGAAGCCACATCTGCTTTGAAGTCTGCTTCTGAATTGCTTCATGACAATGAGGCTAATGGCGAAGCAACTCACAAAGACGCTGCAACGCTTGCGAAGGTAGCAAGGCGATATCACGAAATGGAGAAATCTGAGAAAGCCTCGCGTCACGTGAGGAAGGCGGAAAGCGTTTTTATCAGTCATCTGCGATCGGGAAATGTACTGTCAGATCGTGCGACTCTCGAAGTCATAGAACAGATACCAGAGGTGTATGAAGCCTCCATAGAACTGGGGAGGCCAGAAGAAGCCCTAAAAATGGTTTCTGGCTGTATAAAAGAAAATAGGTATGTCAAATATTGTCTATTGGAAACGGCTGACTCGCTTCTTGAGAAGGGTTATACTGAATACGCGAAGCGCGCCGTTCGAAGGCTCGCGACATCGAAGATCGAAGAGGCAGGATTCTGCGCTGCGCTTGCGGAGAACGCTGCCGAGATGAATGCGCCACAGCAAGCAGAAGACCTCATCGAAGAGGCAGAGAGGCTCTGCGGACAAGGTATGCTAGAAGGTGATATCGAAGATGCGACGGCTCGCAAGAGAAGTAGCCAGAATCCTCTACCAGGTGCTCTCTCCGATGTCGCGAAGTACAAGAGAAGAAAAGAAAAGCGCGACGTCGCTTTAGGAAGACTTGCCCCGGCGTATGCTCAGTTGGGCGACCTCGATAAAGCAGAATCTTTGGTGGAGAGCGCACCAAACGAATTGATGGCTGATGGTAAGATTGCTTATCACTTGAAGGATAAGGCAGCAACCTATCTTAAGATTGCAGACCTGTACGAGAAACGTTCAGAACCTCGAAAGGCATCCAAAGCGGTCGAGAACGCGATCAGTCAAGCGAAGTACCTACGGAAGAAAGGAAAATTCGAAGTCCACGAATGGGCTATGTTTCTTGAGTACTTAACGTCGCTTGGCGACTTCGAAAGGCTCTCGCGCATAGTAAACGGGTGCGTCTTAGCTAAGCGGGCAGACACTTCTCGTGTAGGAATGCTGGTGGAGGCAGCAGCTTGTTACGTCAAGTTGGGCAGGCAGTCTGAGGCCAACGAACTCGTTTCTAAGATAACGACACTGCTTCGCAAAAATGAGACTTACGATAATGACGTACGGGGGGTGATAGAAATCCTCATGCCGGTGTGTCTTGTGGTCGGAAGCGCGGGCAACACCACGCAGATGCTCGACTCTCTGATAAGCAGATCGAACCACTCAGAAAGCGTTGCTTTTGTGAAATGGTACTGCCAGTTAGGGAATTATGGCAAAGCAGAGGAGGTAGTCACCGAGTCAATCTCATCCTCGTCGAGTGATCTACTCTTGATGTCCCTGGCTAAGCGTAGTTGCGATCTGACCAGTAAGCAAAAGCGTTTGGCGCTCGCTCAAAAAGCGTCAGAACATGTCGAGAGAAAGCGTGCTGGATGGCGCAAGGCCCGTGGCTACGTAGAGTTAGCGGAGACTGTTGAATGGATTGAAAGCGGTCGCAAAAGTACCGAAAAGGTAGAAATATCTGTACCAGTACAAACCTTAGAGTAAGACGCTCACGAAGGAACGGATGACATGAGGACGAAAATCAAATTGAGTGACGACCTCAAGGATCACGTTTTTGAGCTCATTGATGAGCACGGCCTTGACGCTGCCAAAGAAGCCAATCGTGATGGAAAACCGGAAAGACCCGCTATTGTCAGGCGCATCCGAGAAATGGACGCACGAGTGAGGAGGGAGCAATGGAATCGTCCAGGTTGCATTCGCCGGGCCGTCGATATGTACTTCGATGAGGACGGTACGAGGATAGGTCGGCTTTAGGTGGCAGTAGAAATTAATTCTAGATTCGTGTGCTGGTCGTTTTTAAGTCACACAGATGGCACAAGTCGCGAAGCTAAGCGGTGCCGTCTCAAAAACGAGCGTTTTTGAAATGCCGCAAGCGCGGCAGGGAAGCGCCTGGAAAGGGCGCTTTTTTCCGTTTCAAAAGCCTTCCCGAAAGCACCTCGCCCCGCGATCATGACCCTCCACCGCTACGGTTCCCTTTTCTATCGCTGATGCGTCCTGCGGGGTCGTCTCCGCGTTGCCGATGCTCCGCGGAGCGTAGGCTGACGGCGTGCTGACTTCTTCAACTCGACGAGATGCGCGGGCGCTCTTGGCCACCGGCCACGCAGTCCCTCACTCCTCCGGCTGGGCGCGCTCGTTGGCCGGCTGCTGAAGGTGAAAGCGTAGCCCTTTGCCCGCCAGCGGCTCTTCGGCGAAGCGCGGGATGGCGTGCGGGCGTGAGGGTCTCCTGCCGCCGGCGTCCTCGCAGTTCCAGCCGATGGTGTGGCCGCCGGACGCGTGCTTAACGTCGAGGGGGCCTTCGCCCGTTTGAGCAGGTCGTAGGTAAGGGGCCTGCCACTCCGCAGGCGAAAGGTCGAAGACAGCCTCCGCCCGCGGCACGACCAGCCCCGAGCCGGTGAGGTCGGGCTCGGGCTTCTGAAGAAACAGGCAATGCTCGTTTTCGAGCACGACCTGCTGGCCGGGCTGGTCGAAGGCGTCGGGAGCGTGTTTACCAGCCGATCTCTTCCCCGTCGCGGAAGAAGCCGCCCGTTGGGCCGTCGGGGCCGAGCGTGGCGCCCCAGACGATGCTGCGCGCGCCTTCGGGAATGGAGCGGTTGGCCTGTTCCCCGCCCATGTCTGTGCGCACCCATCCCGGCCCCACAGCATTGACGAGGACGCCCTCGTCTTCCAGCGCGGAGGCCATCATGACGGTAAGGGCGTTGAGGGCCGCCTTCGAGAGCGAGTAGCCCGGCGTGCCGCTGCCCAGGCTCCGCCACGCGCCCGACCCGCTGCTGACGTTGACGACGCGCCCGGGGGCGGCCTCGCGCAGGAGCGGCAAGAACGCCTGCGCCACGCGCCACGGCCCCAGCGTGTTGGTGTCGAGCGCGCGCCCGGCACGTTCCACGTCGGCGGTGAGCACGTGCTGGTCGGTGTCGTAGTCGACGCCGGCGTTGTTCACGAGCGCGTCGAGGTGGCTCTGCTCGCGCTCGACCGCCTCGGCGGCGGTGGCCACGCTCTCGGGGGCCGTCACGTCGAGCTGGAGCGGCGCCACGCGGCCGTCCCCGAGGCCGTTCTTGCGCAGCGCCTCGGCGGCGTCTTCGGCTTTCCCGAGGTCGCGCGCGGTCAGGAGGACGGCGTGGCCGTGCTCGGCGGCAAGCTGGCGGGCCACCTCGCGGCCGATGCCGCGGTTGGCGCCGGTGACGAGAGAAACGGGCATGGTTGAGTCTGTGGGCTGGGGAGTGCGGCGGATGTGGGTGAGAAACGTTCAAACTTTCGATCTTCCCCCCTCCTTATCCGGCTTCAAAATCAGCGCGCCCAGCGGGGGTGGGACGGCGCGTGACCGTGCGCCGCTCGGTTTTGTGCAGCCACGCCGCTGCCGCCGTAGGGGTCGGCAGCGCCGTCGGGGATTTCGCGCCAGCGCTCGCGCCCCGGAGTGACGCCCGGGCCGCGCCGGTGCAGATAGGGCGATCCCGCGAATGCTCCGTCTCATCGAATCGGCAGCGCAGCTGCTGGGCGGAACCGATCCACGGACCAGTGAGCGAAGTGAACGGACGAATCCCAAAGCCCTACGCCGCCACCTCCATCGGCTCGTCGGCGGAGGCGGCCTCGTCTTCCTCATCCCACTCCTCAATGGCCTCCAGCACCGCGTCCACGATCTCGCCCTCCGGCACGGTGCCGACGACCTCGCCGTGCTTGAACAGATGCCCGCGCCCACGTCCCAGCGAAACGCCCAGGTCCGCGCCGCTGGCCTCGCCCGGGCCGTTGACCGCACAGCCCATCAGCGCCACGTCGAGGTCTTTCTCGAAGCCGCGTTGCTGGACGGCCTCCTCCACGTCCTCCACGATGGAAAAGAGATCGCCCACGAGGCGCCCGCACGTCGGGCACGCGATGATGTTGACGCCGGGCCGCCCGATCCCGAGGCTCTTGAGGATCTCGTGCCCCACGCGC
>PXTT01000034.1 GCA_003022535.1 Bacteroidetes bacterium QS_9_68_14
CAACTCCCGTACCCATCCCGAACACGGCAGATAAGCCCGCCAGCGTTCCGGTGAGTACTGGAGTGCGCGAGCCTCTGGGAAAGCTGTCCCTCACGGGAGACAAAGTGTGAGCAGAGGTTCCCAATTCGGAGCCCACGCAGGGTTCGTCCCGGTGGAATCCGGAGACGGAACTGTCGACGCTCGTAACTAGTGGTTCGCCGCCTACCATTCATACTCGGCTCACGCTTCAGTGGGCCACATTCATTCATCGACGAGCGACCGCGCTCCCCGGCGCGGACCGCTATCCTTAACCACGCGACTCCAGTAGCAACACTCGCGCCAAGGTGGCAGAGTCTGGCCTTACGCGGTTGCCTGCAGAGCAACTATACGCCGGTTCGAATCCGGCCCTTGGCTATACTCTATCGTTCGGTTTTATTCCAACTACTCACGGACACTGTCGAGGACGGCTGTATGTCTACCATGCAGAGCCGCCCCGAACAGCGGCATCGACGCTCGGTAGCCGGTCAGATGTCTGATTCCGCGCCGCAGCCGGGACAGACCGTTCCGGACCCCTCCTCCCCGAACAGCAGTCTGAGCGCCGCCTCGCCACAGTCCGGACACGGGCCGCGCACGCGAACCGGTCGCTCGCTGTCCGACGGCGCGCCGAAGGCCAGCGCCTCGACCGGCTCGTCGCCCTCGTTCCTGCCGCTCTGATACTCTCCGGGGGCGAACCGAATCATCTCGTCCGGGCCGACCTCGACGGTTTCGGGCTCGGCGAGGGGCTCGTCGGCGTACTCGAAGGTAGCCGTTCCCGAGATGACGTAGAACGCCTCCTCCTGTTTCAGGTGGGTGTGAAACACACCGGAGAATCCCTCGCCGGGATCGAGGCTGTAGCGGTTGATGGCGAAGCCGGTGGTGCCGAGCGACTCGGAGAGGCTGATCCGTCGAGGGGACTCCGTGGTCGCCTCGTCGTCGATAGACACGTGTTCCATACTCCCCCTCGGAGTATTCATCGCAAAAAGCCAGCGCCCTCGATACTCAGCCGGCTACCGCCGTTTCCACTGTAGTCAGAAAATCAGCGTTCGTGTATGGAGTGTTTCGCAGACGACCGCGAACGCCGGGAGTGTACGCTCTGGGCGGCGTGAACGCGCCTACCAGTCGTAGGCCTCGCGGGGGTCGACGCTGTCCGTCTCGCGGTCGAAGACGTGGTTGCCGTCGACGATGACGTGGCGGGTTCCCGTGTCGAAGCGGTAGAAGGGACCGTCCCAGACGGCGATGTCGGCGTCGGTGCCGGGTGCGAGCGTGCCGACGTGGTCCGAGACGCCGAGGATCTCGGCCGGGTTGGTCGTGACGACATCAAGCGCGGCCGACTCGGGGAGTCCCTCCTTCACCGCCAGCCCCACGCAGGCGTCGAGGTGTTGCTGTGGGAGCACCGGCGCGTCCGTCTGGATGGCGACGGTGACGCCCGCGCGGTGGAGGATACCGGGCGTCTCGAAGGTGAGGTTGCGCAGCTCGTACTTCGAGGCCGAGGAAATGGACGGCCCGACCACCGCCGGAACGTCGCGTTTCACGAACTCCTCGGCGATGGCGTGGCCCTCGGTGGCGTGCTCGATGGAGAGGTCTTCGATGCCGAACTCCTCGGCCAGCCGGAACACGGTCATGATATCGTCCGCGCGGTGGGCGTGGACGCGCAGCGGGAGCTCACCCGCCAGCACGCGCGCGAGGTTCTCCATGCCGAGGTCGCGCTCGAACGGCTCACCCGCCTCTTCGGCGTGTTCGCGCCGCTCGACGTAGTCCTCGGCGTCCATCAGGCTCTGTCTGAGCGTGGCCGCGACGCCGGGGCGGGTGGCGGGCTGTCGGCCCTCCCCCTCGCCGTGGAACCGCTTGGGGTTCTCCCCCATCGCGGCCTTCATGCCGTCCTCGCGCAACAGCATCTCGTCGGCGACGGTGCCGTGGGTTTTCATCGAGACGATGACGCCGCCGATGACGTTCCCCGACCCCATGCGCGCCGAGACGGTCGTGACGCCGTTCTGGAAGGCGTGTTTCAGCTCCTCGTCGCGGGGGTGGAAGCCGTCGAGCGCGTTGACGTGTGGCGTCGTCGCGCTGGTCCCCTCGTTCACGTCGCCGTCCTCGGGTTCGCCCCACTCGGCCATCCCGGCGTGGCTGTGGGCCTCCACGAGCCCGGGCGTGACGACCAGTCCGTCGGCGTCGATCTCCGTGGCGTCCGCGGGCGCGTCGACCTCACCGACTGCTGTGATCTCGTCGCCCTCGACGAGCAGGTCGCCCTCGACGACGCCGCGGTCCGTCTGTGTGTGGATCGTTCCGTCCCGTACGACGATGCTGTCGGTCACAGTTCCGCTATCGGGGGGACGCACGAATACTTTCCTCCCGCGCGGTGGCTTTTTGCGGGAGCCCCGTGGAGTGTCGGCATGGACGTGGAGACCGTGCTCGTCCCCGTCGACGGGAGCGACGAGTCGATGGCGGCCGCCGAGTACGCCGTCGCGGTCGCGGACGCGTACGACGCCGCGGTCCACGCCCTGTACGTGTTCGGCGAGGGGGTCGTCCGAGGGCTGGAGGTGGGTGATCTGGAGGCCCAGCAGGTGGCCGCCGAGTCGGAGTCGTTCATGACGGAGATGCGAGAGTTGACGGGCGACGTGGCGTTGACCCACGCGACAGCGCCCGGCTTCTCGCTGTCGCGGCTCTCACAGCATCCGGGGAGCGTCGTCCTCGATGCGGCCGCCGACGTCGACGCCGACTTTCTGGTCGTTCCCCGCGAGCAGATGACCGACGAAACGGACGCGGTGCTCGAACGCGCCGCCGAGTACGTGATCGCACACGCCTCACAGCCCGTCCTCTCCGTGTAGGCGGCGCGCCGCCGAGCGCGGAACCCTTTTTCGCCGAGCGACCCCAGCACGACGCATGAGCGCGGACGATCTATTCGGAAAGGTAGTCGGTCGGTGGGAGGCGATGGTAGCGGAGATGGCGGCGACCGCCGAGCAGTATCGCGAGGAGGGATGGGAGGCCGTGACGCTCCATCCGGGCGACGTGACCGTCGTCCCCGCGGACCACGAGCAGTTCGGTCTCGTCTCCGTAGTGTCTGACGGCGAGTTCGAGACCCTGCTGTCAGTCGTCGAGGGCCGGACGTTCTCGTCGCACGAGGTGTACCGCGACGCCACGGACGCGATGGTGTTCCTGCTTGTCGTCACCGAGAGCGACGACAGTGAGGCCGTCGTCCTCTCGCCCGCCTACTACGAGCGGACGCCAGACGGCGAGGGCGAACTCCGGAGCCACGACGGCGAGCTGTTCACGCGAATCCGAAACCTCGCTGGCGACGACGTGGTGACGTTCTCACACGACGATCCCGACCCGTTCTTTCCCGACGAGCGGTTCGACGCCTGATTACGCCTCGTCGACTTCGTGGGTGTGGCCACACTCGGGGCAGGTGACCTCGTCGTGTCGGAGGCCGGCGGAGCGTTCCCGCACCTCGCGCATCGTCTCGGAGATGCGGTCCTCGGCGGCCAACTCCTCCTCGACGGTGAGTTCGACGCCCTCGACTTCGAGGAGGAACTTCGCCACCTCCGTCACCTCGTACATCAGGTCGTCGAGGTCCTCGGCGGGGAAGAAGTCACACATCGCGCCGTAGAGGAACGTCGCGCCGGCCTTCTGGACCTTCTCCTCGAAGGCGGCCCGCGCCTGATTCACCGCCTGCGGGGAGTAGGTGTCGGTCATGAACGGGACGAGCTCCGGCAGGTTCTCACCGATCTTCGTCATCTCGACGCCTGTTTCGGTGCGGAAGTCGGCACAGAGCCGCGCGATGGCCCACTCGCGGGCCGTGATGTACGTGCGGTCGCGGAGGAACTCGTTCGCCCGGTCGTAGGTCGCGCCGTCGATCTTCGAGAAGCGGGCGTACTCGCGTACGTCCTGTGGTACGTTGTCGGGCGCGCGCTCGTCGTCGCCCGCGTCGTCCACCCGGCGAACCGCCTGCACGACCTGCTCGTCGTCCGTGGTCGCTCCCGTCTGCCCGGGCGTGTCGGTCATGTCTCTGGGTGGGTCGTCCCGGCGAAAAAGCGTGTCGGCGATGTCTGACGGACGGCGGACGGACGCGACCGCGCCGGGCCAAACCCTCCGCCGGGGAGTTTTTCACTCGGCACAGCGTGGTCGGCGGCATGGACGTGCTGTTGGGGATCGGCGGCAGCGACGACTCACTGCGGGCACTCGACCGTGCGGTCGACCGTGCGCGGGTCGCCGGCGACTCCCTCGCGGTCGCCGTGCTGGACAACCCCGATTCGGACCGCTCGCGCGAGGCGGTCGCCGAGCGGGCGCGCACGGCACTCGCGGACGCTGGCCTCGGTGGCGACGTGCGGACGCTCGACGGCCACCCCGGAAGCGCGCTGGTCGACCTCGCGGAGGCGGAGGGGTTCGACCGCATCGTCTTGGGCGGCGGCGAGACGAGCCCGCTCGGGAAGGTACAGCTCGGTTCCATCGCGGAGTTCGTCCTCCTGAACGCGACGGTGTCGGTCACCCTCATTCGATGAGTCGCGTCTACCCCGACGAGGTGGCCGGCCCGTACGACGCACCCCCGCGGTCGTTCACCGACAGGGAAGACCGCGGGATCGAGATACGGCGCTACGACGGCGGGTTCGAGGCGCTGGCGGCGATGTACGACGACTTCGACCCGGAGGACCGCGCGCAGGGGATTCCGCCGGCCGACGGGGAGCGCATCCGCGAGTGGCTGGAGACCATCACGGCCGATGGGGGGGTCAACATCCTCGCGTGGCACAGCGAGCGGGTGGTCGGGCACGCCACGCTCGTCCCCGACACCGACGACGGCCCGACGGCCTACGAACTCGCTATCTTCGTCCTCCACGACTACCAGCAGGCCGGTATCGGCGGCGAACTCATCCGGGGACTGCTCGGTGCCGGCCGCGCAGCCGGCGTCGAACACGTGTGGCTCACCGTCGAGCGGTGGAACCAGCCCGCAGTGTCGCTCTACGAGACGGTCGGCTTCGAGCCGTCGGACACAGGAAGTTTCGAGTTGGAGATGTCCGCCCGGCTACGCTGACCGGACGTTCTCTCCCACCGGGTCGCCGAACGAGTCGTCGTCGCGCCGATAGACGACGTGGCCGCGCACGAGCGTCAACTCGGGGAACACGGCGTCGAACCCTTCGAACGGCGTCCAGTCGACCTTCATGTGGAGATTCTCGCCGCGCACCGGGCGACTGGCGTCGGGGTCGACGAGGACGAGGTCGGCGTCGCGGCCGGTCTCGACGCGTCCCTTCTGTGGCAGGCCGAATATCTCGGCCGGGTTCGCGGCCGTGAGGTCGCGCACTCGCTCGTAGCCGAGGTCACCCTGTCTGGCGAGTTCTAACAGAAGCGGGAGCGCCGTCTCGACGCCCGGGACGCCCGACGGCGCGTCCCAGATGTCGGCGTCCTTCTCCGCACGGGTGTGGGGGGCGTGGTCGGTCGCTATCACGTCGACGGTACCGTCGACGACCCGCTCGAAGACTGCCTGTCGGCGCGCCTCCGAGCGCAACGGGGGGTTCATCCGCCCGTGCGTCCCCAGCCCGTCGAGGTCGTCGCGCGACAACAGCAGGTGGTGTAGCGTCACCTCACAGCTCATCCGGGCCTTCTCCGCGATGTCGATGCCCTCCGGCGTCGACGTGTGGGCGACGTGGATGTCGGCTCCGCGGTTGCGCGCGCTCGCACAGGCGCGGTCGACCGCCTCGGCCTCCGCGTCGGCCGTCCGGAACGCGCTCCACGCGTCGGCGTCGTGGCGCTCGTTCTCTCCGTCCGGACGCACGCTCTCGTCGAACAGCGCCGCATCCTCCGCGTGGACGGTCACGCGCACCTCAGCGTCCTCGGCGGCTTCGACGGCCGTCTCGAACAGCGCGCTGTCGATGCCCATGTCGCCGGTCGAGTCGGCGAGGAACACCTCGCCCAGCGCGAACAGCGGCCGCTCGAACAGCGAGTCGGGGTCCCACGCCGCCGTCACCCCGCCGTTGATGCCGTAGTCGACCAGCGAGTCGGTCGCGAGGTCGGCCTTCTCGTCGAACGCCCTCCCGTCGACGGTCGGCGGCTCCGTATTCGGCTGGTCGACGACCGTCGTCACGCCCCCCGCCGCGGCCGACCGCGACCCGGTCGCCCACGTCTCCTTGTGGCCGAAGCCGGGCTGGCGGAAGTGGACGTGCGTGTCGATCATCCCGGGCAGGAGCAGGCGGTCGGTCGCGTCGACCATCGTCTCGTCGACGGCCGGGTCGAGATCGCGTGCCACCGCCTCAATCGTCTCGCTGGCGACGCGCACGTCGCGGGTTCGGCCGTCCGCGAGGTCGGCGTTGCGAAAGAGCATACCCCGTCTGCGTCGGGCCCGGGCGTAAGTCTCCCGGAGCGGTGATGTTCAGATAGGTGGGTCGTCGCTTGACCGCGAAATCGTACCGGGTGGGACTGAAAGGGGCCGGTCGCTGCGGGAAGCACGGCGACGCAAGCACCGCAGCGAACGGAGTGAGCGAGGAGCGCACCGAGCCGCGGCCGGGCGAGCGACCGGGGGCTTTCTACACCTTGTTGGCCGATGAGTCTCCAAACTCAATGTTATGAAGCGGCTCCGGGACACTTACCACCGCGCCCGGCGCAGACGAGGTATGCTCTTTCGCAACGCCGACCTCGCGGACGGCCGGACCCGCGACGTGCGCGTCACCGGCGAGACGTTCCGAGCCACGCGCAAGCTCGTCCTCGTGCGCTGACGGCGAGGACCCGTCCGGTGAAACGCCACCCGATTCGGGCCACGACGCCGCCGGCGAAGCGGAACGCGGCCCCCAGGTGACGATGCGCGTGGGCCGCGACGTGATCGGCTTCTTCGAGCGGGCGGGCGACGCCCCCGCGCGAATGCACGCGGTCTTGAAGGCATATGTGCGCCGCCGCCGCGAGCACCGCGAGGCGGAAGACCCGTCGTGAGGCGCGCGGAGAAAGGCAACGCGAGCGGCCTGAGCGCCCGCTGGATCGCCTTCGCAGCTACCCGCCGCCGCCGGGCGGGCCGTCGTAGGCGGCCTCTTCGTGAAGCGTGCCGAGAATCTCCTGCGCCTCAGGGGCGAGACGCCCGCCCCCAGCCACGACGCGCCGAAACGCCCGGGTGGCCCCGGCCCGGTCGCCGCGCGCCAGGCGCGCCTTGCCCAGAAAGAAGAGCGCCTCGAGCTGCACGAACGACTCGGCCTCCGCCTCGCGGGCAACGGCGCGGAACGTGCGCGTGGCGCGGCGCAGCGGCTCCGCCTCGTAACGGGGAAAGAGCCCCAGTGGGGCGGTGCGCGCGTCGCGCAGCGTGCGCAAGCCACGCAGGTAGCGCTCGTCGAGCGAGGCGGACGCGGCGGTGTCGGCGGGCGACCCGCCCCCACGCATGCGGCCATAGCCCTCCACGCTCAGGCGCTCGCCCTCCACGCGGGCCAGGCGCTCCATCGGCGACTGCGAAAAACGACTGGCGGCCCAGAGCGCGCCGTAGAGCACGAGCACTACGCCGGCGGCCACGGCCACGTAGCGAGCGTAGCGCCAGCGCGAGGTCGAGCGCGCCTCGTCGTCTGCGCTGGGACGCGTTTCGTCGGAGCGCCGCGCGGGGCGGCCCGTGGCCGACTCGGGCACGGGCCTGCTGCCCTCCTCGGCGTTGCTCTGCTCATCGTCGCCCGCTCCCGAGTCCTCTTCGGCCGGGTCGCGGGCCCGCGCCTCGAGGTGCGCCGTCGGGTCCGCGCTTTCGCCGCCCAGAGCATGCAAGCAGCGGGCCCGCCCCTCCTCGTTTAGGTCGCCTGGGCCTCGGGGCGTCTCCACCGGGCGGGCCGCGCCGAGTAGGCGGTCCAGGGCCTTCACGTCTGCCAGCAGGGCCGCCTGCTCCGGTCGTTCGGCCACGCGCTCCTCCACGGCCTGCCGCTCCGCGCGGGAAAGGGTAGGATACTGCAAAATGCGTTCTTCGAGATCCTCCATGGACGGTCGGGAGCGGCGCGTGGCTGGCCTGTGCAGAA
Source organism: Bacteroidetes bacterium QS_9_68_14 (assembly GCA_003022535.1). GTDB lineage: Bacteria > Bacteroidota > Rhodothermia > Rhodothermales > Salinibacteraceae > QS-8-64-10. Next base: position 7,977 of record PXTT01000034.1, read on the forward strand.
GAGAAACGGAAGGTCGAAAGAACGTTTTCGCCGAGCGGTTCCTCCGAGAGCTCCCGCCGGGACAGACGCCCGCCGTGGGGCCTTCCAACGTCTGCCTCGCAGTTCCATGTTCAATGACGAGAGGCGCGCCGGCCCTCATCCATGCGACTGCTCCCAGAGGGCCCGTACGGCGTCGTCCTCGCGCAGCCACTTGCGGGCACGCGCCGCGTAGGACCGCGCCGTGGGAACGGCCGTGCCCGTCTTCTGGCTGATGGCCTGGTAGGAACGCTCCTCCAAGAGACGCATCCGCGCCACGGGGCGCAGGTAATCGGGCAACGCTTCCACCGCCTCGGCCACTACCTCGTGCGCCATTCCCAGCTCGCCACGCACCTGCGCGCCCGACGGCGGGACGGGGGTCTCGTCGTCATTAAGCGAGACGTCGGGCGCGCGAGCGCGATCCACGTAGTTGAGAAAGGTGTTTTTACAGATCACGCTCACCCAGTGCGCATACCGTGCCGGCTCGCGCACGGTCGCGCGCTTGGCCTCGACCTTGCGGTACACGCGCTCGACCAGCTCGTCGAGGTCGGAGGCCGGATAGGACGGATTTGCGGCGAACTTTGCCCAGAAGTAGCGGCGCACGAAGCAGTAGGTCCACAGATCCACGATGTACTTCTCGCGGGCGCCTTCGCCGTCGGCTGCATGGCGCCAGCGCCGAAAGGCCGCACCCGCCCGCTCGGTCTCGTCAAGACCGAAAGGCAGCCGCGCGACCAGCTCGCGGAGCGGCTCGGGAACGAGGGGGAAAGACATCAGCAGGAGCGTGAGCGAGAGAGCCGAGCGAGACGCGGAGTTCCTGCCGGGCAGCCCGTCAAGATTGCTGGAAGAACACGGCCGGCCAAAACCCCGCCTTGCCTCTTCGCGTGGTAAAGGGACGCTGTATTAAGGGCGTACAGAACGTCTCCCCGGGCGGCTTCCGTTGCTAACGACCGTCTTTTCTGAACGTAACCATGAACACGAACAGCTTCCAAACCTTCAGCGCTAAGCCTGCCGAGGTCGAGCGTACCTGGTACCACGCCGACGCCGCTGGGGAGCGCGTCGGCCGGCTCGCCTCGCGCGTGGCGCGGGTGCTGCGCGGGAAGCACAAGCCCACTTACACGCCCCACGTGGACACCGGCGATTTTGTGATCGTCACCAACGCCGCCGCGGCGATCTTTAGCGGGCGTAAAGAGATCGACAAGGAGTACTTCCAATACAGCGGCTACCCGGGTGGCGGCAAGACGGCCACGCCCGCCGAGGTGCGCTCGCACCGCCCCACCTTCGTCGTCGAGCACGCCGTGCGTGGGATGCTCCCGGAAGGCTCCCTCGGCGAGAAGATGGCCAAGAAGCTCAAAGTCTACGAAGGCGCCGAGCACCCCCACGAAGCCCAGCAGCCCCAGGAGCTGCCGGACGATAAGTGAGACGTGGCGCGCAGCGCGCGTCGCGTGGACCACTGGGCTGTTACGCTCGGACCGCAAGAAAAGAAAGACCCGCTCCGCGAACCACACAGCAGAATCCCCCAAACCAACCACCAACCCGCCATGCCTACCCAGTACAACGCCGTCGGCCGGCGCAAGACCTCCACGGCGCGCGTTTACCTCGAGGCCGGCGACGGCACGATCACCATCAACGGCCGCGAGGCGCCTGAGTACTTCCCGCAGAACGCGCGGCGCCGCTCGGTGCTGATGCCGTTTGAAGTGACCGACGTGCTCGGCGAGTATGACGCGAAGATCAACGCCGACGGCGGCGGCCTCACCGGGCAGGCCGAGGCCGCGCAACTCGGCATCGCTCGCGCGCTGGTGAAGATCGACAGAGAGATGAAAAAGCCGCTCCGCGAGGCCGGCTTCCTGACCCGCGACGACCGCATGGTCGAGCGCAAAAAGTACGGCCAGCCCAAGGCCCGCAAGAAAGGCCAGTTCTCGAAGCGATAGCTTTTCGGTTTCTTGGGTGGATGATTTTCTGGTTTTCCCCTTCCACCTGCAGGACCCATCGACCCAGCAATCAACCCAACCGCACCACACATACGGCCCGATGCAGCAGCGGGGTGACTCGGCCCTCTGAGCGTGGCGTCAGGGCAGGGCCACGCCCGAAGCGCGTTGCCACTGCCCGCGCCCGTCCCCACGGCCCAGTTCGGCTGCGCAAACGACGGTCGTAGAAGCTCAACCCCCCGTTCCTTTTCCCGCCCCCTCTCTATGGCCAACGAAGACCCCCAGCAGGACTCGCCCACGTCGGAAGCGTCCGCCCCCGAAGAAGAAGACGGCAGCAACGCCGCCACCGCTGCCGCCGCGCCCGTGGACGGCGACGACGACACGGCCGAAGGCGATGCGGAAGACGGCGCGAACGCCGAGGCCTCCGTCGCAACCGGCAACGCCTCCGACGACAGCGCCGACGCAGGCGAAGCCGACGCTTCGACCGAGGAGCCGGATGCGGAAGACGCTGAGGAACAGGACGCTGAGGAAGAAGGCGCCGACACCGTCGCAGCGGACGACGTGCCCGAGACGGATCCTTCCGAGGCCCCCGAAAACGGCGAGGCGGAGGACGCCGGGGAGGCGGCCCAGCAGCAGCACGAGCAGGAGGCGCCCGCGCACCGCGCCACCGTCGAGGACCTCTTGAAGGCCGGCGCGCACTACGGGCACCTCACCAGCCGGTGGCACCCGAAGATGAAGAAGCACATCTTCATGGAGCGGTCGGGCATTCACATCCTCGACCTGATGCAGACGCAGGTCCTGCTCGACGAGGCCGCCGACGCCGCGCGCCGCTTCGCCGCGCGCGGCAAGAACATTCTCTTCATCGGCACCAAGAAGCAGGCGCAGGACATCATGCGCGACGGGGCGGAGCGCACCGACCAGCCGCACATGGTTGAGCGCTGGCTCGGCGGCACGATGACGAACTTCGAGACGATTCGCCGCTCGATCCGCCGGATGGAGGAGATCGAGAAGATGGACGCCGACGGCACGCTCGACAAGCTCAAAAAGAAAGAGAAGCTCATCCGCCTGCGCGAGCACGAGAAGCTGGAGGACACCCTCGGCGGCATCCGCCAGCTCGCGCGCCTGCCGGGGGCGGTCTTCGTGGTGGACATCCGCCGCGAGGAGATCGCCGTGCGCGAGGCCAACAAGCTGGGCATTCCCGTCATCGCGATGGTCGACACCAACTGCGACCCATCGCGCGTGGAGTACCCCATTCCCGCCAACGACGACGCTCTCTCGAGCATCGAGCTCGTCACCACCGCCATCGCTGACGCCATTGAGGAAGGCAGCCGCGAGCGCCAAGCCAAGCAGGAAGAAGGGTAGTTGAGAGTGGGTGCTTGGCTGTGGGTCCTCCGCCTGCAACCGGACGCCGACGCCCATTCCTCCGGAAAAAACCAGACACTAGAACCCAGGCACTGAGACACGCATGAGCATCTCCGCCCAAGACGTCAAGCGCCTGCGCGACGCCACCGGCGTGGGCATGATGGACTGCAAAGACGCCCTCCAGCAAACCGACGGCGACTTCGACGAAGCCGTCGAGGTGTTGCGCAAGAAAGGCCAGAAGGTCGCTGCCCAGCGCTCCGACCGCGAGGCCGACGAGGGCCTCGTCGTCACGCGCGTGGCCTCTGGCGGCCAAGTCGGCGTTATCGTCGAGGTCAACTGCGAGACCGACTTCGTGGCGCGCAACGACGACTTCCGCGACTTTGCCAACAGCCTCGCCGACCTCGTCCTCGAAGAGCGCCCCGAGAACCTGGACGCGCTCATGGCCCTGCCCTTCGACGGCGACGCGACCGTCGAGCGCGCCCTGACGGATCTGACCGGCCGTATCGGCGAGAAGATCGCGGTGCGCCGCTTTCAGATCATCGAGAGCGAGGGCGAAGGCGACCAGATCGTTTCGTACGTGCACCCGGGCTCGCGGCTGGGCGTGCTCGTGGAGCTGCAGGGGCCTGACGGCCAGCTCGAGGAAGCCGGGCGCGACGTGGCCATGCAGGTCGCCGCGCTCGATCCCGTGGCCACCTTCCGCGAAGACGTGCCCGAGGAGGTGCGCGAAAAAGAGCGCAACATCGCCCGCGAGGCGGCCCTCGACAGCGACAAGCCCGAGCACGTCATTGACGACATCGTCGAAGGCAAGCTGCGCCGCTTCTTCGAGGACAACGTCCTCGTCGAGCAGGCCTTCGTGAAAGACGCCTCCAAGACCGTCCAGGAGCGCCTCGACGAGGACGACGCCGAGATTCAGTGCTTCGTGCGCTACGCCCTCGGCGACTGAGCCTGCTCGATTCGGCGTCGTTTTTCAGCGCGAAGAGGACGCAGCCCCGCTCGCTTCGGGATGTGTCCTTTTTTGTGCAACGCCGGCCCGGCCCGGCAACCCTTGCCGGCCACGCCGCGTTGCCTCCTTCCGTTTGGTCTCGCCCTTCCGCCCTCGCGCTATGCCTGAAGACAGCCACGCCAAAAGCGCGTCCCAGCGCGTCGTGCTGAAAGTGAGCGGGCAGGCCCTCCTCGGAAGCGAGAAGGAGTTCGGCATCAGCGAGGAGACGCTGCGCGCCTTCGCCACCGACATCGCCGACGCGGCGAGCGTGGAAGGCGTCGAGCTCGCGCTGGTCGTGGGCGGGGGCAACCTCTTTCGCGGCATCGAGAGCGCCATCGGCGGCATGGCCCGCGCCAACGCTGACTACATGGGCATGCTCGCCACCATGATGAACGCGCTCGCCCTCCAGGACGTGCTCGAGCAGGAGGGCCTGCAGACGCGCCTGCTCAGCGGGCTGGATATGGAGGAGATCGCCGAGCCGTTCATCCGGCGGCGCGCCATGCGCCACCTCGAGAAGGGGCGCATCGTGCTCTTCGGCGCGGGCACGGGCAACCCGTACTTCACCACCGACACCGCGGCGGTGCTGCGCGCCCGCGAGATCGGCGCCGACCGCATCCTGAAGGGCACGCGCGTGGGCGGCGTCTACACCGCCGATCCGGAGACCGACCCCTCGGCGGAGCGCTATGACCGCGTCCACGGGCGCGAGGTGATTGAAAAGCAGCTCGGTGTGATGGACGCCACCGCGTTTACGCTCTGCCAGGAGTCATGCCTGCCGATCACGATCTTCGACATGCGCACCCGCGGCAACGTGCGCCGCGTGCTCGAAGGCGAGAAGCTGGGCACGCGCGTGCACTGGGAGTCTGGCGACGGTCCTTCCGAGAGGGTCGGCGACCCCCCCGCCGAGCACGTGGCCGAGAAGGCCGCGACGGGAGAGCCGCTCGCCGGCGCATGAAACGCCCGCGGTGCGCGTCGCGTGTTTCGTGGCGACGAGGTCCCGCGCTTTCCGACGCGCGTCTTCCCCGGCCCTCCCCGTTTTCGGCTCTCAGCTTCCCAAACGTCCCGCCATGCGATGGAAACCGACCTCATCCAGCTCGCCCTCGACGAGGCCGCGGAGGAAATGCAGGCGTCCGTGGAGCACCTGCGCGCGGAGGTCGGCTCGATTCGCACCGGCCGCGCCAGCCCGGCGATGCTCCAGAACGTGACTGTCGAGTACTACGGCAGCCAGACGCCGCTCAACCAGGTCGCCAGCGTCGGCGCCCCGCAGGCGGACCTGCTCGTGGTGCAGCCTTTCGATACCGACTCGCTGCACGACATCGAGCGCGGCATCATGCAGGCCAACCTGGGGCTGAATCCCTCCAACGACGGCCAGACGATTCGCGTGCCTGTGCCGCCGCTCTCGCAGGAGCGCCGCGAGGAGCTGGTCGAGAAGACGCGCGCCCTCGGCGAGGAGGCGAAAGTCTCGATCCGCAACACGCGCCAGGAGACCAAAAACCAGATCCAGAACATCCAGCAGAGCGAAAACCTTTCGGAAGACGTGCGTTACGGGGCTGAGGAAGACCTCCAGGCCCTCACCGACGAACACACTGAGAAGGTGGACGCGCTCCTGGAGGAAAAGCGCGACGAACTGATGGACGTGTGAGGCGCTCTGCGCCGGACGGCGGACCACGGACGGCGGTACGGCAGCGCATGCTACCTGATGGGAGGCAGCCACGCCTCGCCCCGAGCAGCCCATCCAGAACCTGCCATCAAAATCTAAAATTTCCGGAGGGGTGCCCGAGCGGTCGAAGGGGCTCGCCTGGAAAGCGAGTGTGCCCCCAGCGGGTACCGAGGGTTCGAATCCCTCCCCCTCCGCCTTTTTTTGAGTTGTCAGGTCTCCCGTTTGCGGAGAGGCGGCATGAGCTCAGTCGTCTCGGAGAACAAACGACCCATCTCGAGGGGGACAATCTGAAGCAGAAGACGGAGACGGCTTGCGACGCGGTTGATTGGGGAGTCGGACAGGCCATCAGCGAGAACCCGTCGGCCGTCCCGGCGAGCGTTGCTCCCCTCGCAACGCGGACCGGTAAGCCCCTGCGAACGGGCGCTTCGGCCGTTTCAGGGGGCTTTCCCTGAACCGAAGCGGCTCCACGATACGCCGAACGCCGCCTGCCCCCATGATCCACAGCATGACCGGCTTCGGCGAGGGCACGGCCGCGGCCGAAGGCATCGAGGCGCGCGCCGAACTGCGCTCCGTCAACGCGCGCCATCTCGACCTGAAGCTGCGCTTTCCCGACACGCTCCGCCCCAAAAAGAGCGACGCCGAGGCGCTCTTGAAAGAGCGGTTCGCGCGGGGCCGGGTCACCGTCAACGTCGAGCTGGAGGGCGCCGAAGACGAGAGCGCCCTTCCGGTGCAGGTGGACGACGAGACCGCCGCCGCCTACGCGCGCCTGTTGCGCCGCCTCGCCGACGCTGCCGAGCTGGACGAAAGCGGCGACGCCCCCCTCCGCCTGGAGCACCTGCTACACTTCTCCGACGTGCTGGAGCAACGCGAGCACGCCGCCTCCGGCGCAGACGCCGAGGCCGCGTGGCCCGCTGCCCGCCAGGCGCTCGAAGCGGCCGCCAGCGCCCTCCGGGCCACGCGCCACCGCGAGGGCGAGGCCCTGCGCGCCGACCTCGGCGACCGCCTCGACGCCATCGCCGGCGGCCTCGACGCCGTCGAAAGCCGCGCCCCCGAGCGCGTGGCCGAACGCCGCGAGCGCCTCGAAAAGCGCCTCGGCGAGCTCTTCGAGGACGAGCGCGTGGCTGCCGACCGCCTCGAAGCCGAGGTCGCCCTCGTGGCCGACAAGCTCGACGTCACCGAGGAGTGCGTCCGCCTGCGCTCGCACTTGGAGCAGTTCGAAGACGCCCTCGCCGACGAGGAGCCCGCCGGGCGGCGCCTCAAGTTTCTCGTGCAGGAGCTGCACCGCGAGGCCAACACCATCGGCGCAAAAGCCAACGACCCGACCGTCTCGCGCCACGCCGTCTCCATCAAGGAGGAGATCGAAAAGGTCCGCGAGCAGATCCGCAACGTAGAATGAGCGGGGCGCGTGGCCCGAGGCGGGCGGGGCTCAAAGCACGTCGCCGAGACGCAGCGCGTTGAAACGCACGCGCACACCCATCGACAGAAAGAACGGATCGGCCTCGAAACCGCGCGCCTCTGCGCTCTGGAGCGGCAGCGACAGCCCCGACTGCATCTCGAACTGGAGGTGCGCCGTGCCGACGCGCACCGACACCGCCGGTTCGAGGAAATGCCCGCGGCGGTCTCCCCGTGTGGCGTCGCCCCGAGATTCGCGGAAGCGCACCCGGGCTGCTCGCAGGCTCATCGCGCTCTCCACCTGCAGGTGCTCGCCCAGCGGGCGGCTCCCCCCCGGCGCTGACCTGCACGAAGAAGCGCTCGAAGCGGCCCTCGTCCGTTTCCACGCTGGGGCCGGGAACGACTACGGGATCGATGACACTGACGACTTCGGCCTGCCCGCGCCCGTAGCCCGCCCAGACGGCGTAGCGCACGCGCTCTTTCGAGAACAGCCCGTTGCCGGAGTATCCCAGCGCCCCCTCCACGAGGCGGTGGCGGCGAAAGTCACTCGGCGGTTCCCCGGCCGGCGCGCGTTCGTCGAAGGGGTAGGCCGAGGCGTTCGCCATCACGCCGACGTGGTCGGTGAGCGCGGCGGCAGCCTGCGCGCCTGCGCCATTGGAGCCGAGGCGCGCGGCGCCCTGCACCTCGCCGCCGTCCGCGAGCAAGGGCGCGTTGACGGCGTTGGGCGCGTACAGCGGCGCGCAGGCCGCCATCACGAACACTGCGGGCAGCAAAACCAGCGGCAACGCGGCGAGCCGATACAGGCGCGATAGCAGCATGGCGGAAGGCGGCAGGCGGAAGGCGCGCGTGAGGATCGGTTTTCCGCCCTTCGGCGGAAAGTAAAGAACACAGGCGTCCTCGCCAACCGTCGCGCGGCGGGCGTGCGGAAACATCTCCCTGCGCCGGAGTACGATTTTCCCGGCCGCCGTTGCGGCGCCCCCAACGCGCCGCCGCTCGCGCCGGGCCGCCCGCCGCTCCTCGCCCGCCAGGCCTCGCTCCCGTGCCCGACGACGGCCCTTCCTCCGCTTCCGCGTCCCCGCCCCTCGCCGAGCAGACCGACGTCCCGCCCATTGTCGTGCTTACCGCGCCGAGCGGGGCCGGCAAAACCACCATCGCCCGGCGCGTGCTCGACGAGATGCCAGCGGTGCGCTTCTCTGTCAGCGCGACGACGCGCCCCCCGCGCCCTGGCGAAAAGGACGGTGTGGACTACCATTTTATCTCCGAGGAGGTGTTTCGCCGCCACATCACCGAAGGGGCGCTCGTGGAGTACGAGGAGGTCTATCCCGGCCAGTTCTACGGCACCCTCCGCGCGGAGCTGGAGCGTGGCGACGCGCCGGTGCTCCTGGACATCGACGTGAAGGGCGCCGCGAGCGTCAAGGAGGCGTTCGGGGAGCGCGCGCTGGTGTTGTTTATCCGCCCGCCCTCGAAGGAGGCGCTGGCTCGCCGCCTCGAAGGCCGCGGCACCGAGGCGAAGGAAGACCTCGACAAGCGCCTCCAACGCGCCGAGATGGAGCTCGCCCGCGCCGACGCCTGCGACGCCGTCGTCACGAACGACGACCTCCCCGAGGCCGTCGCGGAAACCCTGCGCCACATCCGCACGTTTGCCAACGGCTGACGAACCGACGCGGAAACACTTCTGCCCTCCCAAACCCCCGCACCCAAGAACATGCCGCTCGAGACGCTCGACGTGCAGGCCCTTGCCGAAAAGACCGGCAACCTCTACGAGACGGTCGCCATCGCGGCCAAGCGCGCCCGCCAGAACGCCGCCAACGAAAAGGCCGAGCTCGAGGAGAAGCTCTCATACTTCGAAGGCTTCGGCCCCGAGGTCGAAGACGCGCGGATGCAGGAAGAGCAGGCGCGCACCTCCATCGAGTTCGAGGAGCGCCCCAAGCCCACCGAGGTCGCCATCGAAGAGGTGCAGAACGACGAGATCTATCACCGCTTCCCCGAGGACGGCGGCGAGACGGAGGAAGCGCCGATGGCCGAGCTTTAGGCGCGTTGCGGGGCTTCTGTGTTGGAGTATTCTGGTGCTGAGGAGCAACGCGACAAGCGCCGTAGCACTGCGGGACCGCCACACCACCCCGACGCGAACATGCCTGACGGCTCGCCCGGCGTTGCTCCCGCGGGTGGCGACGCGCCGGACGGTGACGCGCCGGACGGCAACGCCCCCGAAGGCGACGGCGCATTGGGGGGACGCAACCTGCTGCTGGGCGTCTCCGGCGGCATCGCGGCGTACAAGACGGCCCCGCTGGTGCGCCTTTTCAAAAAAGCGGGCGCCGAGGTGCAGGTCCTCATGACCGAGAGCGCCGAGCGCTTCGTCGCGCCGCTTACCCTCGGCACGCTCTCGGGGCGCGCGGTGCTCACCGAGATCTTTCCCGAGACCAGCGGCGAAGGAACCGAGCACTGGACAAAGCACGTCTCGCTGGGCCGCTGGGCGGATCTTTTCGTCGTCGCTCCGGCCACGGCGCAGACCCTCGCCAAGCTGGCGGGCGGATTCAGCGACTCGATGCTCACGGCCACGGCCCTCTCGGCACGGTGCCCGCTGCTGGTGTGCCCGTCGATGGACCGCGACATGTATGCCCATCCGGCCGTGCGGCGCAACCTGCGCACGCTCCGCGAGGACGGCTGCGCCGTGATGCCCGCCGCCGAGGGCGAGCTGGCGAGCGGCCTCACCGGGGCCGGCCGCCTGCCCGAGCCGGAGGCCATCTTTGCCCGCGTGGCTGAGATGGTCTCGCACGGGGACGAGGGGCACCGCGCCGCCGACGGAGTCGAGCCTGCACGAGCGGAGAAAAGCTCCCACACGCTCCCCCACTCTCTCGCCGATAGGCGAGTCCTCGTCACTGCCGGCCCCACGCGCGAGCCCATCGACCCGGTGCGCCACCTGTCGAGCCCCTCGACCGGCACGATGGGCTTCGCCCTCGCCGAGGCCGCCGCGCGGCGCGGGGCCTCCGTCACGCTTGTGGCCGGCCCCACGGCGCTGGAGACGCCCCGCGCAGCCCCGCCCGGCCACGTTGAGCGCGTGGACGTGCAGACCGCCCGCGAGATGCACGCCGCTGCTCAGGAGCACGCGCCCGCCGCCGACCTCGTCCTCATGGCCGCCGCCGTGGCCGACTACACACCCGCCGAGGCCGCCGATTCTAAGCTCAAAAAGGACGCGCAGGAGGGCGACGACCTCACCCTCCGCCTGCACCGCACGCCCGACATTCTCGCCGCGCTGGGAAAAGAAAAGCCAGAAGGGCAATGCCTCCTCGGCTTTGCCCTCGAAACCGACGACGGCCCCGCAAACGCCCGCCGCAAGCTGCGCGAGAAAAACCTCGACTGGATCGTCCTCAACAGCCCCACGCAGGACGGCAGCGGCTTCGGCACGGGCCCCAACGAAGCCACCCTCATCGGGGCCGACGGCCGCGAAGAAGCCTTCGAGCAGATGCCCAAGCGCGCCCTCGCCGACGCGCTCGTGGGCCGCGTGGCCACCGCCTTCGAGGTCCCCGCCTCCGAGGTCCCCGCCTCCGAGGCCCCTGGCCCCCGCACACCTCAGTGAAGTCGTAGATGGGGGATAGCTCGCACCGCAGGGACGTGGCACGCGGGGCCCTTCGCCTGCCGGCTCGCCTCCCCCCGGAGTGCTTCCTCCCTCTGGTCGGGACGCTGAGGGGGCCGTGTTTCTCTGCTCGCGTCGCCTCTTGCGAGAACGATTCACCATCGACCACCACCCACCTTCTCTGGTGGAAGCAACGCAGGCGTGCAGCGAACGGCGATCCATCCCGCTCATCCGTGGATGCTGCACGAGGCCCTGGCTTGCCCCCAGAATTCTTCACGCGCGGCGGCGTGACAACGACCCGTGGCTTTCTTTTGTTGGGGAAATGTTCTGACGTTCCGTCCCGACGCACGCGCGCGGCCGCCCCGGTATGAAAACGCTCCTCCGCGACATTCGCCAAAGGCTGAAGCGCGAAGAGGCGTTCTATGGGCGCCTCCTGCCGCTTCCCCGCCAGGAGCCGGCCGACGCCGCGTCCCCAGCCGTTCCTTCTGCCGACGACGAAGACGACGACATGCCCAACCAGGACCTCTTCGGCAACGAGATTGACCCCGCGGAGGACGCCTCGCGCCCGCCCACCGAGCGCATCGAGGCGCTCGTCCCCGAGGGCCACGCCACCAAGGACATGACGATGATGCAGGAGGTCGAGGACTGGATGGACGGCGAAATCCTCGTGCCCATCGACGAGGAGCGCGAGAACGTGGTCTTCGGCACGGGCGACCCCGACGCCGACCTCGTCATCATTGGGGAGGCGCCGGGGGCCAACGAAGACGAAGACGGCGTGCCGTTCGTCGGCCGGGCTGGGCAGCTTCTCGACAAGATTCTCGAGGCCATCCACTTCGAGCGCGAGGAGGTCTACATTACGAACATCCTCAAAAGCCGCCCCCCGCGCAACCGCGACCCGCTCGATTCGGAGGTTGAGGCGCACCTGCCGGTTCTCTACAAGCAGCTCGCCCTCATCGAGCCGAAGCTGATCCTGGGCGTCGGCAAGGTGGCCGGCAACACGCTGCTGGACCGCCGCTCCTCGTTGAAAAACCTGCGCGACCAGTTCCACGACTTCTACGGCCTCCCGCTGATGGTGACGTACCACCCGGCGGCGCTTTTGCGCAACGCCAACTGGAAGCGCCCGACCTGGGAAGACATGAAGCTTCTGCGCACCCGCTACGACGAGCTCGGCGGAAAGTGAGCCGCCACCCCAGCTCGGTTCCCCAAGCGACTACGATTAGCAGAAACGCCCTCTCAAATCTCGAGCCGTTCGGGAGCGTGAGGGTGCGGGCATATGGGAGTGGGAACGCCTCCCTCCGCACTTCCACGCTCCCACACCCCCGCCCCCAAATATGGCCGACCGCGACTCCCAGCAACGCGACTTTCGCATCGACGACGGGGGGCCCAGCTACCCGTACGAGAAGATGCGCCAGGCCGGGCGGGGGCGCTCGCAGATGCGCAAGGTCAGCGGGCAGGCGGGGCGCGTCCCCCCCCAGGCGACGGACGTGGAGCAGTCGATTCTGGGCGCGATGCTGATCGAGCAGGAGGCGATCTCGCAGGTCATCGAGATCTTGCCGCCCGAGGCGTTCTACGAACGGCGCCACGGGCAGATCTACCAGGCCATCCGCGCGCTCTTCGACCGCTCCAACCCGGTGGACCTCATCACCCTCACCGAGGAGCTCAAGCGCCGCAGCGAACTGGAGGACGTGGGCGGCTCCCCCTACCTCACCGAGCTGACCACGGCGGTCGCCTCGGCGGCGAACGTGGAGCACCACGCCCGCATCATCGCCGAGAAGTCGCTGCTGCGCAAGATGATCGACTCGCTCACCACACTGGTGGGCGACGCCTACGAGCCGGGCGCCGACGCCTTCGACCTCCTCGACCAGGCCGAGGAGGAGATCTTCGGCATCAGCGACTCGCAGCTGCGGTCCTCGTCGTCGGAGATCAGCGATGTGGTCAAAAACACCGTCGAGAGGCTCCTGGCAGGACTCCGACCTCATCATCGTCGCGGCGCGGCCCTCGATGGGGAAGTGCCTGGGCAAAGGCACGCCGGTGATGATGCACGACGGCACCACCAAGCCCGTCGAGGAGGTCGAGGTGGGCGACCAGTTGATGGGCGACGATTCGGAGCCGCGCACCGTGCAGTCGCTGGCGCGGGGCCGCGAGCGAATGTACTGGGTGCGGCAGACCTACGGCATGGACTACCGCGTCAACGAAAGCCACATCCTTACGCTCAAGAAGAGCCGCCGCGAGGGCGCCGAGCCGCGTGGCGCCGTCACCGACCTTTCCGTGCGTGAGTACTTCGGCAAGTCCGAGAAGTGGCGCGACGACCACAAGGGCTTCAAGGTAGCCGTCGAGTTCTCCGAGCAGCCGCTCCCGCTCGACCCGTACGTGCTGGGGCTGTGGCTGGGCGACGGTAAAGCCGAAAACGCGAAAATCTATACGAAAGACCAAGCGGTCGTCGACCACCTGCACGACTTTGCCGAAACGCGCGGCGAACACGTCACCGTCCACGACGCAGACCGGGCCTGCCCAGCGTACCTCGTCACAGGCGGCTACCGCGGCCCGATCAGCCCCACCGATTCGGTGCAGGCGAAGCTGCGCGCGCTGGATGTGCTGGGCGACAAGCACATCCCGCAACGCTACCTCGCCAATTCGCGCGCGAACCGGTTGAAGCTGCTGGCTGGCCTCATCGACAGCGATGGGCACTTGAACGACGGCTGCGGCGGCACCTACGAGATTACACAGACAGACCGGCGGATGGCCCGTCAGATCAAGTTTCTCTGCGACACGCTGGGCTACCGTACCTCGCTCACGGAAAAAACGGCACGCATCGCCTCGACCGGCTACTCGCGGGCGACGGCACACCGCGTGCGCTTCAACGGCGACGTGGACGAAATCCCCGTCCGCGTGGCGCGCAAGCAGGCGAGCGCCTGGACGGACTTCCGCGACTGGCGCGTGAGCAGCGTCACGGTGGAGCCGGACGGTGCAGGCGACTACTACGGCTTCACGCTCGATGGCAACGGGCGCTTCCTCCTGGCCGACGGCACGGTGACGCACAACACCGCCTTTTGCCTCGCCAGCGCGATGAACGCGGCGTTGCACCCGCGCCGCGACACCGGCGTGGCCATCTTCTCGCTGGAGATGGGCGCCCAGCAGCTCGCGCAACGCCTCTTGACCAGCGAGGCGCGCGTGGACGCCCAGCGCGCCCGCACCGGCCGCATGGACGACGAGGACTGGCGCCGCCTAGCCCGCGCCGCCGGGACCCTCAGCGACGCAAACATCTTCATCGACGACACGCCAGGCCTTTCCATCTTGGAGCTGCGCGCGAAGTGCCGCCGCCTCGTGGCCGAGCACGACATCGGCCTGGTGGTGGTGGACTACCTGCAGCTGATGCACGGCACCGGCGACGCCAACAACCGCGAGCAGGAAATCGCGCAGATCTCCCGCTCCCTCAAGGCGCTGGCGAAGGAGCTGGACCTGCCGGTGATCGCGCTCTCGCAGCTCAACCGCGGCGTCGAAAACCGCGGCGGCGACAAGCGCCCGCAGCTGTCGGACCTGCGCGAGTCGGGCTCCATCGAGCAGGATGCCGACGTGGTCGCCTTCATCTACCGCGCCGAGCGCTACGGCATCACGGTGGACGCGGAGGGCAACTCCACCGAGGGAATCGCCGAACGGTGGGGGCAGCGGGTACGGCGGCGACGGCGCGAGCGGCAATGTGGGCGCCGAGGACTTTCAGGGCTTTGACGAGGGCGAGGACAGCGGCGAGTCGGGCTTCAGCGCGCCCCAGCCCTCCGGCGGCGCGCCGTTCTGATAACCCCGGCTCCTTCGCCGCGCTCTCCTTCGCTGCGCTCTGCGCGGTCGGCTACGCGGTGATAGGGGGTGCTGCTTCACGGCGGTTTCTCGCTCATCGACGGCGACGGCTCTGCCTTCGCGTCGGCCTTCGGCCATCCGCTCGTCGGGGTCGGGGGCACGCTCCTCGTAGGGGGGCAGCAAGAGCCACGCCCGGGTGTGCCTATCGGTGCGGGTCCCGCTTCGGGCCGCGGCGGCGGGGATCACGACGCGTCTTTCGCTCTGAAAAGCAGAGCGATTCGAGCTGCCGTTCGGCTCAGAAGCACAGCAGCAGGCCGGTGGGCGCGTGGCTCGGTGCGGGCAACTGCGGGACGACACCCGCTCGCGGGAGAGAGGAGGAGGTGGCGGGCGGATTCGAACCACCGTACGAGGCTTTGCAGGCCTCTGCCTAACCACTCGGCCACGCCACCTTCTGGGAGTTCAGTGCTATTCGTGTTAGCGCCCCACGCCCGCCGGAGTTCCGCGCGCCAGAGCGGGAGCGCGTGGCTCGGCGACCTCCTGGGCGGGGCTCCGTGAGGCTGGTACGCCCGGCAGGATTCGAACCTGCGACCTGCGCATTAGAAGTGCGCTGCTCTAATCCAGGCTGAGCTACGGGCGCGCGTCCTCGGGGCCGGGGCGCCGGGAACCCGCCGCGGTGGTCGGGGCGGCCGGATTTGAACCAGCGATCTCCTCGTCCCAAACGAGGTGCCCTAAGCCGGACTAGGCTACGCCCCGCCGGTTCGATTCTGGATTTGCGATCTTGGATTGCAGATTGGTTTCGCGTGGATGCTCAGTCCAAAACCCGCAATCTAAAATCCGAGATCAATTTCTCATGGCCTCGAGCTCATCCTGCACGTCATCGAGGCGCACCATCTTCTGGCGAAAGCGGTAGCCCTCGCTTTCTTCCTGCTTCTGGGCGACGATGACGCGCGCCATCTCGGTGTTCTCGTCACGCTCCTCCTCGTGGGTGCGTAGCTCTTCGCGTACTTGGGCCATGGGTCGCTGGGTTCTTGGGTCTTGGGGCTTCGGACCTCGATCTCGGGCCTTGCGGTCTGAAAAACGAAAACCGAAGACCCGCCGCGCTACTTCGTCTCGCGGTGCAGGGTGTGCTTCTGAAGCTCAGGGTTGTACTTCATCAGCTCGAGCCGGTCGTCGTCGTTGCGGCGGTTCTTGGTGGTGGTGTAGCGGGAGGTACCCGGCGCTTCGGTGCACTCGAGCGTCACCTGAATGCGGTCGCCTTCAGCCATCTTCTGGGTGCGGGAGTGTGAAAGGTTGGAGGGCGGGAGTGACCCGGTTGGCAGCACGGCCGCTCGTCGAAACACGAACCACGGCCAGTGAACTACGAGACGACGCGGCCTTCGCGGCGCGCCTCTTCGAGCACGGCGTCGATGCCCTTCTTGTTGATCGTCTTGAGCGTCTTGGCCGAGACCTTGAGCGTGACGTAGCGGTCCTCGCTGGGCACGTAGAAGCGCTTCTTCTGGAGGTTCTTGTGGAAGCGCCGGTTCGTCTTGTTGTTGGCGTTGGACACGTTGTGGCCCGTGGAGGGGCCTTCGCCGGTCACGTCGTCTTTGCGGGCCATCGTTTCGGGGCGGGAGTGTGGGGGGCGGAAGGGGCGCTTGCGCCGCACTGCTATCAGTCCAGACGGGTGAAAGCGGCCGAGCGTGGCGTTGTTTCAGAGCGCTCTTCGAAAAAGCCGCCAACGAGCCGTCCCTTCCCCTCCGTCCCCGGGCTCCCCGCTCTCACCCTTTCTCGTCTTCGTCTTCCCCGGCGATCTCCTCCGGCAGCTCGCCCTGCTTGAAAAACTCGAAGAGCGTGTCCCCGCGCAGCCCCAGGCGCAGCGTCTCGAGCGGGATGACCTCCTCCGGCGCGATGTTGCCGAGGTTCACGTTCGGCCCGAGGTGGCGGATCAGCCACACCTGCTGTGGCTTGTTGGGCGCCTCGAAGAGCACGCGCTTCTGGTCCACCAGGTCCACGATCTCGTCGACGAGCCCCGCGCGGATCTCGCCGTTGGGCCGGAAGATCCCGGCGGTGCCCGTCTCGCGGGATTCGCAGATGACCTTCCAGCTTCCGGCCTCCAGCTCCGCCTGGATGTGGCGCACCCACTGGTAGGGCGGCATGACCTCGCCCTTTTCTTTCGACCCGACCTCGCTGAGGACCGTAAAGCCCGCCTCGTCGAAGCGGCGGATGCAGCGCAGCTTCTCGGCGTGGCTCATCGGGAGGGTGCCGTCGGAGACCTCGAGGTGCTCCACGCCGGTGCGCTCCATGAGGCGGCGGTACTCCCCGAGCGCGTCGCGCAGGTGGTACGCCTCGAAGAGCGTCCCGCCAAAGTACATCGGGATGCCGGCGTCGTGGTAGAGCTGCATCTTTTCTTCTACGCCGGGGGTGACGGCGGCGGTGCCCCAGCCCAGCTTGGCGAGGTCGATGTACTCGGCGGCCACGCGCAGCACGTCTTCCACCTGGCGCGGGGCCATCCCCTTGTCGAGCATGTGCGTGAGGCCCTCCTCGCGGGGCTTGGCCGGGCGGGCAGGCACCCCGTCGAGCTCGAAGACGTTCTGAATCATGGGATGGTTGTTGACTGTTGGCTGCTGGTTTTCCGTTGTCAGTGGCCGGGGCCGCCCATCCAGAATCCGCAATCCAACGTCGCTACTCTCCTTGCACGGCGCGGGCGGGGGCCACGCGGGCGGCGCGGTGGGCCGGGTAGACGGCCGCCCCCACGCAGAGCGCCATCGCGGCGGCGGCGATCAGGGCCACGTCGAGCGGGCGAACGGCCACAGGATAGGCGTCGATCAGGAACGATTCAGCCTGGGTCATGGGCACGAGGCTGAACTCTTTCTGAAGAAAAGCCAGCCCGAGGCCCACGGCCAGCCCCGCGCCCGTGCCCACGGCGCCGATGAGGAGCCCTTCGTTCAGGAAGATGCGGCGCACGTCCTGCTCGGAGGCGCCCATCGCCTTCAGGG
Organism: Bacteroidetes bacterium QS_9_68_14; assembly: GCA_003022535.1. Classification (GTDB taxonomy): domain Bacteria; phylum Bacteroidota; class Rhodothermia; order Rhodothermales; family Salinibacteraceae; genus QS-8-64-10. The sequence goes on from PXTT01000034.1 coordinate 25,651, forward strand.
CGCCGATGTCGCGTTGCTTTTCGATGACGATCATCATCATCGAGCCGACGATGTTGAAGGCCGCCACCACGATGATGAGCAGCAAGATGGCCCAAGCGACCCATTTCTCGCTCCGCATTACGTCGTAGAGGGAGGCGCGCAGGTCGTACCACGTCTCCACGCGGTAATCGTCGCCCAGCCGCCTCTGCAGGGCGGCTTTCACCTCGTCGGCGCGGTCGAGGTCGGTGAGGCGCAGGCCCAGCCCGGTCGCGCGCCCCTCCATCTGAAAGAGGCGTTGCGCCTCCCGGTAGGCGACGTAGACACGGCGTTCGTCGTAGGCGGACTGCTCGTCGTAGGTGCCCCGCACCTCGAACGCCACCGTCGGCGCGCCGCCGAAGATCTGGGTGAACGTCTGCTCGATGGCCGGGGCGGAGAGCAGCGGCAGCCGGCTGCCGTCGCGCGCCTCGAACCCGTCCGGGAGCGACCGGCGCGGGGAGAGGCCCAGCTGCCCGGCCAGCCCCGCGCTCACGAGCGCGCCGGGGAGGGCGCCCGAGCTCGCGCTGCCGGGCCGCCGCAGCGCACCGGCCCCGCCGGCGCTGTCGATGCGCCCCGCCTCGGCGGGCGGGATGCCGCGCACCTGTACGATGCGGCGGTCCCCCTCGGCGAAGGCGCCCACGCCGCTGCCGGAGGGCATCACCAGCGCCCGGCCTTCCACGTACGGCGCTGCGCCGGTGACGTAGCGCAGCCGGCGCGCCTCCTTCGCCAGCGAATCGGCCTGGGGGAGGCCGCGTGCCGTTCCGTCGGCGGCGTTGGTGACCACCACGTGCGGGCTCCGCGAAACGAGCACGTCCCGCACGAAGTCGTAAAACCCGTTCATCACCGAGAGCACCACGATCAGCGCGGCCACGCCCAGCGCCACGCCCCCCGTCGAGATCGAGGTGATGATCGAGATCAGCGAGAAGCGCCGCCGCCCCGCCAGGTAGCGCCACGCGATCTGAAAGCGATGGCCCATGCGGGGGGAGGGGGCGTCGTGAGGGTGAATGAGGGTAGGGAGACTGCTTCCCGCACTACTCCCCATCCTCTACTCGCTCTATCGAAAAGAGCGAATCTGGCAGCGTGGCGGGGATACGGACCTCGTCGGTGTAGATGACGCGCGAGCCGCCGGCGTTCACTTTGCGCGTGGAGAGGGCCAGCGAGCCGGCGGGCGTGGCGAACGTCTCGTAGCCGGTCCACCGAAAGACGCCGGGCCGTTGCTGCGGGCTCATGCCTTGCAGGGAAAAGGCCCAGCGCCCCAGGCGGCCCGAGGCCGAGTCGGGCACCATCCAGTAGCGGTCTTCGTGGGTGATGCCGACTTGGTCGAAGTTGAGGTGGAGCGCCGGGCGGCCGGAGTCCGGCGGGGCAGGCATCGGATCGACGGAGCGGTTGACGCCGTCGTCGAAGAGCTTCAGCGGGGCCAGCAGCCAGTATGTGTCGTTGGCGAAGCGCGTGCCGGCGCGGCGCAGGGCGCGGCGTTCGGCGGCGGAGTCGAGGCGCGTCCCGTTGAGCAGAGCCTGGCCGGGAAGCGCTTCGCTACTGCCCGCCCCAAGGTCGAACGCATCCACGTCGAAGACGGCCGTGTACGCAGAGTCGGAGCTGGCGGACCACTCCACGCGGTACATTCCGTCGGTGCGGCGCCACCAGTGGCGGGCCACCTTGCGGCGGGTGGTGTCCCCGCCGGCGACCTGCCCGACGGCGAAGGAGAAAGCCAGCGCGGGCACGTCGCGCCACACCTTGGGGCCGCCGTGGGCCTCATAGATGCGCATGGCCATCGAGTCGGCGCGCGTGTCGAGGGCGATCTCCTGCGCCTGGGGCGAGGAGGCGGCGGTACCGCTCCCACACCCGGCGGCGACGAGGGCGCCGGCGACGAGCGCGGGCAGGAGGCAACGCAGCAGGAGGCGATTCATTCGCGGGCAGAGGGCCTGGGGCGGGACGCGCGATAGGGGCGAGACAACGTAGCGGCCCGCGCGCGGAAAATCGAGCCGTGGGCGCCCGCTCGTCTGGCGTTGCCGCCCTGTAGAGAGGCGAGAGGGCCGGAGGTCATGCCCCTGTGGCGCTCACGTCTCCAGATCGGCCTCCAGAAAGGCAGCCGGGGCCAGAATCGAAACGCCGCGCCAGGGACTCGGCGGGAAGTCATCGAGGTTGCCTGTCACGACGAACCGTGCCTCCCCGGCCAGCGCCAGCTCGAGAAACGCATCGTCGTCCGGATCGCTGCACGCCGTGACGCTCTCGGACGGAGCCGCGAACACGGACTTGGCCAACACGTCGGCCAGGAAGCGGGCGCGTTCCGCGTCAGTGACGTAGTTGTCGAAGCGCTCGCGGTGGATGACGTCCTCGAGCTCCGCGAGGGTTTGCTCGGAGTGCAGGAGAAAGCCGTTGCGGTTGGCCTTGTCGAACGCCTGCCGCGAGTGCCCTTGCGGGGTCAGCAGGGCGCTTATCAACACGTTGGTGTCAAGGACGAACCGGCGGGGGCGGAACACGCTCATTCAGCATCGTCCTGCCCAGGATGCTCCTGCAAGAGGTCTCGGAGGGCCGCGTCGGTGAGACCGCGTTCGCGCGCCTTCCGGCCGATCTCGTCCATCGTGCGCTCGAGCCGGTCGGTGGCGCGCGCGAAGGCCGCCTCGTCAGTGCGTGCGCGTAGCGAGAGCGCCAGGAGCCGTTCGAACTTGCGGTGCTCGGCGGGCGGGGCCGCTTCGTACGCCCGCGCCACCGCGGGCGGCACGTCGAGCGCAATTGTTCTTCGCTGCGGCATGACACGAGGGAACGGTTTGAAAAGAGCCTTCGCGTCGCTCCTACGCGCCGCCGCCGCGCCGGGTTGCGCCCCCGCATGGCCCCCGCCGTCCCACAGCATCGCCCCGGCGGTGGGTCCATCCGCAACGGCCTGCGCGTTGCCTTCAGCCTTCGTCTATGGGAAGCGTGCGCCAGCGGACGTGCCTCGGTCACGCTGAATATGGCTCCTCCTTGCAGCGTCTCGCGGTGCTCATCGAGCACCCGCTGCACGTGACGGTTGACGCTGGCCGGGCGCATGTCGTGGAGCCGAAACGTGACGACGCTGGGCAACGCTGCCCCGCTGGCGGCAAGCAAATCGCCGAAGTCCAGATCGTGCGCGAGCAGGATGCGCTCCTCGCGGCGGGCTTTCTGCAGAATGTCGGGATCCGCCAGGCGCTCCAGGTTCTCCTCGCGCAAGTGCAACGCTTCGTGTCCGCGCGCCCGAAGATGCTCGGCGGTGCGGGGCGAAATGCCCATGTCCAGAAGAAATTGCATGCGCGCCGTGTCCTCAAAAAAACGTTCGCCCGTCCAGCGAGCGGGGCCGCGCTACGGTTCAGGCAGTGGGGAGCGGCTCGGCGCGTTCCTCGGCCAGCCACGCGGCGTAGCGCAGCGCCTCGCGCACGTCCTCGGCTTCTACGTAAGGGTAGGCGTCGATGATCTCGCTCGTGCTCATGCCTTGGGCCACGAGGCCCACGAGCAGCGAGACGGTCACGCGCGTGCCACGGATGCAAGCGCGCCCGCCCATGCGATCGGGGGCGAAGGTGATGCGTTCGAAGCGAGACATACGGGCAGGGTGGTGCGAAGGAAACGCGCGCGTTGCCCCTACGCGCCACCGCCGCGCTGCGTTCGTGCCCCCGCGCGGTCCCCCCGCCGTCCCGTAACATCGCCCCAGGCTGCGGCTCATTCGCAACGGCGCGTGCGCTCACGTCCCCGGATCGGCCTCCAGAAAGGCAGCCGGGGCCAGAATCGAAGCGCCGCGCCGATGGTTCGCGCGCCGACGAAACGCCTCACGTTAGCGTTCCCACTTCTACACGCCCGCCAAGCACGAAGTCTACATGCAGGCTGCATCCCCGGAGCAGCTCGGTTCCTATCAGTGGTTCCGCCGCTTCGACGTACTTCGACGGACTGGTTAAACGCGTCGGAAGCGACGACGGCCTCGTGCTTCTGCACGCGGCGCTCTTCTCCACTCGCCAGCACCATCTGCGCCTGGCCGATGGTTTCGAGGTGCAGCGCCGCAATCCATGCAGGAGGAAGCGCCAGGAACCCGTTGAACCCCGTGTCCAACAGCGCTTCCATGTCGCGCTCGTGGGGGGCGAGCCCACGTACGGTGAGTTCAAGTAGCACTTCGCGGTCCGCGTTGACGGTTCCGTTCCAGCGCTCACTGGGGAGTGAGCTTCGACGGGAGAAAACGGCTACCGACGTGATAGGCGCTCTCCGACCCCACGCGGCGAAACCAGATGCGCCCCTTCGCCTCGGGGCGCCGTTCGAGAAGCTGCTGCGTGGCCTGGCGC
>PXTT01000035.1 GCA_003022535.1 Bacteroidetes bacterium QS_9_68_14
GGCCATCAGCGCCTGCAGCGTGGTGCGGATGTCGTTGAAGTGCATCTCCTGCGCGTGCAGGCTGCGGCCGCTGGTCTGGATGTGGTACTTGAGCTTCTGCGAGCGCTCGGAGGCGCCGTACTTCTCTTTCATCGCGGTGGCCCAGATGCGGCGCGCCACGCGGCCCAGCACCGAATACTCCGCGTCGAGGCCGTTGGAGAAAAAGAACGACAGGTTCGGCGCGAAGTCGTCGATGTCCATCCCGCGCGCGAGGTAGTACTCGACGTAGGTGAACCCGTTGGCCAGCGTGAAGGCCAGCTGCGTGATCGGGTTCGCGCCCGCCTCGGCGATGTGGTACCCGCTGATGGAGACGGAGTAGTAGTTACGCACGTTCTCCTCGACGAAATGCTCTTGGATGTCGCCCATCAGCCGCAGGGCGAAATCCGTCGAGAAGATGCAGGTGTTCTGCGCTTGGTCTTCCTTCAGAATGTCCGCCTGCACGGTCCCGCGCACGACGTGCATCGCCTCGGCCTTGATCTCGTCGTACTCGCTCTGCTCCAAGACGCCCCACTCGACGAGGTCGCTCCCAGTGCAGCCGAGCATCCCGAGGCCGAAGCCGTCGTGGCCGGGCGGCAGGTCGTCGCGTTCGCCGTCAGGGCCGTAGGGGGTGTACTCGCCGCGGTTGTCGCCCAACTTTTTTTCAATCGTGGAATCCGCCTCCTCCCAGCGGTTCTCGTCTTTGAGGAAGCGCTCGACCTCCTGGTCGATAGCGGTGTTCATGAACATCGCCAGGATCATCGGCGCGGGGCCGTTGATCGTCATCGACACGCTCGTCTTTTCATCGCACAGGCGGAAGCCCGAGTAGAGCTTCTTCATGTCGTCGAGCGTGCAGATCGAGACGCCCGCGTTGCCGACCTTGCCGTAGATGTCGGGCCGCTCGTCGGGGTCGAAGCCGTAGAGCGTGACGCTGTCGAAGGCCGTCGAGAGGCGGTTCGCCGGCGCGTCCTGCGCGACGAGGTGGAAGCGGCGATTGGTGCGCTCGGGGCTGCCTTCGCCGGCGAACATGCGGGTCGGCTCCTCGCCGGTACGCTTGAACGGGTAGACGCCGGCAGTGAAGGGATAGTAGCCGGGCAGGTTCTCCGTCAACGCGAACCGCAGGCGCTCGCCGGGGTCGTCGGTCTTGGGGAGCGCCACGCGCGGCACCTGCGTGCCGCTGAGGGTTTCGCGGTGGAGCGGCACTTCGATGTCGCGGTCGCGAACGGTGTAGGTGAACGTTTCGCCGCTGTACTGCTCTTCCAGGTCGTCCCAGCCGTCGAGGATGTCGCGGCAGCGCTTGTCCATTTTGGCCCACCAGTGGTCCGCCATTTCGTCTAAGCGCCCAGCGACCTGCTCCTGATCCTCCGGCGCCCAGTCGGCGATCTGCTCGCGCGCGCCGGTCGCCTCGCCCCACTTTTTTGCGAGCTCGACCTGCTCGTCGACCCAGTCGTGGTAGTCGCGCGTCGCCTCGGCAATCTCGCCGAGGTAGCGCTGCCGGCTCGGCGGGATGACGGCCACCTCGGCGGGGTCCACGTCCGCCTCACGGGCGCTTTCGTAAAGCTCGCCCGCGCGGCCGAAGTCGAACTGGTCGTTGAAGTGGTCCAGGAGCGCCAGGTAGAGCTTCGAGACGCCCGGATCGCCAAACTGCGCGGCCATCGTCGGGAAGACCGGCATCTCCGACGGATCTATGTCGAAGCGGGCGCGGTTGCGCTGCACCTGCTTGCGCACATCGCGGAGGGCGTCCTGCGCGCCGCGCTTCTCGAACTTGTTGAGGGCCACGAAGTCCGCCGCGTCGAGCATCCCGATTTTCTCCAGCTGCGTCGGCGCGCCAAAGTCCGACGTCATCACGTAGAGGCTGGTGTCGGTCAGGTCGGCGACCTCGGTATTGCCCTGCCCGATGCCGGCGGTTTCGAGAATGATGAGGTCGAAGCCGGCGGCCTTGCAGACGCCAATCGCTTCGCGCAGCGCCTCGCTGGTGGAGCGGTGCGCCTGCCGCGTGGCAAAGGAGCGCATGTAGACACGCTCCGCGAAGCACCCGTAGATCGCGTTCATGCGGATGCGGTCGCCCAAGAGCGCCCCCCCCGTGCGGCGCCGCGTCGGGTCGACCGTCAAGATCGCCACGTCTACGTCATCGTGGTCGGTGAGGAAGCGGCGCACCAGCTCGTCGGTGAGGGTGGACTTGCCTGCGCCCCCCGTGCCGGTGATGCCGAGGACGGGGGTCGTTCGGGATTCGGAGTTCAGGGTTCGTTCTTCAATGACAGGCGTTTCGCCGGTGGCCTGGCCATCGCCGGCGGCGCGGTCGGGGGCTTCGACCCCGGAGAGCGTCTGGGCCAGGCGCTGCGGGTCGCGCGGGGCCGCGTCGCCGGGCTCCTCCGTTCCCTTGTTCTCTTTCGTGCCTCCGTGCTCCCGTTCTCCCACGCGCTCCACGCCATCGGCCACGCGCATCATTCCGTTAATCATCCCCTGAAGGCCCAGCTCCATGCCGTCCTCGGGGCTGAAGATGTAGGCGATGCCGTAGTCGTGCAGTTCTTCAATCTCCTCGGGCACGATCACGCCGCCGCCGCCGCCGAAGATCTGGATGTGGTCCGCGCCGCGCTCTTCGAGCAGGTCGTGCATGTACTTAAAGTACTCCATGTGCCCGCCCTGGTAGCTCGACACGGCAATTCCCTGCGCATCTTCCTGGATGGCGGTGTCCACAATTTCTTGCACCGAGCGGTTGTGGCCCAGGTGGATCACCTCTGCGCCGGTAGCCTGGAGGATGCGGCGCATGATGTTGATCGAGGCGTCGTGCCCGTCGAAGAGGGCCGTGGCGGTGACGAAGCGCACCGGCTGGGACGGCTCGTAGCGCTTGGGCCGGCCGTTTTCGTGCGCGGCGGGCTGCGACTGGTCGGAGGAGGCAGACGTTTTTTCCTGAGCGGGGGCAGCCATGGCTGGGAAGGGCGTCTAATAGAAAGAGGGGCAGTTTTCCTAACGCCGCCTGGGGCGTGAGGTTTTGCCGTGCGCACGCCTCCAGCGGCTTTAAAGATCAGCGAAGGGGAGACCGCTCCGCGCGCCAGATCGTTGGCTTGCAAAGGCTTATATCGCTATGTCCGGATCAGCATGACTGACACCCTCTCCCTATCACAGCAGCGACGAGCTTACGAAGCCGTCCTCGCTGCAATGGCCTCCCCATCGTCCCTCTGGCGGGAATACGTCCTCAAAGGAGGGCTGGCGCTGCAGTACGCCTGCGATAGCCCGCGCCGGTTCGGCGACCTGGACTTTTCCGCCCTCCGCCTGTTTACCAACCGGCTCTTTAAAGAAAAAGACGAGCGGCTCCTTACCTTCCTGTCCTGGCTTGCGGACGGACTGGAGCAAACCGCCCCCCAGTACGGCTTCGCTTCCTTGCACGTCGCCCGCAAGCGGCTCTCCGATGAAATTCCCGTCCTTCAAGCCCAGACCGACTGCGTCGAAGCGGAAGGCGACGCCGCCCCGCTGCCCAGCCCCGAGGAGGCCGAGGCTTACGACTACTCCCCCCAGGAGCAGGCCGTGGTCTACAAGAACCGCACGATGCAGGTCGTCGGCACGCCCGAGGCGGTGCGCGCTGAGTTCGAAAGCAGCGCGGACGAAACCGGCGCGGACGAGGTCATGGTCACGTCGCTGGTGCACGACCACGAGGCGCGGCTGCACTCCTACAAGCTTTTGGCGGAGGTCTTCGAGATGACGGAACCGGAGCGCGCGGTGGCGGCATGAAACTGGATGAGATTTTTTGAGCCGGCAGAATCTCAGCCGGTGCCGGGGGCGAGCACGTCGAGCGCCTCTCCGTCGTTCGCGCAATAGAAATCATTGTCGGTGGTAAACACCTGCGGCTGTCGGCGCTCCTCCGCCATGCACACGAGGCAAGCGTCGGCGAAGGACATGGGCTGGTCTCGCCTGCTCAAAAGAGCCACGAGCGGCCCGGTATCGAGGAGCACCTCAGTCTTTGCCGTGGTCTTTCATGTGCTTCGGGTTCGAGGAGAGATCGGTCGGCACATCGGGATCGTCGATGGATCCGATCAGGTCGCCGGCGGCCTCCAGAAAGGAACCGGGTTGCGCCTCGATGGGCGGTTCCTCTTTGCTGTCAGCGTGGCCGCTGCTCAGGCTCCGTTCGACGGCTTCTAAGACGGCCGCTTTCTGGATGCTGCCGTGCTGCTCGGCGAGACGCTCGATCTTGGCCTTCTGGGCGGGCGTGACGCGCATCCCGAACCACTTGGTTGTTCGCTCTTCCATGATGACGAAGAGAGGAGTGAGATGAAAACGCAATGCTTGCAACAGACGCCCCCTTTCGATTCAATCTTCCGAGCGCTGCGGCCCAAATCGCCCGAGGCGTGGACCAATGAGCGATTCCTCCGCGATCAGCCCCATCAAGCCTACCGTTAGGGCAGCCTCGTTGCGGTAGCTTTGATCCAGTTCTTCTTCAGGAATCTCGGAGGCAAGCTTCTGGGAGTGGGCTACCTTGCAGGCAGCCACTTCACCAAAAACCTCGCGTACGACTTTCCCTACTTCCTCATGATAGACCTCGGCATACTTTTCTTGGTGGTATTCTACCACCTCTTCCAATATGCCAGATTCTTTATTGATGTAAACCGTCGGGCCTTCAGGATCTCGCGGTGCCCAAGTAGCCAAATGCCACGGCTTATCAAAGTCCTCGCTACCTTTGAAGTCGTAACGGGGCACGTCAACGGGCACGGACCTTTCAGAGCCCTCTCCGTTCTCGCCTTGCCGAGCACGCTTCAACCGGACGCGATGAGTCCGCTTTCGCTTGCGGCGGGGGCTACGTGACTTCTTATTCTCGAAGCTTGCTGCGACCTCTTCTTCGCCTTCTTGGGGATCAACGGGCTTATCATCCGACTCTCCGTTTTCCGAAACGACGAGCCTGCGGGTACGCCACCGATCGCCGAACTTGTCTTGAAGCCGTTTCCGGTATTCCTCGTCCTCCGGACGTCCAGCCTGATCTCCGCGAGCATCCATGATTGCCTCGTAAATCGGCCCCGGCATGTTGTCTGCAAACTCTGCTCCCCAACCTGAGAGTGGCATTTCAACACCCTTGTCGCCTTCGCCTGAAAATATGAGGCGGTTGCGGCTCTGGTCTGGATGGACCCCCCATTTACCTGCGCTTTGACTGTCGTAGTGGCGAGGTTCGAGAACTATCGTAGTGCGGTGTTGCACCTCACTTTCGATTATTCCAAACCACCGGAACTCAACCTTCCGAGAGGTCAAGTGAAACAGCTCGTCGTTGTAGCGCACTGCGACGTAACCACCGCGCTTTGCATATGGATTCACGTTGGGTCTTTCGCCCTTCCAGAGATACCACTCTGCAAAAACACGGTCACCATCCAAATACTTCACATCGGATGCTGTAAGCCCCCCGCGACTGTTTCCACCTACCTCGGTGAGAAAGTATTGAGCTCCTTGTATACGGCGTCTTTGCGTGGAACCCTTACTTTCGGAATCGCTCGGCTCTGTCGGCCACCTATTCTTCTTCGATGTCGACAGCTCCTCGACATGAACCTGCATATCGCTCAGGTTCCAAAAACGAGTATTCAGATACCGCGCCAACCCCTTCAGTTGATTTTCCTTCGCATCGGGGTTGCCAAGCACGGTGTCGGGGTTGTCCTCGGATCCCAAAAGCACGATAACCGTGCCGCTTTCCTCAATCCAACTGGGTTTGACCTCGCCCCAATCTACGGCTTCTGGATCAGCTCCAGTCCAGTCCACCTTCTCTGGATCAAGAACGACGGTTCGCTTGCCATCTCCGGATTCAAACTCGACCAGTTCATAGTCGCCAGAGTCTGGATCGAGCCTAATCCAGATCATTGACCCCTCCCCGTCCTTCCAAGAGAGAATGACGACACCCTCTGGATTCCATGGGAGTGAGGCGATTTTTGCTCCAACTCCGAAGTTCTGGTGAACGCCACCAATAGGCTTTCCGCCCTCCCCGAGTTTAGAGAAGAACTGGACGATCTCTTGGCGGTCCATTCCCCACCCATCGTCAGCTACTGTACGGCGATATACGCCGAGCTTTTCGACGGCCTGCCATTCAATACCGAACTCAACGCGCTTGGCATCTGCCTCCTGAGCGTTTTTGAGAAACTCGCGAGCCCATTGGAATGAGCCGCACGCCTCAAACATTCGGTTAACGAAATTCGAGGCTCCTGTGATGTCGATTTTCATTATTGTCCTCCGTGGCTTGGTTTGCAAGAACGGCCCAGCTACAAACGGAGGAGAACATGTGCGAAAAGCTCATGGTCGATCCGTTCTTTGCTGGTGCATACGATGGCAGCACGTCCGAATTGACGGTGCTGCGGCTAAGCTAAAAAGATTAGCCTTAGCAGGGTATGCGGCCCGCATGGGATAAGTTCTCCTGTTGCTGAAATTAGGCAAGGAGTTCCCTCCGACACTCAACGCGTGGCGTTGCCGAGCTAATTGCTGGGTCGGGACGCTCCACCATCTTCCGGAAGCGGAGCTTCGTCCTCGGGCAGGATTGAGAGAAATGGAGGTACAGCTTCATAAGGCTTACTGCGACTTGGCTCGTAGCTTGGGAATAGCGAATCGTCGTCCTCGAGAAAGCGACCGAGAGCACCTTCTAAGTACTCTTCTTCGAGGTCGCAACAGATCCATTCGCGTCCCATCTGCTCCGCAACCTCGCCTGTCATGCAGCTTCCCGCAAAAGGATCGAACACCGTATCTCCCTTATCGGTCAACATTCTTATAAAGAAAGCGGGTATGCCGGAAGGGAATCGGGCCGGGTGAATCGGATGATTTTTTTCCCGGCAGTATTTGTGGTACGCGGTGTTGCTCGACGTATTGGCGAGCGAGATGAGGTTATGCGGAATCGCCCCCCCATGCTCATTCAAGAAGCTTGTTTCTCCCGGCTTGTGCCCACCGGAGCGCTCACCGGTGTTGTAGCTTCCTCGCTCAAATAGTTTAGTCATGTCCTCCTTGTACGGCTGAAGGACACGCTTATTCGATGCTTTTGGATAGGGCGTTTTGGAAAGCCACCAAAGGCAGTTGACGGAGTCACGTACCCGAATCCGTCGAATGTTGACCCATTCTGCTGGCAAAGGCAGCTTTGCCGGATTCCACCAGTAAAACTCCTGTGCCAGTTTGAAATCGAAAGCTCTGCAAAGCCGAATAAGCAACTCAAAATGATAGAGGCTTCTGACGGGACGGCCTCTTTTCCAAGCACCACCGATATCTATAACTAAGCTGCCACTTTCCTTCAGCACACGCCTGAACCCACTGGCAAACTGATCAAACCAGTTCAGGTAGGCATCCGCATCCTTATTTCCATAGTCCTTCTCCTTGAGTAGCCCGAAGGGAGGACTGGTCACAATGAGATCGACGCTCTCTTCCCCCAATTCGTCTGCCATGAGCTTCGCAGAATCCCCGTGATAGATCTCTCCATCAGCACGCTCGAAGTATAACTGAGGACGTTGGGTTTCTGGGTCTGGGGCAGGAGCATTCTTCGGAGGAACGTGGATCTGTCCGTTCTGGTGCAGTTCATGCAGAGCCATCAGGTACTCCTCGGCGCTATCGTAGCCGAGTTCTTCCGCCGCAGCTTTCACGTCGGGTTGCTGGCCATTCATTGAAAGAGTCGAATCGTTTGCGTTCGAGTTTTCAGCAGCCACAGAAATGGACGTTTTTAAAGATTGAAGTAGGTACAGATCGCGGCGCAGTTGCAGTCAACCTATAGCCGTAGCAGGCGGCGGCTTACCTACAACTGCCTTTCCCAACTTAGGCAGTTGCTTACCGCAATGTCGAACGACTCAAAGTCGAATAGTGCGACTTCCTGAGCGATAGCGATATGCGCGAGGCCTTCGCCATCGTGCCGGAGCACGCCTGAAATCGTCGCACAGCTATCGTTCCTCCCCCCGCACCGCCTCGGGCACGAAATCGCCGCAATCCGACCGGCGCGTGTCGGTGATCTGGACAATCTGCCACTGGCCGCCGCGCTTCGCCAGTTGAACGGCATTGGTGCCGCAGTGGCTCATCCGGTCGCCGAGGTAGAAGGCGTACGGCACCCAGGCGAGGCCAGCGGCCCGTCGCGGCGGATCTTCACGTCCCAGACGCGCTCGTCCCACGTCGCGTCGTGCGGCACGCCCACCGCTTGCACGAAGCGGTCCGCGGGCGTTTCGCGTACTTCGCGTCCCCGCCCTTCTTCTGCGCAGCGACGGTCATCAGGCGCATCGGCGGGGCAAAGGTGGCGCGCACCGCCGCGCTGTCGCCGGCGCGCACGGCGTCGAAGAGGCGGTCGATCACCGCACGGACCGCAGCGGTCCCGGCGCTGACGGTGCTGTCAGCCGCTGGACGTTGCTGCCCGTATGCAGCGGCGGGCAACGCGAGCAGCAACGCGGAAGCGAGGGCGGCAGCAGCGGCGGCAGCGCGAAGCATCGAAGCGCGCGAGGCGATGGGACGAGATCAGCGGGCGGCGGGCGCGAGCACGTCGAGCGCTTCGCCGCCCGTGGTGCGGTAGACGTGGAAGTCGTCGTCGGTGGTGAACACCTGCGCCGCGCGGCGCACTTCGGCCATGCGCACAAGGCCGGCATCGGCGAAAGACATCGGCTGGTCGGCGTACGTGCGCATCAACTCGCGGACGGGGCCGGCGTGCTCGGCGTAGGAGAAGGGGACTGCGACGAACCCACGCTCCAGAAAATCCAAGAGCTTCTGCGCGCCCTGCGGCACGCTCCCCAGTAGATGAAAAGCCTCCGAGAGAACGGCCTCGCAGGTGTACATTGGAGGCGAGATGTGACTCACCTGACGCCGCGCCCACTCATAGTGCTGGTCGCGCTGGTAAAAAGCAGCCGCCAGCGGTCCCGCGTCGATGAGCACGTCAGTCTTTGCCATAGTCTTCCATGTGCTTTGGATTGGTGGAGAGATCCGTCGGCCCATTGGGATCGTCAATCGAGCCGATCAGGTCTCCAGCCAAGTCCAAGATAGACCCCGGCTCCGCCTCAATAGGCTCCTTCTCTTTCTCATCGGCCACCGCCTGCTCGACCAGTCGCATGACGGCGTCTTTCTGCGTGCTGTCGCGTTGCTCGGCAAGGCGCTCGATCTGGGCTTTCTGGTCGGGCGTGAGCCGCATGCCGAACCACTCGGTCGCTTGCTGGGCCATGATGAAAACAGTCGGCTGAGGAAATAAAAGACAGACATCCGAACGTCTCGCGCGGCACGGCGTTCCAACACGCGATGCTTGCGTAGCAACGCCGCCACGACGTCGGCCTCGGCTCCGCGGTCGTTGGCCGTGACGTAAACCGTTCGCAACACAGCATCTGGCGGATGATGGATGGTTTTCATCCAGTAGTCGCGTTGCCGAACGAGCCCCTACTCCCACACCCCCGCACTCCCGCACTCAGAAGTGCCACGGTTCGTCCGAGTAATCCGGGGCGCGCTTCTCCAGGAACGCGTCGCGCCCCTCCTGCGCCTCGTCGGTGCCGTAGGCCAGGCGCGTGGCCTCCCCGGCAAAAAGCTGCTGCCCCGTGAGGCCGTCGTCGATCTGGTTGAAGGCGTACTTAAGCATTCGGATGGCCGTCGGGCTCTTGGCGGTGATCTCCCGTGCCCAGTCGAGCGCCTCTTCTTCGAGCTCCTCGTGCGCGACGGCGGCGTTGACCATGCCCATCTCGGCGGCCGCTTCGGCGTCGTAGGTGCGGCCCAGGAAGAAAATCTCGCGCGCCTTTTTTTGCCCCACCTGCCGCGCGAGGTAAGCCGAGCCGTAGCCGGCGTCGAAAGAGGCCACGTCCGCATCCGTTTGCTTGAACTTCGCCTGCTCCCGGCTGGCGAGCGTCAGGTCGCAGATCACGTGCAGCGAGTGCCCGCCGCCGACGGCCCAGCCTGGCACCACGGCGATCACCGCCTTCGGCATAAACCGGATGAGCCGCTGCACCTCGAGGATGTGGAGACGGCCCAGACGCGCCGAGTCGCGCTCCTCGCCTTCTTCGTCACCCGCATACTCGTAGCCGGCCTGCCCGCGAATGCGCTGGTCCCCGCCGGTGGAGAACGCCCACTTGCCATGCTTCTCAGACGGCCCGTTGCCGGTGAGGAGCACCGCGCCCACGTCGGGCGTCTGGCGGGCGTGGTCGAGCGTGCGACACAGCTCGTCGACCGTCTGCGGGCGGAAGGCGTTCAGCACCTCGGGCCGGTCGAAGGCCACGCGCACCACGCCGGCGCTTCTCGCGCGGTGGTAGGTTACGTCTTCGAGGGCTTCGAAGCCCTCGACGGGCTGCCACGCCCCGGAGGTGAAGAGGTCGGAGATCAAAGAATCAGCCGGTCTTTTTAGCAGAGAGGAGTGGGCAACGTGCCGTGGCCCTCGCGTCGCCCTGCCGAAGCGTCAGTTCCGGTCGCCCGCCTCGTACGCGACGACGAGCCACAGCTTTCCGTCGCGCGCGAACTGCGCCTCGAACGATGCCGTCTCGCCGCCGCGCGCTTCGAGCCGTGCCGTCCTCGCTTCGGCGTTGAGCTTCGCAATGCGCACCGTTTTCGGCGAGCGACGTAGGCCGCAGCCCAGCGCTTTGAGCGTGGCTTCCTTCAGCGCCCAGCAGAGCGCGAAGGCCGCGTCTGCCGACAACGCGCGTTGCTCCAGAAGCGGTCGCTCTGCCTCCGCGAGCAGGAAGCGGTGCAGGCGCTCGGGGCGCGGCTGGATGCGCTCCAGGTCTGCGCCCACGGGCCGCTCGGCGACCGCCGCGACCGCCTCGGCGCCCGTGTGCGAAATCGAGAGGCGCAGGCCGTGTCCGCCGCGCACCTCCACGGCCCCGCTCCCGGCCACCTCCATCGGCGCCTCCGCCGGCGCGCAGCCCAGCACGCCGGCCAGCAGCTGGCGGGCGGCCACGCGCCCCAGCAGAAACTCGCGCCGCCGCTTCTCGACACCGTAGCCGTCCAGCCGCCCCCGCTCTGCCTCCGAAAGCAACGCGCGCCACGCCTCGACCTGGGCCGCGTCCCAGCGCACGCGCCGCAGAAGCGCATCCGCCGGGAGGCGGTGCTCAACCTCCGATTCTCGATTCTCGATTTTCGCCATCACGCTCCCTCTTTTCTTTTTCCGTCTTCCCCACGACCATACGGCCCCAGCGCGCGGATGACGCGCCGTTCGAGCGTATGCTTGATGTACTCGCGCGTGGAGGCCTCCTCGCCCCCGATGAACATGGCGTGAACGTAGAGCTTTTCCTCGTCGGGCGAGACCTCCAGGCTGAGCGTGCCCGGCGTCAGCGAGATCAGGTTCGCCAGCGTGGTGATCTCCAGCCCCGTCGTGCAGTCCAGCGGCAGCGACACGATGCCGGGGTTGAGCTTCATGTCAGGCCGGAGGACGGTCTGCGCCACCTCGATGCTCGACTTAACGAGCTCGTAGATGAAATACAGAAGCAGCTCGCCCGTCCAGAAAAGCCGTTTGAAAAGCCCGGTCACATTGCCGGTCGTGGCTTCCTCGGGGCCCGCGTCCTCGTAGAGCGGGCGCACCAGCAGCAGCACGGCTAAGCCGAAGACGACGCCCGCCAGCAAGTTCAGCACCGTAAAGGCACCTTTGAGCGCGGCCCACACGAGCGCGAGGAGCACGACGCGCGGCAGGTAGAAACGCATCGGTCAGGGGGCAGGTGCGTGAGTATGGGAGCGGTAAGGGGGGCGGGTCACGGGCGCAGGCGTTGCGAACTTGTGCACCTACACCCCTCCCTCTTACAAACTTACGAACCCAAAACCGCCTGGATGTACGCCTCGGGGTTCATCAGGCCAACGGCCGCCTGGGCGGAGAGGTCGTAGAGCGGCTGCGCCCACAGGCCCAGCGCGAGGAGCAACGCGACCAGTCCCGCCACCGGCGCGGTCGTCGCCCAGCGCGTGGCGCGCGGCACGGCCGGCGTCTCGGCCTTCTCGGCCGGCCCGTCGCGCCAGAAGGCCACCGAGAAGACCTGCGCCACGACCAGCAGCGTCACCAGCCCCACCGCCAGTGCGATGGCTACCAGCCAGCCCTGCCCCGCCTGGAAGCCCGCCTGCAGGAGCGTCAGCTTCCCCCAGAAGCCGGGAAACGGCGGAAACCCCGCCAGCGAAAAGAACGGCGTAAAGAACAGGAGCGCCAGAAACGGCCGCTTCAGGTAGAGCCCGCCCATCTGCCCCAGCCGCCGCGCGCCCGTAGCCTGCTGCATCAGCCCCGCCAGCAGAAAGAGCGTCCCCTTCACGACCACGTCCTGAACCATGTAGAAGACCGTTCCCGTCAGGCCCAGCTCGGTGTAGAAAGCCAGCCCCATCAGGACGTACCCCATCGCGGTGACGACCAGAAAGGCCAGCAGGCGTTGCACGTCGCGCTCCACGAGCGCCCCCAGCACGCCGGCGATCATCGTCAGCCCCGCCGCGACGAGGAGCACGACCTGCGTGTACCCGGTCGGCGCGCCGAAGACGAGCGGAAAGACCCGTACCATGGCGTAGAGTCCCACCTTCGTGAGCAGCCCCGCGAAGACGGCCGCGACCGGTGCGGGCGGGGTGTGGTACGACGCCGGCAGCCAAAAGAAGAGCGGAAAGATACCCGCCTTGATTCCAAAGGCCACGATGAAGAGCGACACGAGCGCCGCCTCCATCGGCGTGCCGCTGAGGCCCGCCGCCTGCACTTTGCCCGCCGCGTCGGCCATGTTGAGGGTGCCCGTCTGCCCGTAGAAGAGCCCCAGCGCCACCAGGAAGGCCACCGATGAGATCAGGTTGATGCCGACGTACTTGATTGCCCCGTCGAGCTGGAGGCGTTCGTTGCCGAGGACCAAGAGCACGAACGAGGCGATCAGCAGCACCTCGAACCAGACGTAGAGGTTAAACAGGTCGCCCGTGATGAAGGCCCCGTTCACGCCCAGCACCAGCAGGAACGTGAGCGGGTAAAAGCCGAAGCGTTCCCGCTCGGCGTCCATCCCGAAGACCGCGTAAACCATCGTGGCCAGCAGCACCAGCGCCGTGGCCACCAGCAGCCCGGCGCTCAGCGCGTCGGCCGCCAGGGTGATGCCGTAGGGCGCGGCCCAGCCCCCCATCTGCGCGGCCACAATGCCCTCGACCTGCCCCTGCGTGAGCACGGCGACGGTCGCCGCCAAAAGCCCCGCCGCCCCGAGGACACTTACGGCGCGCTGCGCGCCGCGAAAGCGCCGCAGCAGGAGCGCAACGACGCCCGTCGCCAGCGGAATGGCCAGCGGCAAGACTAAGAGTACGCGCATCTCTTCAGGTCGGGAGCGGGAAACTCGTCGCGCCGGTAGTGCAGCGGTTTTCGTGAATTGTGGATGGTCCGCGCCGCAAGAGTATGACGCAAGGCCCCTCGCTTCTCTTGCTCAATAGTGGATCGTGCCCCGTTCATCAATGCGTCCGACCGCTCCGAACCATCCGCCACCGACCAGCTCATGCCGGCAGGCGTTGCTCGCGTACCGCCTCCTCCCCAAAGCGCGCCTCCAGCGGCTCGGGCGGCTCGGCGCTGCGGATGCGCTCGGTGTCGAGCGTGTCGGTGGTCTGGAAGTTGCGGTAAACGAGCACCAGCGCGAAGGCCAACAGGCCGAAGCTGATAACGATCGCCGTCAGGATGAGCGCTTGCGGGAGCGGGTTGGCGTAGGGCGTGGGCGGGACGTGCCCGTCACTGGGGATGATCGGCGGATGCTCGCGCGTGAGGCGGCCCATCGTGAAGATCACGAGGTTGGCCGCATTGCTCAGAATGATGAGGCCGACGATAAAGCGCAGCAGGTTGCGCCGCAGGAGCAGGTAGAAGCTCGCGGCGAAGAGCACCCCGATCACGACGGCGAGAATAGCTTCCATTTCGATTGCAGATTGCGAATGGGAGATTGCGAATGGGGCGGAGCGTCGCCGACGTTTCCAACGCTCGCCGGGTTGCCTTTTTCTGCCTAACTTATCCTCCTCAGAAGCCCACGCCTCTACAAACGTTCGGTCTCTGTGTAGCCCGTTTGGCCGATGGAGAAAACCATGAGCAGCACCGTTCCGACGACCACAAAGAAGACGCCGATGTCGAAAAGCAGCGTCGAGCCCGCTTTTATGTGACCGTCCAGGAGCGTCCATTCCGGCGTCCACAGGCTGTGCAGGAAGGGCTCGCCGCGCCCCAGCGCCAGGAGCCCCGCCCCCAGCGCGCAGGCCAGTCCCGCCCCCAGCAGCAAGCGCGGTGGCACGTTGAGGGCGCGCCGCGCCTGCCCGCCCCCACGCGAGAAGGCGTAGAGCACGAACCCGCTCCCGGCCACGAGCCCGCCCACGAAGCCACCCCCCGGGTCGTTGTGACCGCGCAAGAGCAGGAAGATCGAAAACAGAAGCAGCAGCGGAATGATGAGCCGCGTGGCCACGCGCAAGATCAATGAAAAGAGCATGCCGCTTTCCTCGCGCATCCCTCCGAAGGGCTTTTCTCCAGGGGGGGTTGGTCCGTCGGTCCCCTGCGTGCGGTCGGGGCGCGGGCCGGAACCGGTCTGCCGATGGTTGCTCATGAGGGGCGGGGGGTTAGTCGCGGGGACGAAACGGCGGCGTCTCTTCGGAGAAAACCTTCCGTGCCGCCGGGAGTCCGAGCCAGAGGTCAGGAGCCGGGGGGCGCTGTCGCTTCGGCCTGCTCGCGCCACGTCGCCAGCAGCTCTTGCGTGACGCCGGCGCCGCCGCAGACGATCACGAGCAGGTCTTCTTTGTCTTGCGTGAGCGCGTCGGGCTCGTAGACGGCGGCGAGGCTTGCCCCGCAGGCCGGTTCCACAGACACGCGGTGGTCGTCGAGAAAGCGGCGGCACGCCTCCACCGCCTTCGCGTCGGGGACGACGCGCGGGACAATCTCGTGCTCCGAGAGCAGCGCGTAGGCGCGCTCGGTCACCTTCGTGGCCCCCAGCGAGGTGGCCACGCTGCTGATGCCGTCCAGCTCGACGTGCCGGCCCGCGCGGGCGGAGGCGCTCAGTGAATCGGTCCCGCGCGTCTCGACGGCCAGGACCGGCACGTCGCCCAGGTCGTTGCGGCGCAGCCCCTCCACCACTCCGCAGAGCAGCCCCCCGCCCCCCACCGACAGCACGACCGCATCGGGACGGACCGCTTCGGCGCACACCTCGTCGATGACGGAAGCGTGGCCCTCCCAGATGTTCGGGTCGTCGAAGGGATGGATGTAAGCGGTGTTCTCTTGGGCATGCTCGGCGAGGGCGTGCTGGTGGGCGGCGGGCCAGTGGCGCCCATGCTGCACGACCCCGGCCCCTTCGGCGCGGAGCAGTTCGATGGCGCGCGGCTTGGTCGTCTCGGGCACGACGACGGTGACGGGCACGTCCAGGCGTCGCCCGGCGAAAGCCACCGCCAGCCCCGCGTTGCCGCCCGAGGAGGAAAGCAACGCCTCGGCCCCGTCCTCCACGTAGCGCCGGCAGGCGTGCCCGATGCCGCGCGCCTTGAAGGAGCCGCACGGCTGGAGTGCCTCCATTTTCAGCCACACGCGCGTTCCCCCGTCTCCCTCCATGAGGGTGGAGCGGAAAAGCGGCGTCTGGATGTGAATCTGCTCGTCTCGCATAGCCTGAGGCGGTGCACGTTTAGCGGTTCGGCCCGGCGGCTTGCGGGAGCTGCGCTTTGCTCCCGCGTTGCCCGTCGGAGGCTGCTCCCGGGCCGCCGGCCTCCTCCGGCGCGCCGGGCGGCTCGGGGCGGTCGCTCTCCCCGTCGAGGGGCGGGAGGCGCATCAGCGCGTAGACGCCGAGGGCGGCCATCGTGAGGACCGTGATCTCCCCGAGCGTGTCGAGCGCGCGGTAGTCCACGAGAATGACGTTGACGATGTTGTGTCCCTTCGCCAAGTCGTAGGCATTTTCCGAAAGGTAGCGGCTGACGCTGCGGTCGAGGCCGCGCCCGAGACCGCTCCACATCAAGAGCGTCACGACCGCGCCCACGCCCCCCGCTACGACCCCGTCGCGGGCATGCTTCCAGGAGGCTTTTTCGAAGGAGAAGCGCGGCAGGTTCGCCAAGACCAGCACCAGAAGCACCAGCGTGAGCGTCTCGACGGCGAACTGGGTCATCGCCAGGTCCGGCGCCCCGAAAAAGAGGTACACCATCGCAATCGAATACCCGGCCACCGAGAGTGCCAGGATCGCCACGAAGCGCGAGCGCGCCCGCACAGCCACCGCGGCCGCCGCGACGATGGCGACGGCCAGCGTGACCTCGTAGTAGCGCGGCGAGGCCATCCCGTCCGGCCACGCGACCAGCTCCAGCCGTCCCACGAACGCCCCGCCCACCAAGAGCGCGATGAAGCCGAGAATGACGACGAGGTAGACGCCCAGCTTGCCGCTCTGCATGAGGCGCGTGACGTGGTAGCTCCCACGCACGCCGCGGTAGAGGCCCCGCTCGAAGACCCGGCCCGGCCCGGCGGCGAGGGCGGCGGCGAAGCGTTTCATCGGGCGGCTGGCGTGGAGCGTCCGCCAACGGTAGTAGAGCGCCCCCCCAAGCGCGAAGGTGGCCAGGCTCAGCCCCAGCGCGGCATTGAAGCCGTGCCAGAGCTTGAGGTGGAAGGAGTGGTGGCTGGCCTGGATGGCGTCGGAGGCGGGCACCAGGACCCGTGTGTCCACCAGCTCCGGCATCCCTCCCAGCACGAGGCCGCCGGCGCCCAGCACGACGGGTCCCAGCCACATCGACGGCGGCGCTTCGTGCGGCTCCATCGTCAGCGCCGCACGCCGCTCGCCGAAGAACGGTTTCACGCCCACCACCAGCGCCCCGGCAAAGAGCGCTACGTTTGCCAAGACCGAAGCCGCCAGCACGCCGTAGCCGCTCGCCCCGGCCCCCAGGCCCGCCTCATAGACCACTTCCTTCCCTATGAACCCGAAAAACGGCGGCAGGCCCGCCATCGAGAGCGCCGCCAGGAGGCCGCCTGCGAACGTGAGCGGCATTTTTCCTCGCAGTCCGCCGAGCTCGAGCACGTCGCGCGTGCCGGCCTCGTGGTCGATGTTGCCCGCCATCATGAAGAGCGCGCCCTTGTAAAGCGCGTGCACGACGGTGAACGTCACCATCGCCTCAATGGCGGTGGGCGTCCCGATCCCGAGCAGCATCACCAGCAGCCCCAGCACCATGACGGTGGTGTAGGCCAGCACCTGCTTGAGGTCGCGGAAGCGCAAGCCCAGCCACGCGCTCACCACCATCGTGAAGGCCCCGACGGGCACCAGCGTCCACGCCCACGCGGCCGTCCCGCCGAGGATCGGTGAGAGGCGCGCGAGCAGGAAGACGCCCGCTTTCACCATCGTGGCGGAGTGCAGGTAGGCGCTCACCGGCGTGGGGCCGGCCATCGCCGCCGGCAGCCAGAAGTGAAATGGGAACTGCGCGCTCTTGGTGAAGGCCCCCACGCAGACGAGCGCCAAGATCCATCCGTAGAGCGGGCTGCTGGTGACGAGGTTGCCGCTTTCGCCGTGGCCGCCGCCACTCGACACCATCGCCAGCATTTCCGAAAACTGAAACGTTCCCGTCACCTGGTGCAGTAGCAGCAAGCCGCCCAGGAGCGCCAGCCCGCCCCCGCCGGTGACGACAAGCGCCTTGCGCGCCGCTACGCGCGAGCCCTCTTCCCCGTGGTAAAAGCCGATCAGCAGGTACGACGCGAGGCTCGTCAGCTCGAAGAAGACAAAGAACAAGATCAGATCGTCAGCGACCACCAGCCCCAGCATGGCCCCCATGAAGAGCAAGAGCTGGCTGTAAAAGCGCCCCAACTGGTCGTGTCCGGCGAGGTAGCCGCCGGCGTAGGCTACGATCAGCGCCCCGATCCCGGTGATCAGAAGCGCAAAGAGCAGCCCCAGCCCGTCGAGGTAGAAGGCCAGCTCCACCCCCAAGCCCGGCACCCAGGGCATGCTCTGCTGGATGGCGCCCTCCGCCACCGCCGGCGCTTGCCGCAGGAAGTACGCGAACAGCCCCGCCGGCAAGAGCGCCAGGATCCACCCGGCCGCGCGCCCCCCGCCCCCGAGGCGATGCACTACGCCTACGACCACCGGCGCGACCGCCGCAAGCGCAAAGATGCTAAGAACAGCCCAGAGCACGGATTTGGTTGTTGGTTATTGGTTGTTGGTCGCCTGTGGTCAGTCGTCCCTCTCTCGGGCCGCCACCACGCCGCCCAAAAACGACCCTCGCTCCTCGATTCCCCATCGTCAACGTCCCCACTCCCCCTCTCACCTTCAAACCTGCCTCTCCCTCAAGCCTCCTCTTCCGCGTCGCGTTGCTCCTCGGTGGTTTTGCGGCGCAGGTGGTACAGCTCGCGCAGTTCGTCGATGCTGGTGCCCTCCCACATCTTCACGCGATCGAGGTAGCCCGCGCGCCCGATCAGGTGGCTCGACACCGGCGCGGTCACGAGCACGAAGGCCACGGTCGCTAAAGCGCGCGTGACCACTGCCAGCTCACCGAAGAAGACGGCCACGCCCAAGAAGATCATCCCCACCCCCAGCGTGCCGGCCTTCGTGATGGCATGCACGCGCAGGAAAAAGTCCGGCAGGCGGAGGATACCCATCGAAGCAGCCAGCGTGAAAAAGGCCCCGCCCAGAAGCAGCAGGGCGCTGATGATCTCGCGCATCACTCGTCGGCTTCGTCGTCGGTCGAACTCGGTTCTCCGCGCTCCCTTCCTTCAGCCGAGCGCGGCTGCGCCGACGCCTCCGCCCGTCGCCGCGCGCGCTTGGTCTGCCCGCCGGCGCGGACCTGCTGGTCGGGGCGTCCTTCCTCGCGGTGACGTGCCCCCCCAACGTGGCCTTCGGAGCGAAACGCGCCCGTTCCGTAGGCCTCGGCGTGCTGCTGCGTCTCGCTTCGCCCCTCCACGTAGCGCGCCAGCGCGATGGTCCCGATGAAGGCCAGCAGCCCCAGCACGAGCGCCGCGTCGATGTACGCCTCGCGCCCGCTCAGGATGGCGTATGTGCCCAGAAAGCCCATCGTGACGTAAGACACGTAGTCGATGGCGACCACGCGGTCCGGCAGGCTTGGGCCTCTGAGGACGCGCCCGAAGGCCACCAGCACTGCCAGGCTCAGCACCGCCAGGCTGACGTAGAGCACGCCGCTGAGCAAATCGCTTTCGATGCCGGTTTCCATAGGGCGTGGCCGGGACGCGACGGCGAGGCAGGGCATAGAAGGAGAAATACGCACCGCACACGCCGCCCGCTGTTCCGCCCCGCTCCCGCAAGCGAACGGCGGGCAACCGGACGATCCCGTTGCCCGCCGCGCTCGCCTTGGCAGCGTGCTTCTCGGCAGCGTACCGTCAGCCTTGGGCGTCGGCATAGTACTGGGCCACCTGGTCCCAGTCTACCACGCTCCAGAAGTTCGAGACGTATTCCCCACGCCCGTTCTGGTAGTTGAGGTAGTAGGCGTGCTCCCACACGTCCAGCCCCAGAATCGGCGTGTGGCCGTCCATGTAGGGGCTGTTCTGGTTGAGCGTGTTGTAGACGTGCAGGCCGCCGCCCGGGTCGACGACCAGCCATGCCCAGCCGCTGCCGAAGCGCCCTGTTGCGGCGCTCTCGAACTGCTGCTTGAACTGATCGAACGAACCGAAGGCGGTGTCAATGGCGCTGGCGAGGTCGCCGTCGGGACTGCCGCCGCCCGCAGGCGACATGATCGTCCAGAACAGCGCGTGGTTGGCGTACCCGCCGCCGTTGTTCTGCACGGCCGTGCGGATGTCCTGCGGCACCCCGTCGAGGTCGCGCAGGATCTCTTCGATGGACTTCTCCTGCAGGTCGGGGTGCCCGTCGAGAGCCTTGTTGAGCTTGTCGGTGTAGCCCTGATGGTGGCCGGTGTGGTGAATGTTCATCGTACGCTCGTCAATGGTTGGCTCGAGCGCGTCGTAATCGTAGGGCAGGTCGGGAAGCTGGAAAGCCATAGGATGCCGGAGCGTTGAGGGGGGAGGCGCGGGTGATGCGAAAGTCGCCTGAACGGGGCGCTGCCTCTCGGGGCGACCGCCGGAGAAACGCTCCGTTTTGCGCAAATGTTTTGCGGTCACATGCTCGTTACCGTTCCTGCGGCCTCCTGGGGGACGGCGCGGCGAACGAACGTGCCCGGGCCCTTGCGTTGCCCTTTCACTGCGCCTCCTTGCATGGCAGCCTCGCTGGACGTTTTTTTACCAATGGCGGAGCACCGTTGCACGCCTCCAGTCTGGCCCCTTCGCACGCCTCTCGACACCCCGCATGGTCGGAGAAACGGTTGCCGAGTACCGCATCGAAGCCGTCGTTGGGCACGGCGGCATGGGGACGGTCTACCGCGCGACCGACACGGGCCTCAACAAGGGAGGCGCGAGCGTTGGCGCGGCTCGACGATCCCGGCATCGTGCGCGTGCACGCTCTGCGCGAGTCGGTCAAGGGCGTCTACATCGTCATGGAGTACGTCGAGGGCCGGCCGTTGGGGGCCTACCTCGACGAGCACGGTCCGCTGCCCCCGGGCGAGGCGGTGGCGCTCTTTCTGCCGGTCCTGCGCGCGGTGGGCCACGCCCATGAGGCCGGCGTTCTGCACCGCGACCTCAAACCCTCCAACCTGATCGTGCCCGCCGGCTTCACGCCCGGCGAAGGGCCGCCGGTCAAAATCACCGACTTCGGGCTGGCCAAGATCCGCTCGGCCGACACGCAGCTCACGGCCCCCGGCGAGACCTCTGGGACGGCCGGGTACATGGCCCCCGAGCAGGTTGAGGGCCTGCGCGAGGCCGACGAGCGCAGCGACCTGTTCGCCCTCGGCATGATGCTCTACGAGGCGCTGGCCGGGCGCCCGCCCTTCGACCGGGACCAGACGACCTTCGCCGTGCAGCGCCACGTCGTCGAAGAACCGTTCAAACCGCCTGTCGCCTTTGCCCCCGGCGTTCCCGGCGGCCTCTCGGCGGCGGTGATGAAGGCCCTTGCCAAAGACCCGTCGGAGCGCGCCCAGAGCGCCGACGTGCTGCACGCCGCGCTGGCCCCCTTTGCCGCGGGCGAGGCGAGCGCCGCGCCGGCCTCGCCCGCGGCGGGAAGCAACGCGAGCGAGCGCCCGGCGTGGCTGCCGGGCAGCGCGTGGCTCGCAAAGCGAATCCCCGGCGCCTCGACCCTGACGGCCGCGTTGCTCTTCGCAGGGGCGTGCGCGCTGCTGGGCGGGGCGCTCTGGGCCGCGCGCTCGTTCCTGCCGGCTCCTTCCGGCTCGGGACCCGTCACACGCTCCGCCTCGACCGCGGACGCGCGCGCCCCCGCGGCCGGCGAGGCGCCGGCGGCCACGCGCCTCTCGGTGCGCTCCGCCCCCACGGGGGCAACCGTCTACCTCGACGGCGACTCGGCCGGCACGACCCCGCTCCGCGACGCCCCCGTCGAGCCCGGGTCGGTGCGGGTACGCGTGCAAAAACCCGGCTTCCCCGGCTTCGACACGACCCTGACGGCCGCCCGCGGAAGCCGGACGGACTTTCGGATGCGCCTCGCGCCCGTTCGGGACGAACCCGTTCGGGACGAAGAAGCGTCCCCTCCTGCTCCTGGCGCGCCGGACGCCCGCGACGTTCGCCGCGCCACAGACCGTGCCTCCAACGACGAGGCGTTGCCCGCCGAGCGCGCGGCGGTGCTGAACGTACGTCTCGATCCCTCCGGCACGCTCGCCATTGACGGCGCGGTCGTCGCGCGTAGCACCGACGCCTTCCACACCGACACGCTGGCGCCGGGGACGCACACGCTTACGCTCACCCACCCCGAGCTGGGCACCCGCACCGAGCGCGTCTCCCTGGAGGCCGGCGACGAGCGCACCCGTGTCTTTGACCTGCGCGAGACGAAGCGCGTGCGCATCACCGCGCGCACCCCCGATGGCGACGACGTGCCGAGCGCCGCCGTCACCGTGGACGGCACGCTGCGAAAGAATAAAGTAACGCCCGGTCCGTTCGCGCTGCGCCTGGGGCGCCGCACCATCGAGGTGCAGAAGGCCGGGTACACCGACGCCGAGCGCACCCTCGAAATCCACGACGATCTTGCCGGAGCGGTTGTCTTTACCCTTCGGCACGAGGAGGAGTCATGAATGCCGTGCCGGGCCCCACGCCAGCGGTCTGGGGGCCTGCTCACGACTCCCCGGTGCTCCGTTCTCCCCTCTCCGCGCTCTCCCTGCCATGTCGCTGCGCCAGCGCCTCGCCCTCGGCTACGGAGCGCTCGCCCTCACCGTGCTGGGGGTGGGCGGCGTGGCCCTGCTGGTGCTGGCGCGCGCGGCCCCGGCGCTGGCGGGCACCCCCGGCGCGGCACGTTTCGTGGAGCGCGCGCGCCTCATCCTGATCGCCGCCACGGCCATAGGCGCGGTGGGCGCCGGGGCGTTGGCGTGGTGGGCCCAGCGCGCACTGCGGCGTGAGGTCGAGCGCGCCGCCGGGGCTGCACGCCGCCTAGGGCTGCGCCGCGAGGAAGAGAAGAAGCGCCGCCGCGAAGAGAGCCACGAGCCGGCGGCGCCCGACGCCTCGTTCCAGCCGCTCCACGATGCGCTCTCGACGGCCGTCCGCCAGCTTCGCCAGCGCACCGTCCCACGAGCGCATCTCAACGACATCCTCAACTCGATGACGGAAGTGCTGCTGGTGCTGGGCCCGGCGCGGCGCGTGCAGCGGGCGAACCGCGCGGCCACCGAGGCCCTCGGCTACGAGGCAAGCGAGCTTCGGGGGCTCCCGTTGCGCCGCCTCCTGCCTGAGGCCGAGACCGCCGGCGCAAGCAGCACGGGCGGCGACCCGGCCCGCGGGGAAGGCACCCTCCGCCGCAAAGACGGCTCGACGCTGCCGGTGCTTTTCTCCTACGCCCCGCTCCATGGAGAGCGCGCGGGCAAGCAACGCGCCGTCTGCGTGGCGCAGGACCTCAGCGAACGCCAGACCGCCCAAGAGCGCCTCCGCCAGTCCCTGGAGGAAAAAGACGTGCTCCTGCGCGAAATCCACCATCGCGTAAAGAACAATCTCCAGGTCATTTCCAGCCTGCTTTCTCTTCAGGAAGACGGCGAGCCGGGCGACCGCGCCACGCGTCGGCTCGCCGCCAGCCGGCAGCGCATCCGCTCGATGGCGCTGGTGCACGAACGCCTCTACCGCTCCAGCGACCTCGCCCGGATCGACGTGTCCGACTACCTCGACGATCTCGGCGATCACCTCATGCGCGTCCACAATGCCGGGCACGTGCGCTTCGAGCGTCACGTGGAGGCCGGCCCGTTGCCCGTCGGCCGCGCGATTCCGCTGGGACTGGTCGCCAATGAGCTGGTCGCCAACGCGTTCGAGCACGCCTTTTCCTCGAACGGGACCGACGCCCCGGCGCTCGACCTGCGCTTCTGGACAGACGGGCCGACGGCCACGCTCGTCGTCGAAGACAACGGAACGGGTCTGCCGGACGACCTTACGACCGACGACCTCGGAAGCACGGGTTCGATGGGGCTGAAGCTGGTGCGCGCCCTTACCGGCCAGCTCAACGGCACGCTCGAAGTTACCGACAAGGGACGCTCGGCCGGTAGCGGCCACGCGAGCGGCGCCCATGGCCTGCGCTCCGCCCGTGGCCTGCGCTTCATCGTGGCCTTCCCCTTGGAGGGGGAAGAGGGGGCCGCTTCGAGGTAAGCGCTCCCCGGCGGGCACTCTTCTCGCTTCTTCTTTGCGCCGCTGCTTTGCACGCCATCATGAACCTATCCCCGTCCGTTTTTTCCGGAAACGGATCCGACGGCGCCGGCCCCGAGAACGCTGAGGTGCTCGTCGTCGAGGACGAGGCCGTCGTGGCGATGGAGCTGGAGCAACGCCTCCAGTCGCTGGGCTACCGCGTGGCCGGCCCGTTCGACACCGGCGAGGAAGCGGCCGCCCACGCCCGCGAGACCTCGCCCGACCTGATACTGATGGACATCCGCCTCGCCGGCGACCTCGACGGCATCGAAGCGGCCGAGACGATCCGCGCGGAGACGGGGCGGCCGGTCGTCTTTCTCACGGCTTACAGCGACGACGAGACGCTGCGCCGCGCCACCGCGGTTTCGCCCTTCGGCTACGTCGTCAAGCCGTTCGAGGCGCGCGACCTTTACGCCGCCATCGAGGTGGCCTTCGCGCGGCACGGCCTCGAGGAGCGCCTGCGTCGCCAGCGCCGCGACCTGCGCCGCCTGCTCGACGGGCTGCGCTTCGGCGCGGTGCTGACGGGGGCAGACGGGGAGGTCCTCTTCCTCAACGAGTCCGCGCGCACGCTCCTGGGCGCCACGCCGGGCCGCCCGTGGCGCGAGACCTTCCCGCTTCCCGAAGACGCGCTCGACACGCTCGCCCGCCAGGCGGAGGCCCCGCCCGCCGAGCGCGAGCGGCAGCAGCTTCGCCTCGCCGCTCCCCCTGAAGCGTCTTCAGACGGTGCTGCGCGCGAAAAAGCCCGTCCGAGCCCCGACGACCACGCCTGCTCGGTCGTCGAGGTCGAGGTGCGCGACGACCCGCGCGACGACCGGCGGCGCGTCTTCGCCTTCTACGACCGCACCGAGGTGCACGCCCTGCGGCGGCGCCTGGGCGAGGAGGCCCGCTTTCACGACCTCATCGGGCAGAGCGAGCCGATGCAGAAGGTCTTCCGCCACATTCGCCAGGCCGCGGACGTGCGCTCCACCGCGCTGGTGGCCGGCGAGACGGGCACGGGCAAGGAGCTCGTCGCCCGCGCCCTCCACGATCTCGGCCCCCGCTCGGAGGGCCCGTTCGTCGTCGTCAACTGCGCGGCGCTGACGGAAGACCTGGCCGCCAGCCGCCTCTTCGGCCATGCGAAGGGTGCCTTCACCGGCGCCACCGAGGACCGCGAGGGCTACTTCGAGGCGGCCGACGGCGGCACGATCTTTCTCGACGAGATCGGCGACGTCCCGCTGGAGGTGCAGGTCAACCTGCTGCGCGTCCTCGAGGAGCGGACCGTCACGCCCGTCGGCGAGACCAAACCGCGCGACGTGGATGTGCGCGTCGTGGCGGCCACGCGCCGCGACCTCGCCGCCGAGGTGAAAGCCGGCCGCTTTCGGCGCGACTTGCTGTACCGCTTGCGCGTGGCGCGCGTGGACCTGCCGCCCTTGCGCGCCCGCCGCACCGACCTGCCGCTGCTGGTGCCGGCGTTCCTGGAAGAAGCGCGCGCGACTACCGGGAAGGACGCGCCCCGCGAGGTCAGCCGCGCGGCGATGCGGCGGCTCCTGGACTACGACTGGCCCGGCAACGTGCGTGAACTCAAGAACGCGCTGGAGTTCGCCGTCATCCGCGCGGAGGGGCCGGCTGTCGCGCCCGGCGACCTGCCCCCGGAGGTTCGTGAGCGCGCTGCCGGCGAGCGTGGCGCGGCAGGCCACGCTGCTCCTTCCTCCGAAGAAGCCTCCCCGCCCGAGCGCGACTCGGCCGGAAGCGAAGACTCGTCCGAAAGCGAAGAAGACCGCGTGCGCGCCGCGCTCCAGGCCGCCAGCGGCAACCGCACCGAGGCCGCCAAGCTACTAGGCGTGAGCCGCGCGACCCTTTACCGCCGTCTCGACGAGTTCGACATCGGGTGAGGCCATGTTCGCCGCTCAGGCAGCGGACCGCGGCTCCTCGCACTGCGTCGGGGCCCCGCGTGGGTGTCGCCGCCTTGCAGAGACGCTCGTAGAGGCGCGAGAGGGCCGACCGGTCATGCCCTTGGGGCGCTCGCGTCTCTACGCCTGCCCACGAGCGTCGCGGCTACGCCCTTCACCGCCTGGCCGGCAACGCGCTTTTCAGATCGAAAGGCCGCCGTCTATCGTCCACGGTCTGCCGTCCTCTCACCGCCGCTCCTTCAGCATCCGCACGTCGCCGCGCTGCTCGAACGGCGTGGCCGGCACGGTCGAGATCGCCCCGCCCGGCGCGATGCGATAGACCCCCTGGCCCGTCTTCACGAAGTGCGGGGCCTTCGGGCGGCGCGCCGCGGCGAAGAGCACGTCCGTCGCCACCGGCCGCGCGGCCTCATGCGCCGAAGCGGACACCCCCTGCGGGAGCGTGCCGACTTCGTAGTATTTCTCGTGCAACGGCGTCCGGCTGACAACCTCGCCCGCCGCCGGGTCTACCTCGAAGCGGTAGTCCCCGCCGAGGCGGTAGGCGTTCTCGTTCGTCTGCGCGGGGAGGGCGTAGACGGTCAGGTGCCCCTCCTCGGCCCCCACGGGTAGAACGAGCAGGTTGTACGGCCCGTGCTTCCCGTCCAGCTTCGCGCGCACCTGCTGCTGGGCACGCGCCGCGCGAGCGAAGTAGTTGTCACGGGGCAGGCGGCGGCCGACCTGCGTCCGCGTCGCGTCGACGAGGCGCTCCTCGTTGAGCATCACCTTGTGCATCATCTCGAAGCGTCCGCCATCGGTGAGGCGCCCGAAGCCCACCGCCCAGCCACCGCGGCGCTGCCGGGCGAGCGTGGTCTCGACCGCGTCGGTGTTCGCATCTTCGGAGAGCAGCATCGTCGTGGCGCGGTTCGCCGCCTGGTCGTAGGCGAAGAGGTAGCGCCCCACCTCCGTGGCCATCCGCAGCGGGTCCTGTGGCAGCGAGCGGGGAGCGGACTGCGCCGAGGCGCGCGGCACCACCGGCGGCCCGAGGGCGAGCAGCAACGCAGCGGCAGCGACGACGGGAAAAGCGCGGCGAAAGCGCATGGCGGGAGCGTGGCAACAGTCAGAGAAGAGAGCGGCAGAGGATGGAATGCAGAGCACAGCGCGTCGTGCCCCGGTGCGGCTCAGAATGCCCGCGAAGAGCCGCTTCGCTCACGGCAACACCTCGCTCACGGCAACGCGCTGCTTGCAGCCTGCGCTGCCGTCCCTGCGTCAGGGAAGAAGCCGCTCGTCATGCCCAGCAGGAACGGCAGCACGCCCAGCACCACCAAGAGCGCCGCGCACAGCACCAGCACCGCCGCCGGCGCGAAGGGCACCTCGAAGCTCGCCTCGTGCGCGTGGCCCTCCGCCTCGCTTTCGTCCATGAACCAGAAGACGTACAGCACGCGCAGGTAGTAAAATGCCGACACCGCGCTCATCAGGACGGCGATGATGACGAGCCACGTGTAGCCCGCCTGCACCGCCGGGGCAAAGACCGCGTACTTGCCGATGAAGCCGCCCAGCGTCGGAAACCCGATCAGACTGAACATGAAAACGCCCATCGTGATGCCCAGCAGCGGCTTGCGACTGCCGATCCCCGCCAGCGACTGGAGCGTCTGCTCACGCCCCGCTTTGCCGTCCCATTCGAGGAAGGCCATCACGCCGAAGGCTCCAATGTTCATCAGCGCGTAGACGAGCAGGTAGTAGAGCGCTCCGCCGTAGGCCTCGGGCGTGCCGGCGGTGAGGCCCACGAGCACGTACCCCCCGTGCGCCACCGACGAGTAGGCCAGCATCCGCTTCACGTTCGCCTGCGAGAGGGCCATCACGTTGCCGAGCACCATCGTCACGATCGCCACGAACGCCAGGACCGCCGGCCAGTGCTCTGGCGGCAGCGCGTAGACTAAGATCAAAATGAGCGACCCGAACGCCGACGCCTTCGACGCGGTGGACATGTAGCCGGTGAGCGTCGTCGGCGCGCCCTGGTAGACGTCCGGCGTCCACATGTGGAACGGCGCCGCGCTCACTTTAAACATGAACCCGATGAGCAAAAGCGCCACGCCCGCCCAGAACAAAAGCTCGCTCCCGATCATGCCCGGCGCGGCGGGCTGGGCGAGGCCGGCGGCCATCTCTGGCAAGACCATCGTCCCGGTTGCCCCGTAGAGCAGCGCCATGCCGTACAGGAAGAAGCCCGTCGAGAAGGCGCCCAGCAGGAAGTACTTGAGCGCGCTTTCGACGGCGCCTTCGTCCTCGCGCACCAGCCCCGTGAGGATGTAGAGCACGATAGACATCGTCTCGAGCCCCACGAAGATCGAGACGAGGTGGTTGGCCGTGCCCAGCAGGATCATCCCCACCGTGGCGAACATGATGAGGCAGTACACCTCGCCGTAGTCGTGGTCGATCCGCCGCAGGTACGGCGCCGACAGGATGATCGAAAGCATCCCCGACGCGAGGATCACAATGTTGATAAACGACGCGAAGCCGCCGGTGCGCACCAGCCCCAGCATCGCCGTCCCGGTCGCCGTCGGGTTGCCCGCCAGCGCGAAGGCTTCCCAAACGATGCCTCCGCCCATCGCCGCCGCGCCCAGCCACGGGATCGCCGGCGCGTTGTTGTCGAAGATGTCCCACGTAATCATCGCCAGCCCCGCGACGGCCACCAGCCCGAGGGAGAAGATCTCCGGCAGGTCGGCCCAGAGCTGGGCGAAGCGTTGCGAGAGTTCAGGTTGCATCAGCAGGTTGCATCAGGTAGAGTGCCCGTGGGAATTAGGAAAGTGGGTTCAGGTCGTCCAAATCCTTATTGCGTCCGCTCGCCTGCTTGTTGGCTTTTAGGTCGCCCGAGCTGGTAGGCGCCGTCTCGACGTTTCCCCGCTCCTCTTCCCCCCCGGCGCTCGTAGCCGGCGGAGACGTTTGCCGCGCTCGCGCTGGTCAGCGCTTTCACGCGGAGCGGCGGATGACCCGTACGCACCGGATTGTCTTTCGAAAACGAGTTCGGCGCCAGCGCGCCTGTGTCGAACCCGAACGCTTTGAGTGCCCCGGCCACGCGCTCCGCGTTGGCAGGTGACTGCTCGGTCCAGATGTCGATGCCCCCCGCCTCATGCGCGGGGGGCAATCCGCAACCCGGGGGCTACGCGACCTCCTCGATCTTGCGCGCCAGTTCGAGATCCATTTCCGTCACCTTCCCGCCCGCGTCGTGCGTCGTGAGCGCCACGTCCACCGTGTCGTAGACGTTCTCCAACTCCGGGTGGTGGACCATCTCCTCGGCGTGGAAGGCCAGCCGCACGATGAAGCTGACTGCATCGCGGAAGCCCGCGCGCTCGAAGGTTTTCTGGAGCTTGTCGTTCTCGTGGCGCCATCCGTCGAGATCGTCAGAGAGCGCCTGCTGGATGTCGCTATCGGAAAGGGGTTCACGACTAGCCATGGCAACGTTGCTGTTTCGGGAAAAGTAAGGGCACGACGTGTCTCGTGTCCATGCGAAAAGGTCCATGCGAAAAGAAATCACGGCCCGCGCGTAGCCGTGTCGCTGGCCCCGCCGTCCTCCTGCGCCTCGTCCTCGCCAAACACATCCGTCAGGTCCACCGCCTCCCCGCCAGGTGTGGCCGCGCGCTTCTCCTCGATGGTCTGGAGAAGAAAATCCGTCGCCGGCTGGGTGCGCTCCAGGAACGGCTGGGGCCAGAAGCCCAGCACGAGCATCAACGCCACGAGCGGCAGCATCAGCGCCACCTCGCGGACATTCATGTCGCGCATCGTGCGGTTCTCCTCGCGGTCGAGCGCGCCGAAGAACGTGCGGTAGACCATGTGCAACAGATACACCGCTGCGAGGATCACGCCCAGCGTGGCGAAGGCCACCAATACCGGCGCCCCCAGCACCTCGCTCTTAAACGAGCCGAGCAGAATCATAAACTCGCCGACGAAGCCGTTCAGCCCCGGCAGCCCTGCCGAGGCGAGCACGCTGAACACCGCAAACGACGTGAGCACCGGCACCGACGCGGCAAGGCCGCCGTAGTCGGCCATCAGGCGCGTGTGGCGGCGCTCGTAGAGCATTCCGACCATCAAAAAGAGCGCCCCCGTCGAGATGCCATGGTTGACCATCTGGATCACCGCGCCCTGCATCGCCTCCGTCGTGAAGGCGAAGATCCCCAGCACCACGAAGCCGAGGTGCGATACCGACGAGTAGGCCACGAGCTTCTTGGCGTCCGGCTGCGCGCGCGCCAGCAGCGCCCCGTAGATGATGCCAATCACCGCGAGGACGCCGAAGACGAGCGCCGCCTGCTGCGCCGCCGCCGGGAAGATCGGCAGGCAGAAGCGCACGAGCCCGTACGTGCCCATCTTTAGCAAGACGCCCGCCAGAATGACCGAGCCGCCGGTGGGCGCCTGGACGTGCGCGTCCGGCAGCCACGTGTGGAGCGGAAAGAGCGGCAC
>PXTT01000036.1 GCA_003022535.1 Bacteroidetes bacterium QS_9_68_14
GTCTGGCAAGGCCCGGCTCACGATCACCGACATCGAGTAGTCGATGTAGGAGGACTTCATCTCCTCCTCGATGTTGACCGGGATGATGCGTTTGTCGGAGGGCTCCATCGTCGGTGGGGCGGGGGCGGGAAAAACGAGCCGGGGGCTTGGGCAGGCGACTGGCTGAAGCTACCCGATTTGAAAAGGCGTGCGTTGCAAAGGTTTGTCGGTTCGCGCGATCTTCCTGCGCGCGTGCGCAGACCTCCAATCGCACAGGCGCGGAGCAAGTAGGGAGGCCGCCCT
This sequence comes from Bacteroidetes bacterium QS_9_68_14, assembly GCA_003022535.1. Taxonomy (GTDB): domain Bacteria; phylum Bacteroidota; class Rhodothermia; order Rhodothermales; family Salinibacteraceae; genus QS-8-64-10. The sequence goes on from PXTT01000036.1 coordinate 283, forward strand.
GCGCAACGCAAGCCGGGGCGCCCGCTTGCGGGAAGCGAGGCGGAGGCGTACTTTTCAGAGCCACGACGCTGCTACGCTGCGCAGGGCCTCTTCCGAATCTGCCTTCTGCCGTGCGTCTGCCTACCCCCGCCCCTTTCGCGCTTCTCGCGCTTTCGCTCTCGGCCTGCGTTGCCATGCCTTTTCAGCCCGAGCCGGCAACCCCGACTCCTGCTCAGGCGCCGCCCGTCTTCGACCTTCAGGGCCACCGCGGCGCGCGAGGGGCGCGGCCCGAGAACACGTGGCCGGCCTTCCGCCACGCTCTGCGCGCCGGGGCCGTCACGCTGGAGATGGACGCCGCCGTCACCGCCGACTCGCAGATCGTGCTCAGCCACGAGCCGTGGATGAACCCGGCGCTCTGCCGCCGGCCCAACGGCGCGGCGATTCCCGAGGGCGAAGGAAAAAAGCACGCGCTCTTCGAGATGGATTACCGCGAGATCGCCCGCTACAACTGCGGCAGCCTCCGCGCGCCGGGCTTCCCCGAGCAACGCCCCCTGGCTGCGCCCAAGCCGCGCCTGGCCGACGTGCTCCGCCAGGCCGAGGCGCTGGCCGCCGCGATGGGCCGCCCGCCCCTGTTCTACAACATCGAGACGAAAACGCGGCCCGCCTGGGATGGGCGCTTCCACCCCGACCCCGAGACGTTCACGCGCCGGCTCGTCGAAACCATCGCCGAAGCGGATCCCGACGGCAGCCTCACCCGGCGCGCAATGATCCAGTCCTTCGATGCGCGCACGCTCCGGGCCGCGCGCCGAATGGGCTTCGGCGGGCGACTGGCGCTCTTGGTGGGGCAGGAGCGCGAAGGCGCGCTGCCGGACCATGTCGAGGCGCTCGGTTTCGCGCCCGACGTGTACAGCCCGCACCACGCCCGCGTGGACGAGGCGACAGTCGAGGAGGCCACGCGGCGAGGCATCGAGGTCGTGCCGTGGACGGTCAACGATCCAGCGCGGATGCGCGCGCTGAAGGCGCTAGGCGCGAGCGGCCTGATTACCGACCACCCGGCGCGCGGGCGGTTCTTGGTAGAGGAGTAGCGCGTGGCGGACCAATCCGGCGGGGTGGGGGTAAGCGAAAAAGGCGGGCCTTCTACACTGCTATTCGTCTGAGGAGGTGAAATCATGGCTGCGCCTTCCGCCAAGCAAGCGTCGTTGCGTCTCATCGAGCGTCTGGACGAAGATGCCACGTTCGAGGACATTCTCTACGAGTTGCACTTTCTGCGTAAGGTCGAGCGGGGGCGGAGCGACGTGGAAGAAGGGCGAACCGTTTCGCACGAACAGGTCCGCGAGGAATTTGAAGAATGGCTCTCGTAAACTGGTCGTCGGAGGCGCAGCAGGACCTGCGAGGAATCAGAGACTACTACGAAGACCGTTCCTCGAAGCACGCACAAGAGATCGTGAGCGCGCTCTACGAGGCAGCGTCGCGCCTGGAAGCGTTCCCGCGCATGGGGCGGCAGGTGCCGGAGTTGGAGTCGGCCACATTCAGGGAAATGATCGTGGAAGACTACCGCGTCGTGTACATGGTGCGAGGCGAAGGAGACGAGGCGACCGTTGACCTGTTAGCCATCGCGCACAGCCGGCAAGACCTGCGGAAAAAGCTGTCGCGCCGAAACTGAGGGAGCATCAAGCACGCGCCGGCAAGGCGGCGAACCAATCTGGCGGGGTGGGGGTAAGCGAAGAGCGCGGAGGCTGGCCCCGCTGCGCGCCTACTGCTTCTCTTCTCAGGGCGCGCTCGTCGCTCGTGTTTGCATGAAGTACCCCGTCCACGAATGAAGCGCGCCGCCCGCCACTGGGCCATGCTCTGCTGCGTCGCGTTACTGGTGCTGGGGGGCGGAGCGACCGCCTTGCGCGCGCAGCCCGCTGGCAACGCGACCGTGCGCGGCGTCGTGCGGGGCGCCGAGACGGGCGACCCGCTCCCGGGCGCCAATGTGCTGGTGAAGGGGAACGGACGGCGCCGCGGCACCGCCGCTGACGAGAACGGACGTTTCCAGGTTGGGAATCTGCCCGCCGGCTCGTACACCGTGCGCGCCAGCTACCTCGGCTACGAGGCCGAGCAGCAGCAGGTGGAACTGGGAACCGGCACGGCGCGCCGCCTCGCGTTGGCCCTCACCCCGGCCAGCATCGAGGCTGAGCGCGTGACCGTCACCGACGCGCGGGCCGAGGCGGAGGCCGAGCGCGCCCTCGGCGTCGCGCGCGTCGCGCCTGCCGAGGTCAAGGAACTGCCTACGCCCTTCGAGCCGGACGTCTTTCGCGCGTTACAGCTGCTGCCTGGCGTGAAGGCTGCGTCGGACTTTTCCAGCGGCCTCTACATCCGCGGCGGCAGCCCCGACCAGACGCTCGTGCGCCTTGGCCCCACGACCGTCTACAACCCGACGCACTTCTTCGGCTTCTTCTCGACGTTCAACCCCGACGCCGTCGGCGATGTGCGTCTTTTCAAAGGGGGCTACCCGGCGCGCTACGGCGGGCGCCTCGGGGCGGTGGTGGACCTGGAAAACCGGCGTGGCCAGAAGGAAGACGTCGAAGGCACGGCCAGCCTGGGGCTTCTGGCCGGGCGCATCGCCGCCAGCGGGCCGCTCCCTGACGCGCTCTCGGCGGCGGACTCGACGCGCCCCGGCTCGTGGATGGGGGCCGCGCGCCGCTCGACGCTCGAACCGCTCTTTGCCGTGCTGCGCAACCAGAACGTCGAGGGCATCCCCAACAACTTCCGCTTCTACGACCTCAACGCGCGGGTGGACACGTGGCTCTCAGGGCGCGACCGCCTCAAGATCAGCGCCTACGCCGGGGCCGACCGGCTCGACTTTCCCTTCCTCGACGATGCGCGCGTGGAGGCGCCCTATGGCAACCGCACGGCCACGCTCGCTTGGACGCGCCTGTGGGACGAAGAGACGTTCTCGAAAGTCTCCGCCAGCGCCTCGCGCTACTTCAACGAGCCGACCTTCACGCTGGCGGGCAACACCTTTCGCCGCGCCAATACGCTGACGGACGTGGCCGGGACGGCCATGCTGGAAACGACGCTGGAGACGGAATCCCTCGGCGCGCACACCCTGCGCGGGGGCGTCCGCGGGAGCTACTTCACGACGGCCCTGGAGCGGAGCCTCGACGACCAAGTGCTCTTTAGCCCCACCACGCGCACGGGGCGTCTTTCGGCCTACGTGCAGGACACGTGGCGCCCCGGCGGCGACGACGGCCCGTGGCGCGTGACGGCGGGGCTACGTGGGGCCTACCACACGCGCGGCCAGTACCTGCGCCTGGGGCCGCGCCTCTCGGTGCAGTACCGCCCGGCGTGGCTCTTGGGCGGGCGCGTGCGCCTGCAAGCCGGCTACGGACGCTACAACCAGTACCTCACGCTCCGCACGAGTTCGTTCTTCAGCGGAGCCGACACGTGGTACGCCGCCGGTCGAGGTGTGCCGCCGTCCTACGGCGACCAACTGGTGGGGGGGGTGAAGGTGGATCTGACCGACGAGCTGCGCCTGGACGTGGAGGGCTACTACCGCACCATGCGCGACCTTTTCGAGATCAACCGTCGCATCCGGGACATCGCCGGGCTGCCCTACCGGGACGCCTTCTGGTTTGGCGAGGGGGACGCCTACGGGCTGGAGGCGAAGCTGGAGCGCACCGCGGGGCGCCTCTCGGGCTTTCTGGCGTACACCTACGCGCAGACGCGGCGGCGCTTCCCGTTCAACTACCAGAGCGACCGCCAGGTGGGCCTCGCAGGCCTGAATGCGCGCAACACGCTCGGGGGGGCGTATCCGCCCAAGTACGACCGCCGCAACGACCTCAAGGCGGTTCTCAATTACGACTTTGCCGAAAAGTGGCGTGCGACAGGCGTCTTCACCTACGCCACGGGCCAGCCCTACACCCGGCCGGAGTCGCAGTTCAAGCTCTACGACGACCCCGGGCGCGAGACCACGCGCGACGCGCTCGTCAGCCCGTTCAACGGGGCGCGCCTGCCGCCGTATCACCGCCTGGATCTGGGCGTGCGCCGCCTCGGCACGCTCTTCGGGCTGGACGTGGAACTGCAAGTGCAGCTTCTGAACGTCTACAACCGGCGCAACGTCTGGTTCTACTTCTACGAGACCGACGACGATGGCGGCGTGGCGCGCGAGGAGGTGCCCCAGCTCCCGATCCCGCTCCCCAACGTGTCGCTGACGGTCGACTTTTAGGTTCGTCCGCTCGCACCCGGGGGCTGAAGGTCATGCCTCTGCGGCGCTCGCCGGATGGTAGATAGTTCGCCTGCTACGCTCGCTTGATGGGGGGCGCGGTTCCCGCCCCGCAACGCAGTCGCGGGACGAGAATCCTCCCTCATCTACAATCCACCACTCCCCACGTGCTATGAAACACGCGCGCTTCGCTTTTCCTGCCGCGGGGGCGATCGCTGCCGCGTTGCTGCTCGCGGCGGGCTGCGACGCCTACGAGGCGGCGGGGGTCGAGCAGCAGTACGTCGTGGAGGGCGCCGAGGTGCAGGTCCAGCGTGTGGACGCCGAAGAGGCCTCGCCCGTCCGCTACACCGAGCGGCCCGACAGCGCGGGCGTCTACCGGCCGGCCGAGGACGCCGTGACGGTCCAGCCGCTGGCCCGCTACCGGCTGAGGGTCCGCCCGCCTGCTGGCGACGGCATCGGCGCGGAAACCGTCACTGCCGAGACGGTCGTGCCCGGCCCCTTCCGCATCGTGGAGACGAGTGGGGACACCCTCGTGTGGCAGCAGGACGAGTTGCGCGCCACGATCACGCAGAGCGAGTACCCGGGGCGCCGCGCGCGCTTTCTCGTCTCGACGACGGCGCTGGTGCCCGCCCGCGAAAATCTCACGCCGCTGGCTGCCCAGATCATCGACCGCTCGGGCGAGGACGGGCCCGGCCTCGCCGACCTGGCCGTCACCGAGTCGCCCGTCATCAACGGGGGCAACTACGAGCTCAGTGCGCGTGGCACCCTCACCATCGACATTCCGTGGCTGGTGGCAAACTTCTACGGCCCCAACGAGATCGCCGTTCGCGCGCTGGACGAAAACTACTACGACTTGGTGCGCTCGCAGGCGGCCCAGCAGGGCGGTTCGACGTTTTCCCCGGGCGAGATCCCGAACGTGATCGAGCGCGTGGAGGGCGGGACGGGCCTCTTCGGCAGCTACGCGGCGGCGACGTACCGGCTCCAGGTGACGCGCGGCGCCGACGGCGGGCAGTAGGCAAAGATGGCTACGAGAACCGGCGTGGCCGCGCCTTCGCCCCGATCTGGGCGGCAAACACGGCGGCGCAGAGGCCAAAGAAGGCGACGTTCAGAGCGCCGATCCAGGCCACGCCTTCGACGGCGAAAAGGAGCCACGCGCCCAGCGCCACGAACCCGAGCGCCCCGGCTTCCTGGATCCACAGCCGCGCCCAGCTCTCCGCGCGGGCCTGCCGGCAAAACGCCGCGCGCGTGGAGAACGACTCGTCGGCCACGGGCAGGTCCTCCGTGAAGCGCCGCAGGCGGTATTCGTGGACCCCCCACACGCCGCCCATGAGCGGAACCATCACCGCGGCGGCGACGGCGCCGACGCCAGCGGGGCCGTGGGCCACGAGCGCGCCGAGCACGCCGGCGGCCCCGCCGCCCAGCGCGCCGAGCCCGATAACGAGCCTGAGGTAGCGCCGGACGAGCCCGCGCGCCTGCTCGGCCTTCTCCGGCGACGGCAACTCGTACCCGCTTCCGAAGGCGCCGCGCGGGAAGAAAACGGTCGTGCCGTCGTCGCGCTCTTGGAACTTGCTGTCCACGCTCGCATCGAGATTGAACATGAGACGGGTGGGTACGGGGGATGAGAGGGGGTTGGAAGCACCGGTAAAGATACGGAGGCGCAGGGTGCCCCAGCAAGCCGGCGGCGGGGCGTCAATCCTTCGCCGCTTCCTCGGGCACGCCGGGCCAGAGGGTGCGCACCGGCTCTGGCAGTGAGGTGAAAGTCTTCCGTACGGCACCCCAGTCGAGCTCTTCGCTCATCACGGTGAAGACTGCGCGCGTGGCCTCCTCCGGCGCGGGAGCGTCCGCAGGAATCTGGTCGAGCTCGCGGCGCACCTCGTCGTTCCATTCGTCCAGGGTGCGGTAGTCCTTCGGCTGGTCGGCGGGGCGGTAGCCCTCGTAGAAGATGCCGCGCACCAGAAGCGGGAGCTGCGCCGAGAAGTCGGCGGCGAGGTCGGCAGAGGTGCGGTCGCGCAGGGCGAAGAGCACCGCCCGCAGAGCGTGGTACGCCGGCTTCCGCGCGTCCTCGTCGCCGAGCTGGGTGGCGGTTTCACGGAGCCAGCGGTTGGTGTCTTGCACGGTGCGGTCGAGCACCTTGAGTCCGAGATCGGCCATTCGTCGAGAAGGGGAAGCGGGGGGCAGAACAGGAAAAGACGCTAGCGCGCAGGGTACTCCTACAAACCTCTTTAACTCCGCACTTACAAACGCGCCGGGCCCCTCTTGCACATTCGTAACGCGCGGGGCTGGGGGGCACCGAATCGTTACAGGGCGGGTTAGGTAGGACGGCATTGGCCATTTGCTCACCCGTCTTTCACCCGTTCCCCCGCTGGTCCTGTGCGTCTCACCGTCGTTGCCAACCGCGCTCCCATCAGCCGTACCGATGAGGGCGAGTGGGTCACGTCCGTCGGGGGGCTGACCACCGCGTTGCTGCCGGTCCTCAGCGAGCAAGGCGGCACCTGGGTGGCGATGGGCGAAGAGCCGGACCTGCCCGAGCGCCAGGACTACCCCTCCGAGGACCCGGACTTCCGCGTGCGCCGCGTGCCGCTCAGCCAGGAGGAGCTGGACGGCTACTACTACGGCATGGCCAACAGCGTCCTCTGGCCGCTCTCGCACTACATGGTCCAGCACCTCGACCTCCGCGACGAGTTTATCGAAAATTATCGCCGCGTCAACGAGCGCTTCGCCGAGGCGGTCAACGAGGAGTACCAGCCCGGCGATGTGGTCTGGATGCAGGATTACCACCTGACGCTCGCGCCGGCGCTGGTGCGCGAGGCGCACCCCGAGGCAGTGATGGGCCACTTCTGGCACATCCCGTGGCCGGCGATGGAGGTGTTCCGCATCCTCCCGAGCGCGCGCGAGATGCTACGTGGGATGCTGGGCAACGACCTGATTGGCTTTCACGTCGAGGAGTACGCCGAAAACTTCCTCGAAAGCGCCGAGGTGCTTCTGGGGGCGGAGGTGGAGCGGTCGGAAGGAATCATTCACTGGAAGGGGCGCGAGGTGCACGTCGAGGCGCATCCCATCGGGATCGGGGTGGAGCGCTTCGAGCGCATGAGCGCCTCCGACAAGGTCAAGCGCGAGACCGAGGAGGTGCGCAAGGAGTTTGGCGCGGAGAACCTGGTCGTCGGCATCGACCGGCTGGACTACACGAAGGGCGTGCTCTCGCGGCTGAAAGCCTTCGAGGAGTTTCTGGAAAAGAACCCCGACTACCACGGCCAGGTGTCGCTCTTTCAGGTGGCCACGCCCAGCCGCACGGAGGTCGAAAGCTACCAGCAGCTCAAGCGCGAGGTCGACGAGGCGGTTGGGCGCATCAACGGGCAGTTTGCCGGGGACTACTGGGTGCCGGTGCACTACCGCTACCGCACCTACACGCAGGAGGAGCTGTGCTCCTTCTACCGCGCGGCCGACGTAGCGCTCATCACGCCGCTGCGCGACGGGATGAACCTCGTCACCCAGGAGTTCATCACCGCCGCGACCGAGCAGGGCGTCATCATCCTGTCGGAGCTGACGGGGGCGGCGTACCTCCTGCCCGAGGCGCTCCAGGTCAACCCCTACGACCAGAGCGGCCTGGCCGAGGCCATCCGCACCGCCATCGAGATGCCCTCCGGCGAGCGCCGCGAGCGCATCCGGGCGCTCAAGTCCACCGTGGCTGACCTCAACGTCCACCAGTGGGCCGACGGCTTCCTCGACCGCCTGGCCGCCCAGCGCGAGGGTTCGTGAGGTCGTCGGCCGTGGGTTCGTTGTGCGCATTTCACCCAGCAACCACGCCGGTCATGCAAAAACGATCCAGCGAGCCGAAGGCGAGCGGACGAGTACCGACCGTCGACGCCCCGCTCTTCTTCCTCGACTACGACGGGACGCTCGCGCCCATCGTGGACGACCCCGCCGCGGCGCACCCGCATCCCGCGATCCCGGCGTTGCTGCGCGACCTGGCCGCGCGCCATCCCGTCTGGATCGTCACGGGCCGCGACCTGGCGGACGTGGAGACGTTCTTCGAGCAGGCCGGGCTACTGGACCTGCGGCTGCCGGCCATCGGGTTGCACGGGACGCAAGAAGGCGTGCTGGGGAATGGCGCCGAAAGCCTCGCCTCCGAAGAAGCCACGCAGGCGCTCGCCGAGCGGCGCGGTGCGTTGCCGCCCCTCGAAGGGGTCGAGGTCGAAGACAAGGGGCACGCCTTCGCCGTGCACTACCGCGCCGCGCCCGACGAAGGCGTGGCGCTCGGCGCGCTCCGCGACTGGACCGAGGAAATGCCCGAGGCGCTGGAAGCGATCTGGGGCAAGAAGGTCGTCGAGTTGCGCCCGCGCGGCCTCACCAAAGGCACCGCCGTGCGCCGCGTGGCCGACCGCCATCCCGAGCGCACGCCCGTCTACCTCGGCGACGACACGACCGATGAGGATGCCTTCGAGGCGCTGGCCGACGAGGCGGAGGCCGGCCACGCCGTCACCGTGCGCGTCGGCGGGGGGGCGACGGCGGCGCGCTACCGCCTGGGCGGGCCAGCGGACGTGGCGCGCTACCTGCGCCGGTACGTGGAAGAGGCGTGACGGTTACTCGCCGAGCAGCGCGTAGAGGCCGGCAGTAGTTCGACGGAAAGACGCTGCGTGGCCTCTTTCCTATGCAGCACGCGACATACGAGCGGGATCACCGATTTGCGAACATATGGCGAAAGGCCCGCTGCTGCGTTGATCTGTCGTTGCGCGTGGAACTTTCTGCCGCCGGATACGCTCCATTCCCCGCGCGCTCTTCCGTAGCAACGTCGCACCCGCTCCATGACGTGCCGCTGCTGTCGTTGCTGTGCAGGGAAGAGAGGCGCGGTTCTCTCGGAAGTGAGGTTGCGGGCCCATTGACGGCCCGCCGACCTTCCGACGATTCGCCGCGCCCTTCGCGCTTTTTGCGTTAGGCTACGCCGTTTGCAAGCAGGCCGCGCTTCTGCAAAAGGGGCACGATCGGTCGTGCCTCTACTCTTCATCCACACCACTCACCCACCCCGACTATGTCCGACTACGCTCACCCCGACGTGCTCGTCTCCACCGACTGGGCCGCCGAGCACCTCGACGACACCGATCACGTGCGCTTCGTCGAGGCCAACGAAGACGTGCTGCTCTACAAGACCGGCCACCTCCCCAATGCCGTCAACGTGGACTGGGTGCAGGACCTCCAGGACGATACCGTGCGCGACTTCATCGACGCCGAGCAGTTCGCCGATCTGTGCTCGCGCATGGGGATCGAGGAGGATACGAAAGTCGTCTTCTACGGCGACAAAAATAACTGGTGGGCTTGCTACGCCTTCTGGGTCTTCAAACTCTACGGCCACGCCGACTGCGCCGTGATGGACGGCGGGCGCAAAAAGTGGGAGCAGGAAGGCCGCGCGATGACCACCGACACGCCCGACTTCGCGGAGACCGACTACCCCGTGCCCGAGAGCGCGGACCCGTCCATCCGCGCCTTTCGGAAGGAGGTCGAGGAGCACATGCAACGCGACGGCCCGATGGTGGACGTGCGCTCTCCCGAGGAGTTCAAGGGCGAGATCACGCACGTCCCGGGCCTGCCGGAGGAAAGCTCGATGCGCCCCGGCCACATCCCCGGCGCGCGCAACGTGCCGTGGGCCCGCGCGGCCAACGACGAGGATGGCACCTTCCGCCCCCGCGCCGAGCTGGCCGAAATTTACGAGGGCGAGGAAGGGCTCGACGCCGGCGACGACACCATCGCCTACTGCCGCATCGGCGAGCGCTCCAGCCACACGTGGTTTGTCTTGACGTACCTCCTCGGCTTCGACCAGGTCAAAAACTACGACGGCTCGTGGACCGAGTGGGGCAACCTCGTCGGCGCGCCCATCGAAACCGGAGAGGCCGGTTCGTAGATGGGGAATGGCAAGTAGTGAATGATGTGCTATTGAATGGTGTGCTACGTGGCAGCGCGTGGCTCGAAATGCGACCGGCGTTGCCCTGCGACGCGCTCTTCCCTCGTCCCTTCTCCCCCATGAAACCCATCGAGGACATCGCCGCCCCCTTTCAGATGATGGAGCCGGACATGCGGCTGGAGCTTTTGCTGGAGTACACCGAGAAGCTCCCGCCGCTGCCGGAGCGCTACGCCGAGATGCGCGACGCCGGCATGGCGATGGTCCACGAGTGCCAGTCGCCGGTCTTCCTGATGCCGGAAGTCGAGCAGAACGGCGACACTGCAGGCGAGAAGACGGTGCACGTCCACGCCGACGTGCCCGAGAGCGCCCCGACCGCGCGTGCTTTCACGGCCATCCTCCATGAAGCCTTCGACGGGGCCACCCCCGCGCAGGTGCGCCAGGCGCCCGACGACCTGCTTGACCGCCTGGGCCTGAGCGGCCTGCTGGGCATGCAGCGCACGCAGGGCCTGGCGGCCATCTACCGCCGCCTGCGCAACGAGGTCGCGCGCCAATCCACCGCTGGAGAATCCACTGCCGGGCAAGAAACGGCGCGCAGCTCGGACGGTACGGCAGAGGCGTAGCCCGAACACGGGCGGCGCTTGCCCACTCGCCGGTCCGCGTCATCATCCAGCGCGCGAGGCAGCGCGTGCCGCTTGGGGGAGCAGCCGGCCGAGAGGTCCTATGTGGAGACCAAGCCGGGCGAGGAATCGGTCTTCACGGGGGCCCGGCCTGCGGCCTCAGCGCCGGCCCAGTGCCGGGAGACCGCCCCCCGAAGGCGTGACTGCGCGCTGCGCGCAGGCCCCAAAAGGCCGCAAGAGCTTGACGGAGAACCGAGCGGGCCGTAGGTTCGAGGCTGGGTAATTTCGGGAAGCTGGGTAATCCCGGACCCCTGCGCCCTCTCCAGAACAGCCCGTGGAGCCGATGTCCGCCGCTTCGCCACGCCGCGTGCTCATCGTGGACGACCACCCCGTGGTGCGGCGGGGCTTTCGCCAGCTCGTCGAAGAACAGGCCGACCTGACCGTTGCGGAGGAGGCGGCCACGCCCGATGAGGCGCTGCAGGCCCTCGGCGACGAACGCCTCGACCTGGCGCTGGTGGATGTGGCCCTGGAGGGCGGCGCGCAGGGCCTCGACGTCGTCCGGCAGATTCGCAAGACGTGCCCCGAGGCGGCGGTTCTGACCGTCTCGATGCACGACGAGCGGCTGTACGCCCACCGCGCGCTGATGGCCGGCGCGCACGGCTACGTCACCAAGCGCGTTGCCGACGAGGAGATGCTCCGCGCCATGCGTCAGGTGCTCGGCGGGGAGCTCTACCTCAGCGACTCCGCCCGCGAGCGTCTGGCCGAGGACGTCCCCGAGGCCCGCGCGCCCGCCGCCGACGGCGAGGCGGCCACGCCGGTAGACCAGTTCACCGACCGCGAGCTGGAGGTCTTCTTGCTGGTGGGCCGTGGCCTCGCGCCCCGCCACATCGCCGAGCGGTTGCACCTGAGCGTCAAGACCGTCGAGTCGCACCGGCGCAACGTGCGCCAGAAGCTGGGCCTGGAAAGCGCGGCGGAGGTCATGCGCTATGCAGTGGCGTGGCGCGTGGAGCGAGGCGGGGCGTCGTAGCAGGCGGTCCGGTCGCGTCGCGCCGAACCATTGGGCCGGTCCAGGGGTTTCCAAAACGACACAGGGCGGGAGATCCCCACGCGCGAGGGGCGCCGCGCAGGGCTTACGATCCGAAAAACCATGGCCGCCAGTCGACCCGCTCCCCCGGCTACGACGAGTGCCGGGCCGAGGCGTACGACATCGCCCTATGCGTGCAGGATCGTCCTTCGCTCATTAGCGAAATCGAAGGCGGACGGACGGCGTGCACCGATGCGGGCCCTGTGACCGGCCGGGCGGGGCACGCCCTGCGGATATCCTGTCGAATCGAAACCCGCTCTCGCCATGCCTGCTGACGACGAACGCGATGCCGACACGGAGGCGGCCGACCGCCTCGACTTCCCGGTCGTCGGGATTGGGGCCAGCGCCGGCGGGCTGGGGGCGTTCCAGACCTTTCTGGAGCACCTGCCCGACGACCCCGGCATGGCGTTCGTCCTCGTGCAACACCTCGACCCCGACCGCGCGAGCGAGCTGCCGCGCCTGCTGCAACGCACCACGGCCATGGAGGTGGCCCCCGTCGAGGACGACGGCGGCATGGAACTGGCGCGGAGCCACATCTACGTCATCCCGCCCGGGCGCGACATGACCATCTCGGGCGACGGCGCGCTACACCTCACCGAGATAACCGCCTCGCGCGCCGAGCGCGCGCCCATCGACCTCTTCTTCCGCTCCCTGGCCGACAGCCAGGGCGGCAACGCCGTGGGCGTCGTCCTCAGCGGCACCGGCAGCGGCGGCACCACGGGGCTGAAGCGCATCAAAGAGCGCGGCGGCGTCACGCTCGTGCAAGACCCCGAGGGGGCGGAGTTCGAGGGGATGCCCCGCAGCGCCGTGCGCTCGGGCCTGGTCGACGTAGTGGCCCCCGTCGCGCAGCTGGCCGAGCGGCTCGTCGACTACCGCGACGCGCTTTCCAAAATCCAGCTTCCCGAAGACGCCGAGGCCCTC
>PXTT01000037.1 GCA_003022535.1 Bacteroidetes bacterium QS_9_68_14
CGGCGACAGCGCCGTGACTCGCCGCCTCCAGACCATCGAAGAGCGGCTGGCCCAGCAGCAAGAAACCCAGAAGCAGTACCAGCGTCACCGTGCCGAGGGCGACGCCTTCTTCGAAGAGGAGAAGATGCAGAAGGCAGCCGAAAGCTACGCGAAAGCGCTCGAGTACCGTCCCGAGGACCGCCACGCGCAGGACCGCCTCGAGGAAGCCCGGCGCCTGGCCGCTGAGAAGAAGGCCCGCCGCACAGAGGAAGGGGTGTACGAAACCCCCGACCGGCGTCCCCAGATCGTAGGAGGGCTCAAGGCGCTTACGGAGAACGTCTCCTACCCGGACCGGGCTCAGAGCAAGGGGGTCGAAGGCAAAGTTTTTCTGCGCATCACCGTCGGGACCGATGGCAAGCCCGAGAGCGTCGAGGTGATGCGGAGCAGCATCGGATTCGGGGCGCCCGAAGAGACCATACAGGCCGCCCGAAGCGTCGAGTACGAGCCAGCGCGCGCGAACGGAAAGCCGGTGCGCGCGAACAAGACGGTGATGGTGCCTTTCCGACTTCGGTAGTTCTCTCCGGCAGCCGCGGGCCGAGCGAGGGGGCAACGCCGCTCATCCGGCCTCGGCGCGCTCGGGCCGGGCGGGAGCGGCCCCGTCGCTTCGCGTAGAAAGACGCTGCGCGGGGGAAGGCGTGGCTCGAAAGAGGGCCGCCACCTCTCCGCGCCGCGCGCCGCGCAACGCGATCATCGCCACGAAAGGGAACGCTGCCGCGTGCAGGTCCTGCGGCCACAGCGGCCAGCCGAGCGCCAGCCCGAGCGCCGCCACCGCCGCCGCGAGCAGGTAGCCGCGCGCCAGGCGCCCGTTCGCGCGCTCCAGCAGGAGCGCCCCGGCGAAGAGGAGGTGCGTCGGCCACATCCAAACGACGTTGAGGTTCTGGCGCGTCACCTCGTGCTCAGAGAGGAAGGCCAGAAACCAGACCACCACGCCCCCGGCGCCCACCGCGCCGAAGAGCAGCACGTCCGGCCATGCTCGCGGCGCGCGCCCTTGTGCCCAGCGCCAGCCTGTCAGCCCAGCCAGGGCAGCGAAGAGCGCCCACGCGCCGATCGTCACCCACGGGAAGGCCGCCCGCGCGGGAAACCGGGCGCCGGCCTGCCAGAAGAGCGTGTCGGTGCGCGCGACGAGCGAGCGGCGGGGGGCGTCGCCGCCGGGGGGGCTGCGCACGGTGGCTCCGGCGAAGCCCTCCATCAGGTACTCCGGCAGAAACATCGCCTCTGCCGGCGTGGCCACGCGCTCGACGGGCAGCCCCAGCCCCAGGTCGAAGCCGAAGTCCAGCAGCGGCATCCCGGCCACGAAGCGGTCCAGGTGGTCTCGGAAGGTGCGCCGCGGCAGCGCCTTTTCCTCGAAGCGCAGGCGCGCCCCCAGCGCGCCGCGCAACGCGTCGCGGATGCGCGTGGCACAGTTGTCGAAGAGAAAGTCGTACTCGTAGGTGCGGTGGCCGGCGCGCGTGTTCCGCTCCAGAAAGGCGAAGAGCTGCTGCGCCTGCGCCGGCGAGAGGCGCAGCTTCTGCTCGATGACGGGCCGCCCGAGCCGCCGGTACCTTTGTAGAAAGGGCCGGAAGGGCGCCGCCACGACGAGGTAGGTGAGCTGCCCGTAGACGAACTTCGGGATGAAGTACGGGTCCTGAAAGTTGTACGTGCCGTAGTTGTAGGTGCGGTCCAGCCCGCGCGCTGGGTCGCGCACGCGCAGGGCGCTGTGGCCGAAGGCGGAAGCAGGACCGCCGCCGGGCAGGATCGTGAGGAGCGACACCTGCGCCTGCGGCGAGAGGCGAGGCGTGCCGTCGCTGGTCTGCGGCAACGCGGCTTGGTCGCCGCCCCCCGGCTGTGCCCGCGCCGGCCCTGCGCAGAGGAGGGCCGGCAGCAGCGCGAGCGCAAAGAGCAGGCGGCGCATTGGCGGGTAGGGCGGAGGGGAAGAATCCATCAGCGCTCAATGCCGTTGGCGACGCGAAGGTTTCTCGGGAGAACGGCAGGCGGCGGACCGTGGGCGGCGGCGGTCCCTCGGGCCGTGACGCAAGCTCCGTGAAAGACGACCGTCGCCTGCCTTCGGTCCACGGTTCCAAGGTTTCTCGCACAGCACGACGCACGCTTTTTCTGTGACGTCTTCCGATGGGGAACGCGTTGCCGAAGACGGCCGGCGCTGGAGCCGCACACGCCGCGCCGAGTTCGCCCTTCAGCAGCTGCGCGCGGAGATCGACGAACCGGCCACCGAGCTGCGCTACGAAAGCGAATACGAGCTGCTGGTGGCCGTCATCCTCTCGGCGCAGTGCACCGACCGGCGCGTCAACGAGGTCACGCCCGCCTTCTTCGAGGCGTTCCCGACGCCCCGGGCGCTCGCCGCGGCCACGCAGGAGGAAATTTTCCCGTACGTCCAGTCCGTCACCTACCCCAACAACAAGGCCGGCTACCTCGCCGAGATGGGCCGGCAGGTGATGGAAGACTTCGGCGGCGCGCTGCCCGAGACCATCGCGGGCCTGCGGGAGCTTCAGGGCGTGGGGCGCAAGACCGCGCAGGTGGTCGCCTCGGTGGCCTTCGAGATCGACGCGCTGCCGGTGGACACCCACGTCTTTCGCGTGGCCAACCGCCTGGGGCTCACCAAAGAAGGCGCCGAGGCGGCCGACACCCCGCGCAAGGTGGAGCGCCAGATCAAGCGCGTCATTCCGAAACAAGACTGGGGGGAGGCGCACCACCTCCTGATCCTCCACGGGCGCTACACCTGCACCGCGCGCAACCCCGACTGCCCGAGCTGTCCGCTTACGCCCGCCTGCCGCTACTACGCGCGGAAAGAGCGCCTGCCCGCCCCGCTCGACGAGCTCGACGCCGCCCGCGGCCCTTTGTTCTGCAACACGTGCGACCGCTACTTCGACGCCCCGGCCACCCACATCGACCGCTACGAGCAAGAGCAGATCGCTTGCCCGGCCTGCGGCTCCATGCAAGTTTTTGACACCGACGACGGTGAACCGACCAAGACCGTGCCCGACTACCGCGTGTGATGGTCGGTGTTTAACGTGATGGACCCCTGCCGCAAACTTGACATCGGAAACTCAAACCGACATGAACCGCCATGTTCTGCTCATCCTCGACGGCTACGGGATCGCCGCCGACGCCTCCGTCAGCGCCATCGAGGCGGCCGAGCAGCCGTTTCTGGACGCGCTCTTCGAGGAGCACCCTTGCGGCACGCTCGAGGCCAGCGGCGAGGCCGTCGGGCTCCCGGCCGGGCAGATGGGCAACTCCGAGGTGGGCCACCTGAACCTGGGGGCCGGGCGCGTCGTCCCGCAAGAGATCGCCCGCATCACGCGCGCCATCGAAGACGAGTCCTTTTTCGAGAACGACGCGCTCGTCGGGGCCGCGCGCCACGCCCGGGAGCGCGACTCCACGCTCCACCTGATGGGCCTCTTTTCCGACGGGGGCGTGCACTCGCACCTCACGCACCTCTTTGGCCTCCTGGAGCTGGCGCGGCGCGAAGGGCTTTCCGAAGACCAGGTGCAGGTCCACGCCTTCACCGACGGGCGTGACACCGATCCGCACGCGGGCGTGGATTACGTGCGCCGCTTCCGGGAGCGCGCCGCCGAGGTCGGCGTGGGGCGCGTGGCTTCCATCGTGGGCCGCTACTACGCGATGGACCGCGACGAGCGCTGGACCCGCACCGAGCGCGCCTACCGCCTCCTCACCGAAGGCCGGGGGGAACCCTTCGACGACCCCGAGGCGGCCCTCGAAGCCAGCTACTCGGGCGGCGTGACCGACGAGTTCGTCGAGCCTCGCGCCATCGGCGGCGAGCAACCGAGTGGCCCGCCCCGTCGCGTGGCCGACACGCGCGTGACCGATGGCGACGCGGCGGTCTTCTTCAACTTCCGCGCCGACCGCGCGCGCCAGCTGACTCGCGCCTTCACCGAAGACGGCTTCGACGGCTTCGAGCGGGAGCGACCGGCGGACTTGCACTTCGCCACTGTCTCGCCCTACGACGAACACTTTAACGTGCCCGTGGCCTTCGAGAAGCTGGACCTGGCGCAGACAATGGGCGAGACGATCTCTGAGCGCGGCGGGACGCAGCTTCGCATCGCCGAGACGGAAAAGTACGCGCACGTGACCTACTTCTTCAACGGCGGGCGCGAGGAGCCCTTCGAGGGCGAGCGCCGCGAGATCATCGACAGCCCCGGCGTGGCCACCTACGACGAGCAACCTGAGATGAGCGCGCCGGAGGTCGCCCGCACCGCCGCGCGCCTGATCCGCGAAGAGGAGCCGAACTTCGTCTGCCTCAACTTTGCCAACCCCGACATGGTGGGCCACACCGGCGAGTTCGACGCGGCAGTCGCCGCCGTCGAGGCGGTGGACGCGGCGGCGAAAACCGTCGTCGAGGCGGCCCGGGAAAACGGCTACGGCGTGAGCGTCATCGCCGACCACGGCAACGCCGACAAGATGCGAAACGAAGACGGCAGCCCGCACACCGCGCACACGACCGCGCCGGTGCCCCACGCCATCCTCCACGAGCGCGTTCGCCAGCCGCCCGCCGACGGCAAGCTCGGCGACGTGGCTCCCACGATCCTTGCGCTGATGGGCGAGGCAGTGCCGGAGGAAATGACCGGCGACGTGCTGGTGGATACGTGACGCCGGGGAAGGCGTGACGTACGTTGAGCGCGTTGCGGACCGAAAACCGCCAACCTTCACCCTTCAACCAGCCATGTCTGAAAGTATTGCCGTCGCCATCGTGCACGGAAGTGGCCGAAAAGAACCCGATTTTGCCGAGGACATCATTGACACGATCGAGGAGATGTTTCCGGCCGCTCTGCCGAAGGACAAGCGCGAGCGAGCGGATCTCCAGATCGAACCCGTCTACTGGGCCGACCTACCACGCGAGCGCGAGCAGGAGATCTGGGAGCGCGTCGAAGCCAGCGGTCCGATGGACCAGATGGGGCTGCGGCGCTACATCTTCAACGTCGCCGGCGACACGCTCGCGTATCAACCCAGCTACGGCCGACGCGACCTCTATGTAGGCGTGCACCACCGCATGGCCAACTCTTTCGCGAAGCTCGCCGAGCGCGCCGGCCCCGACGCGCCGCTGTGCGTCTTGTCGCACTCGATGGGCACCATCGTGACGCACAACTACCTCTACGACATGCAACGCAGCTCGGAGGGCGTCATCGTCGAGGATGCCGGCGAGGACGAACTCCCCCAGCCGGAGACGCGCCTGGAGCGTGGCGAGACCCTCTCGCTCTTCGTCACCTACGGCAGCCCGCTGGCCATCTGGCGCCTGCGCTTCGGCGACGACTACAAGGCGATCAGCTTTCCCGGCGCCGCCGCCGAGGAGCTCTACCCCGAGCTACACCCTAAGTGGCTCAACATCTACGACGCCGACGATGTGATCGGCTACCCCATTGGCCAGATTACCGACAGTTATGCCGAGATGGTCGAGCAGGGGCACCTCGAAGACCGCCAGCGCAACGTAGGCGCCCTCTGGAAAAGCTGGAACCCGCTCTCGCACAAGGGCTACTTCCGCGACGAAAGCTCCCTCGAAGAGCTGGCCGGCTACCTGGCGGGCATCTGGCAGGGCGCCTTCGGGGAAGGGACCGGCGAGCGCGAACGGCCTGGCTCGTAGGGGGTGGGTTGTGGATGGTTTTCATCCAGCAACGCGGCTGGTGGCACGCGAAAACCATCCATCATCGAGCGAACGAGCGCAGGCGAGCGGACCAAACCCGCTTACTCGATGCGTAGCTCGATGGGCAGAAGCGCCTGCGCCTTTCCGTGCCGGCGGGCCAGCGAGCGCAGGAAGCGGCGTTGCTTCACGAGCGCGCGCTCCGCAGCAGAGGTCGTCGCGCGCGTCCAGGAGCGGGCCGCCTGCGCGCGAGCCCCCTGCACGAAACGCTCGAAGAACGGCTCGGGGCGCGGGTAGGTCGTCACGCTCGTGCTTGCGGCGTCGAGCCCCGCCTGGCGCGCGGCGATCCCGATGGCGTCGTCCAGCCTGCCAAGCGTGTCCACGAGCCCCACGCGCCGCGCGTCCATGCCGCTCCACACGCGGCCCTGCGCGATGGAGTCCACCTCGGCGACCGAAAGCCCCCGGCTGGCGGCCACCTTCTGAAGAAAGCGCTGGTAGGTGTCGTCGATGGAGCCCTCCAAGAGCTGGCGCTCCCGGTCGGAGAGCGGGCGCGCGGGGTTCCCGAGGTCTGCCACGGGGCTGGTGGCAACCTGGTCGAAGGTGATGCCGAGCTCGTCGTTGAAGAACGAGCTGGCGTTGAAGTAGACGCCGAAGACCCCGATGGAGCCGGTCAGCGTCGTCGGGTTGGCCACGAGCGTGTCGGCGGCCGTGGCGATCCAGTACCCGCCCGAGGCGGCGTAGTCGCCCATCGAGACGACCATCGGCTTCTCCTGGGCGGTCAGTTCGGCCTGGCGGCGCATCGCCTCGCTGGCCGCGGCCGAGCCGCCCGGCGAGTCGATCCGCAGGACCACCGCGTCGACGCTTTCGCTCTCGCGCGCTCCGCGCATCGCCTCGGCGAAAGTCTCGGAGCCGACCTGGTCGGGCGCGTTGCCGAACCCGAAATCGTCCGGCGACTCGCCGCTCACGATCCGGCCGTTGGCATAGACGATGGCCACGCGCCCGCCGCCGCCCGCCGACAGCCCCGCCTCGGAGCGCGGGACGCGCGCGTAGTCCGACAGCGACACGTCCTCGATCTCTTCGCCGGTCTCCAGCCCCAGGCGATCACGCCACGCGCCTTTCACCTCGTCGTAGTGGCGCAGGCCGCTGATGAGGCCGGCCTCCTGCGCGGCCTCGGAGTTCAGGATCGCGCCCTCCTCGATCTGGTCCTGCAACGCGGTCGTGTCGATGCCGCGCCCCTGCGCGACGGCCTGAAGGAACTGCGTGCTCTGCGTGTTGAGAATCTCGGTAAGCTGCTCGCGGTTCGGCCTGGAGAGATCGTCGCGGATCAGCGGCTCGACGGCGCTCTTGTAGGTGCCGGCGCGCACGACCTGCGGCTCCACGCCCAGCTTTTCGAAGGTGCCCTGGTAGAAGGAAACGTTGGTGACGAAGCCGTTGAACTCGAAAGGCGCCTGCGGAGCCGCAAAAATGCTGTCGGCAGCGGTGGCCAGGAAGTATTCCTTCTCGCCCATCCCGAAGTCCGCGGCAGAGGCGATCACTGGCTTCCCGCTTTCCTGCCGAAACGCCTGCAACGCCTGGCGCACCTCTTGGAGCGTGGCCCAGGGCGCCGAGACGCCCTCCATCTCCATCCACACGCCCCGCACGCGCTCGTCGGCGGCGGCCTTCTCGAGAGCGCCCGTCACGTCGCGCAGGGCAGTGACGGACTCGTCCCCGAAGGCCCGCGCGAAGGGGTTCTCGGGCGCCGTCTCGGGAATGGGGCCGGAGAGCTCCATCCGCAGCACCGATCCGTCCGCGACATCGGGTTCCTCGCCGCCGGAGGACGCGGCGATGGCGAAGACGACGAGAAAGAGCAGGAATCCGACCAGGCCCACGGCGATGAGCGCCCCGAGCGCGCTGGCGGCAACGCTGGAGAGAAAACGCATACTGCGGCGAAGGAAAAAAGGAAAGCGGGAAGGGGGCCGTTTCCCCTGCGTACTGCGCGAGCGGGAAAGATGACACAGCATCTGCAAAATGCCTGTCGGCGAGGTGCCGTGCAAGCCCCGCGCAGAAAAGAAAACGCGCCATTTGCGGTCTGCCGTTCCCGG
The DNA here is from genome assembly GCA_003022535.1 of Bacteroidetes bacterium QS_9_68_14. Taxonomy (GTDB): domain Bacteria; phylum Bacteroidota; class Rhodothermia; order Rhodothermales; family Salinibacteraceae; genus QS-8-64-10. The sequence goes on from PXTT01000037.1 coordinate 7,708, forward strand.
TGCAGCTTCGACGGGTAATCTGGATGTCGTCCCGAATATTCTGGCAGCAACGGAGCGACCTGAAAACCGTCCCCAATTCACCATCTATCGTTCCTCCTGGGGAGCGGCGAATCTTCCTGGGGACTGGCGAATGCTGGAAGCCAGCGGATTCGCCCTGGCGGCCGATTGAAGCTGGACCTGGGGCCGTTTCAAAGCTCTGCAAACGTGGCCCGAAGAGCTTCTAAAGGCAATCTTGCCTCGGGCAGGCTGCGCGCCGCCGCCGAAACCACAGCCGAGAGGCACAGTTCTACCTCTCGGTACTGGCAGAAATCCTCTGCCGGTGCCTTTCGTTTTATTTCGCGGCCCCTCCACACCTCACTCTGCGGCTTCTTGCGAAGTAGCCTCATGAGTACCGACCACAACGCCGAAAACGACTCCGGCCAGCGTGCTGGCGGCGGCGCGCCACGTCACGCCGGCCCCTTCTTCGATCTCACTGAACGGGAGCAGCGCGTTCTGCGCTTCATTACCGAACGTTTTATTGAGACGGCCCGGCCCATCGGGTCGCGCTCGCTCGCCCGCGAGCATCCTGAGATCGACCTCAGCCCTGCCTCCGTGCGCAACACGATGAGCGACCTGGAAGCGCGCGGCTACCTCGACCAGCCGCACACCTCCGCCGGGCGAATGCCTACCGAGCGCGGCTACCGTGCTTTCGTAGACGAACTGATGGAGCGGCCCGAGCTCGCTGCTGATGAAAAACGGGCCGTGCGCGCGGTGCTCTCCCAGCGCCTCAGCGACACGGGCGACCTGCTGCGCGAAAGCTCGCGCCTGCTGGGCCGCCTGACGAACCTGCTGGGCGTGGTGCTGAGCCCGCGCCTCTCCACAAGCGTGCTCGAGCGGCTGGAGCTGGTTCCGCTGGCGGCCGGGCGGCTGATGTTCGTTCTCAGCGTGCGCGGGGGGTTCGTCAAAACGCTCGTGCTGGAGGCCGAGGCCGAGGGCGACGTGCGGCGCCACGACCTGGGCCGCATCGTCTCGATCCTCAACGAGCGCCTCGGCGGGCTCACGCTCGAGGAGATCCGCCGCACATTCCACGAGCGCACCGGCGACCTGGCGAGCAGCGCCACCAGCGACCCCGCCGCCGGCGTGGTGCGCCTGATGCGCGACGAGGCGGCGTTGCTATTCAGCGAGCCGGCCGAAGGGCGCCTCCAGCGCGGGGGTACGCAGGGCCTGATGAATCAGCCGGAGTTCCGGGAGGCCGAGGACCTGCGCGCCCTCATCGAGATGATGGAGGACGAAGACCGCGTCGTGCGCCTCCTCGAAGACGTGGCCGACGCTTCTTCCGCCGATGCGACGGGCGAGAGCGAGCCTCCCGCCGACACGCCGGCCTCGGCGGGCAACGATTCCTCGTCTTCCGAAGACGGGCTCCCGGGCGGGGCCTCCTCCCAGGACGTGCAGGCGCTCGTGAGCATCGGGAGCGAGCACCGAGAGGCCGACGCCGCCCGCGCGGCGGAGCGCTACTCCATTGTCACATCGCACTTTCTGCGCGGGGAGGCCGTTGGCACCATCGGCGTGCTGGGGCCCACGCGCATGGACTACGGCCGCGTGATGGCCCTCGTCGAAAACACCGCCCGCCTGATGAACCGGCCTGGTGCGTAAGCGTCATGCGCGCCCCCCGCGCCGCCGGCGGGCTTGTTTCTCTCGCTACGCCCTGCCGCCGTCCTCCTTGTCCGATTCATTCCTCTCCGATCTCCTTCGGCCCTTGACGAACCCCTCCGCAGACCGCGACCCGCAAAACGCCGACTCGGAAACGCCTGCCGACGAGGAAGCGCCCGAGGCCGCCGCCTCCGTTGACGCTCCCGGCGAAGAAGCGGCCGAGCAGGGCGGGCAACGCGAAAACGGGGAGCAGGAGGAGCCCCTGACCGAAGTGGAGGCCCTCCGCGAGGAGCTGGAGGCGGCGCGCGAAGAGCAGGAGGAGACCAACGACCAGCTCCTGCGCACCGCGGCCGAGCTGCAAAACGTGCGCCGCCGGTCGGCCAAAGAGCAACGCCGCCGCGCCACGCAGGCCCGCGCCTCGGCGCTGCGCCCCATGCTGGAGGTGCTCGACGACCTGCAACGCGCCCTCGCCGCCGCCGACGATGACGCCGAGGGCGAGGAGCCCGGCGCGGCCTTCGAGTCGCTGCGAAGCGGGATCGGGATGGTGGAGGAAAAGTTCGAACAGGCGCTCGCGGGGCTGGGCGTCGAGCCCATCGCGGTAGAGGGCGAGCCCTTCGACGAAACGCTGCACGAGGCGATGATGCAGCAGCCTGCCCCCGAGGGCACCGACCCCGGCACCGTGCTGGCGGAGATCCGCCGTGGCTATCGCATGGAAACCTCCGCGGACGACGAAGGCGAGCGCGTCCTGCGCCACAGCCGCGTGGTCGTCGCGGTCGAGCCGGAGTCGCCCGCTGACGAAGACGCTTCTGCTGACGAAGACGCTTCCCCCGAAGAAGACGCTTCCGCCGAAGAAGACGGCGAAGAAAATGAATCTGCCAGCGAGTGACCACGTTCGCGGGTCGTTCGCTCACGTTCGTTCGCTGGCTTGTGTCTCGCCTGGCAAGCGCGTTGCTGAATGAGACCGGCGGGGGCTCACGAAAACTCTTCGACCTTCCACTTTCCAACCTTCGACCCACGACATGCCCGCCGATTACTACGAGGTGCTCGAGGTCCCGCGCGACGCCTCCGAAGACGAAATCAAGAGCGCGTACCGCAAGATGGCGATGGAGCACCACCCGGACCGCAACCCCGATGACCCGGAGGCCGAGAAGAAGTTCAAGCAGGCCGCCGAGGCGTACGAGGTGCTGGGGGATGCCGAGCAACGCCAGCGCTACGACCGCTTCGGCCACGCCGGCGTCAACGGGGGGGGCGCGAGCGGCGGCGGGCGTGGAGGACGGGGGCGTGGCGGCTTCCGCGACGTGGAGGATATCTTCGATGCGTTCGGCGACATCTTCGGCCAGCAGCAGGGCGGGCGCGGGCGTGGCGGGGCCGGTTCCATCTTCGAGGAAATGTTCAACCAGGCGCAAGGGCGGGGGCGGCAGCGGGGCCGCCGGGGGCGCGGGCGCCAGAGCGGGCAGCCGGGGTCGAACCTGCGCGTCACGCTCCCGCTGACGCTCGAAGAGATTGCCGAGGGTACGGAGAAGCGCCTCAAGGTCAACAAGTTTGCCGAGTGCGAGGCGTGCGAGGGCACCGGCGGCGAGAACGGCGCGGAGGATCTCATCATGTGCTCCACCTGCGACGGCCAGGGGGAGGTGCGGCAGGTCTCGCGCTCGGTCTTCGGGCAGATGGTCAACGTGCAGACGTGTCCCACCTGCGGCGGCGACGGGCGCCTGGTGGAAAACGAGTGCGCCGAGTGCGGGGGCGAGGGGCGCCAGAAGCGCGAGGAGCGGGTCGAGATCAGCGTCCCGGCAGGGGCGCTGGAAGGCCACTACCTGACGCTCCGTGGCGAGGGCAACGCGGGGCAGCGCGGCGGCCCGGCCGGCGACCTGCGCGTGGAGATCAAGGAGAAGGCCCACGAGCACTTCGCTCGCGAGGAGCTGGACGTCTACTACGACCTGCACCTTTCCTTCCCCGATGCCGCACTGGGAACGGAGGTGGAGGTGCCGACGCTGGGCGGCCAGGCGCGCCTCCAGATCGATCCCGGCACGCAGGCGGGCAAGATCCTGCGCATGAAAGAGCGTGGCCTGCCGGACGTCTCGCAGCGCGGGCGCACCGGCGACCAGATGATCCGTGTGCACGTCTGGACGCCCCAGAACCTTTCCGACGAGCAACGCAAGCAGATCGAGGCATGGCGCGGCGAAGAAGCGTTTGCCCCGCGCCCCGAGGAGAAAGGCGGCCCGCAGAAGTCGTTCTTCCGCCGCGTCAAAGACGTGTTTACGTGAGCGCGCCTGCGGCTTGTAGGCTCGTAGGACGGTCGACCGGCGGACGATGGCGGCTCTTCAGTTCCTACCGGCCACGCCCGCGAAAGACGTGGGGCCAAAAGACGTAGGGCCTGATGTGGCGCCCAGCAACGCGTTGCCGGACCCAGCGCGCCGCCCGCGTGGTTTCACCGCCTCCTGTGCTCACAGAAAAGAAACCGGCGCTCCTGCGATGAACACGGCTCCCGACGAACCGACGGAGGAGCAACGCGCCGCCGGCGGCGCGGCGCTCAGGGCCGTGATGCGTGAGGTCCCCTCGCCGGTGACGGTCGTCACGGCACGCGCCGGAGCCTCTGGGAACGAGCCGTTCGGCATTACCATCGGGTCGCTGGCGAGCGTGTCGCTCGAGCCCCCACTCGTGTCGTTCAACGTGTCGAAGGGAGCACGCACCTACGAGTGGATCGACGCGGCCGAGCGCTTTGCCGTGCACGTTTTGCGCAAGGGGCAGGCCGAGCTGGCCGAGCGCTTCGCCGACCCGGGCCTGCCGCCGGCCGAGCAGTTCGCGGGCCTCGCATGGCACGCTGGCCCCGAGGGGCGGCCCGTGCTCGACGGGACGTTGGCGGTCTTGCGCTGTCGCGTGCACTCGCGCATCCGCGCCGGCGACTCGGACCTGGTGGTAGGCCGCGTGACCGGCACGGAAGACCCGGCGCCCGGGAGCGACCCGCTCGTGTACCACCGGGGCGGCTACCGCACCGTCGCCCCTGCCTCCTCGCCGCTCGAGGCGACGAACCGCTCGGCCAGCCGCGCGCCCGAGACGCCCGCCCCGAAGAGCGCGAAGTCGTAGCGCGCCGGGTCGTGCGGGCACAGGCGCCGGCAACGGCGCGTGAGTTGGAGGGCAGCCTTCCAGTCGTTAGACCTGCGCCCGCGGAGGAGGCCGAGCCGCCGCGCGATGCGCCCGCTGTGGGTGTCGAGCGGGACCAGCAGCTGCGCGGGCCGAATCTGCCGCCACGTGCCGAAGTCCACCGGCCCGCCGCGCACCATCCAGCGCAGATACATCGCCAGGCGCTTGCAGGCGCTCCCGGCCTCGGGCCGCGCGAGGTGCTTGCGCAGGCGCGCCGGCGTCCCAGCGTTGATCTCGATCACCGTTTCGCTAAAGCCCTGGATGGCGGGGCCGACGTGCGCGTCGCCCGGCGCGAGGTGGCGCGCGAAGAGGCGTTGCACCGAGCCGTGTCGGTCGAGCGCGTCGCGCAGGTTGCGCGTCAGCCAGCGCGCGTCGGTCGGCTGGAAGGTGCGGTGCTTGAAGCCGTCGAGCCGCTCGGCGTCGCGGTCGCTGTCGTAGCGTCGCACAAAGCGAGCCGGCTGCATCCGCATCCGCTCGCAGAGCTCATGCAGCTTGCGCAGCATCACGTCGCGGCGCCCCCATGCCAGAAGCGCCGCGAAGAGGCCGATCACCGCGCGGTCGTCGGAACTATCGAAGCCGTGCGGGACCGAGATCGGGTCCTCGCCGATGAAGGCGGGGCGCTCGTAGCGGCGCACCAGCCCGTCGAGGTAACCGTGAAGGGCGGGGTTCGTGGATCGTCCGTTCGCTTCGCTCACTGGTTTGTGGGTCGTCCGCTCGCCCCCGGCTCGCTTGTTCGTTTTCGGAATACGGGTGACAGCAATCTTAACGAGAGGTAAATCTCAGCGAGGGGCAAATGCCCTTGTAACGCTTGGGATTGGCTCCTCCGTTTGCCAGTCCATTGTTCGAGGCGAACCACGACCTACGAACCGTCGTGCTGCTGCTGGAGGCGGTCGGTGAAGGCGGCGTGCGCATCGGTTTGCGTGCCGGTCCGAGCCGCCTCGATCACGGGGGCCAGGTCGTCGTCCAGAAGCGCGTCCGCGTCGAGATGGAGGCCGGGGAAGACGCGGCTTTGTAGCAGGCCGTTCGCGTTCGGTTCGAGGCGCAGGTAGGCGCCGTCTTCGAGGACGAACCAGTCGAGGTGCTCCTCGTGCGTCTGCCAGACGAGATACTCCCGCACGCCGTGGCGGCGGTAGACGTTTTTTTTGGCGTGCAGGTCGTAGGAGGCACTCGAAGCGGTCACTTCCGCGACCAGCTCGGGCGGGCCGCTGAGATAGTCCTCGCCGGTGACGCGCGACTGCCCGCCGCAGGCGTCCTCGATGCGCAGGAGCGCGTCGGGGCGCACGCCGTTGTCGAGGTCGAGGCGGAGCGTGGCCTCAGTGTAAGCGCGCACCCCCGGCGTAGCGGCGGCGTAGACGCCCAGCCAGGTGGAGAGCGTGTTCGTAGGACGACTGTGGCTTTCGGCGCGGACGGAGAGCAGCATATACACGAGGCCGTCCACGAGCTCGGCTTTGGCAACCTTGTTGGAGGGCATCGCTTCGAGGCGGCGCTCGAACTCCGGGCGCGTCAGCCGGTCGCCAGCCCGGAGGGGCGGGAGGTCGGTATGCCGGGCGGTGGACATGGCGAGGCGGACGGGCTGTGTGAGAGAATCGCAGCAACGAGATAACGAGCCGTGCTGCCCTACGGTTCGCGCTCGTGACCTCGGGTAGGGCCACCGCCAGCGCCGTCTACGGCGCTGGTCGTCTACGGCGCTGGGAACGCAAGCGACCGAGTGCACTGCCGAAGTAGCACCGGCTAAAGCAGTGCCGGCTTTTTGGAGCGACCGTCCCCCTACAAGCTGCCCAGCCGCGCGAGGTCCGCGTTGCCCCCGCTGATGGTGACGCCTACGCGTTGCCCCTCGGCCTCGACCGCGCCATCCAGCAACGCGGCAAAGGCCAGCGCGCCGGTCGGCTCGACGACCAGCTTGAGCCGCTCGCAGAGGAAGCGCGTGGCCGCGGCGATAGCTTCCTCGCTGACGGTGGCGAAGGCGTCGGCGTGCTCCCTCACGAGCGGGAACGTCACCTCTCCCAGCGAGGGCGTACGCGCCCCGTCGGCGATGGTGTCGGGGGCCGCGACGGTGTGCAGCTCGCCGGTGCGAAAGGAGCGGGCGGCGTCGTCGGCGCGCTCCGGCTCGACGCCCACGACGCGGCAATCGGGCTGGAGGGCCTTCGCAGCGATAGCGCAGCCCCCCAGAAGCCCGCCGCCCCCGCAGCAGACGAGCAGCGCGTCGAGCCCTGGCACGTCTTCGCAGAGCTCTTGGCCGGCGGTGCCCTGCCCGGCCACGACATGCGGGTGGTCGTAGGGCGGCAGCACCGGCAGCCCGCGCTCCGTGGCGAGGCGGTCGGCCAGCGCCTCGCGCGTGGTGGCGGCCCGGTCGTACTCCACGATCTCCGCGCCGTAGCCCTCGGTGGCCGCGCGCTTCACGGCGGGCGCGTCGCTGGGCATGATGATCGTGGCCCGAATGCCCAGCATCCGGCCGGCCAGCGCCACCGCCTGCGCGTGGTTGCCCGAGGAGTAGGTCAGCACGCCGCGCGCCTGCTGCTCGTCAGAGAACTGCGCGAGCGCGTTGTAGGCTCCACGCAGCTTGAAGGCCCCGGTGCGCTGGAGGTTTTCGCACTTGAAAAAGACCTCCGCCCCCGTGACCTCATTGGCCTGGCGGGAGGTCATCACGGGCGTGCGGTGCGCCACGCCGTCCGCGAGCCGCGCGGCCGCGGCCTCCACATCAGCGTAGAAAACCACTTTTCGACAATGGGAAGGCGAGACAGTTTGAGGGAAAGTCGTCCTGCGTGGGCGTCCGCAATCACGATAAGGAGAGCAACGCGCCCCCCACCTTCAAACAACCCTTCAGACCCTCTCACTCCGCCGCGCCTTCCTTCTTCTCGACGACGAGCTTCACGTCGGTGGCCAGTGAGGCGAACGCCCCCAGCGCTGCGAGCGTGGGGCTCAGCGCCACCGCCGCCGCGGCCCCGCCGACGCCTGCCGTCAGCGGGAGCTCCATGACCGTCTCGCCCTGACGCTTGACGATCACGCGGCGCGCGTTGCCTTGGTCTACGATCTCTTTAAACTTCTCGACGACCTGGTTGCCACGCACGGTGACTTCTTCGATGGCTTTCTCCTGGGCCTGCTGGGCGGCGTCTTTGGCCTGCTCTTTCGCCTGTTGGGTACTACTTTCGTTGCCGGAGGAAGCGTCGTTGGAGGAAGCGTCGTCGGCGGCCATGGCGGGAGGAGCGGTCTTGGGAAAAAGGGGGCGCGAGGGGCGACCTGCGGAAGCGGCCACCCTGGGCGTGTAGGCAACGTGCAGAGGCGCAGGCAGAAAAACTGCTATATTCGCGTAATTTCTGGCTCCGTTACCGGAGGCGCGGGGCTCCGGGAAGGTGGAAAAATCTTCCGCCGGGTGGGACAGAACTTCCGGCGGCGGAGCGGGAGAGCGAGCGCAGCAACGTCGCACGCCCCGGCGCAGGGCGTGGCAAGTTTCTTGCGCCCCCGGGGCGGGTGTAGGCGCCGCGGCAGTCGCGCCGTGTCCCGACGTTTGCTCTCACTCTCTCCGCAGACCCATGGCCTCCACGCGCGAGTTTCGTTTTCACGGGCTCCGTTCCGGCGGGCAGTCCGTGCAGGGTACCGTCTTCGCTTCGTCGAAGCGCAAGGCCAAGAAGAAGGTCAAGTCGCTGGCCGAGAAGCATGGCTTTCGCCAGGAGAGCATCGAGAAGCGCCGCACGTACCTCTACAAAGTTAGGCACCCCAGCGGGGAGGTCGTCAAGGGAGAGCAGAAGGCGTTTTCGCAAGAGGAGGTCGAGCAGGCCCTGGAGCGCATGGGGTTGGAAGTCGTCAGGGTGCGGAAGAAGTTGCTGGACTTCAACTTCAGTCCGCCGAAGGACGACATCATCATGTTCGTGCGGCTCTCGGCAAACCTCCTGAAGGAGAACCTGCCGTTCGACGAGGTGCTGAACCTTTTGGTCAGCGACGTAAACTCCAAGAGCCTCAAGCAGATCATCCGCGACCTCAACGCCGACCTCAAAGGCGGGATGGATGCTGAGAAAGCCTTCCTGAAGCACCAGGGCGACCTCGGGAAGTTTACCAGCTACATGCTCGGCATCGCCTCGAAAAGCGGCAACATGGCCGAGATCTACGAGTCCACCGCACGCTTTCTGGAGCGGCAGAACGAGTTCAAAAAGAGCGTGCGCTCTGCGATGATCACTCCAGCGATCACGCTGGTGGTACTGATCGCATGCTTCGTGTGGTACGTGTGGTACATCTTCCCGCAGACGGCGGGCCTCTTTGAGGGCATGGGGGTCGAGATGCCCCCCTTGACCAGTGGCACGCTCGCCTTCAGCCACTGGCTGGACCGCAACTACGTGTGGCTGTTTAGCTCGATTGCGGCGGCGGTCGGGGGCTTTATCTTCTACGCGCGCACCGATCAGGGGACGTTCTACTTTCACAAGTACATGATTCGATTACCCGTCATCGGGGGGTTGCTGCATAAGCTCAACATCGAGATTTTCTGCCGCGTCTTCGCGGTGCTCTACTCCGGCAGTGGCGAGAACATCAACGTCATCCGCGTGGCCGCCGAGGCCTGCGGCAACAAGTACATCGAGCACCGGATCAAGACGGTGACGATCCCGATGATGGTCGCGCAGGGGGCGGGCCTCATCGAGAGCATGGAGGCCAGCGAGGCATTTACCGACATGGCGATCTCGCGCTTCCGTAGCGGGGCCGAGACCGGCAACGTGCAGGACTCCGCGCGCCAGATGGCCGACTACTACGAGCGCGAGACCAAGATGCGCCTCGAAAGCGCCGTGCAGAGCATCCAGACGGTCGTGGCCATTTTGATTGCCATTGGCATCTGTTTTCTCACCTTGATTTCGACGGAGATGGCCTTCATCCAGCCCTCCTCGACCGACATGATGGGGATGTGAGCGCGGAAGGCCACGCAGGTGCCCTTCGCTTCTTTTTTGTAGTACGCGACCTCTGCTTTCGATGAGAGATCCTTTCGCCCCTGACGATGACGGTGGCGACGCCGGCCTTTCCAGCGAGCCCGCCGACACGAGCGACGTTGCCGACACGAGCGACGTTCCCAAGGAAAAAGAGGCCGTCGGGCAGCACCTGGCCGGCGTGCTCGGCAACGGCAGCGGCCCGGAGGGCGGGCTAGGCGACGAGGCGGCACGCCGCGGCGGCAATGCGAAAAACGGAGACGCGAAAAATGGCGGGGGCCAGGGGACGACTCGCGATCTGGGCTGGCTGGGCCGCTTGACGGACGAAAGCGAACTGGTGACGACCACTGGCGAGGGCCGGGACGACGGCGGCGGTCCGGCCCCCGCGACGAAGAACGCGGACGGCGTGTCGCAGGATGCGCTCAACGATCCGGTGGTGCACGACCTCCTTCAGCAGGGCACCCTCACCGAGGCGCAAGTGCGCGCGGCCTCGAAGCGCCGGGAGGCCGGGCAGCCGCTCTGGCGGGTCGTGGCCGCCCTCGAGGCCACCGACACGGACGTGCTCTTCGAGGAAGCGCGAGCGCGCGGAATGGCGGGCGGCAGCGATCAGTCTGCGCCCGCAAAAGACCCGTTCGCCGGCGGGCATCGCCTGGCGCCGCGCGTGCCCTCGCCGGCGTTCGCCAAACGCTTCGAGGCGGAAGTGCGCGCGGGCTCCTTCGACTTCGAGGCCCCGCCCTCTGGAGCGAGGACCGACCTCGGCCCGCTCGCCGACGCGGGGCTGCTGCCGGGGCTGGACCGCTCCGGGGACTCGGCCGGCGGCTACGTGCTCAATGAAGAGCCGGTTGCCAACATCTCCGATCAGTGGACCGGCGGCGATGACGGCACGGCCCCCGCCTCGCCCGGTAGCAGTACGGAGACGCCACCTTCCGCGGACGAGCATGCCGACGTGGAGACGAGCGACCGCGTGGTGGCCTTCCTTCTGCGCAGCGGGATCGTGGAGCCGCGCCAGGTGGCGCGCGCGCAGCAACGCCGCGAAGAGCAAGGGAGCAGCGAGGCGCTCTGGCGCGTCCTCGCGCGCGGCCGAAGCGTAGACCGCGCTTCCGTCTTTGCCGAAGCCGCGCGCGTCTATGCCTTCCCCATTGCCGACCTCGAGGTGCAGCCGCCGGAGCCGGAGTTCACGCGCGCCGTGGCCGGCCACTTTTCCGAAGAGCGCCGCGAGCGCATGATCGAGCTGGGGCTGGCCCCGTGGCGCGTAGAAATGGACCAGGAGCGCGCCTCCTTCAAGCTCTTCCTGATTACGCACGACCCGGCGCGGCCGGCGGTGCACCGCCTCGCCCACGAGCTCGACGTGGACCGCGTGGAGCTGCAGTACGCACCCGAAGAGGACGTGCAGGCGTTGCTCGCGGACGCCTTCCCCCAGACCAATGAGTACTGGGACCGTCTGGAGGACGACGACACGGGCGTAGACCTCGGCGCCAACTACGAGGAGGAGGACGACCTGATCGACGATGAGGAGCTCGAGGCGGAAATTAGCCGCTCGAAGCTGATTAACCTCTTCGAGGCCACGCTCGTGGAGGCGGTGCGCGAGGGCGCCAGTGACATCCACATCTTCCCGAACCCCGACAAGGAAGTCGAGATCCACTTCCGCACCGACGGGCGTCTGCGTCCGTGGCACACCGAGCGGAAGGTGCATCCCGAGGCGCTCCTGGCGGTCATCAAGGACAACTCGATGAACGTGGACCGCTTCGAGAAAGACGCCGCGCAAGACGGCTTCATTCAACGCCACGTCGACGGCGCGCTGATCCGGTTTCGCGTCTCGATCATGCCGATCGCCAGCGCTGCGCAAGACGTGCGCGCCGAGAGCATCGTGATTCGCGTGCTCGACGACCGCAAGGTCATCACCGACCTCTCGGAGCTGGGCCTCCAAGAGCGCGCGCTCGACCGGTTTCGCCACGCCATCAACCAGCCGCACGGCATGGTCATCATGACGGGGCCGACCGGCTCAGGGAAGTCCACCACGCTGGTGGCCGCGCTTCACGAGGTCGTCAGTCCCGAGGTCAACGTGCTGACCGTCGAGGACCCGGTCGAGTACGTCATCGAGGACGTGCGCCAGATCAAGCTCTCCCACAAGCTGAAGCTCGAGGACGCCCTGCGCTCG
>PXTT01000038.1 GCA_003022535.1 Bacteroidetes bacterium QS_9_68_14
CTCGCGCTCGGCCGTCAACGACCGGGCCGGGGCACGCACGCCCTTGTCCAACGTCGTCACCGCCGCCGTCATCGCGCTCACGCTGCTGGTCTTGACGCCCCTCTTTTTCTACGTGCCCATGCCCGCGCTGGCGGCCATCATCATCGTGGCCGCTGCCGGGCTGATCGACCTCGGCGAGCTGCGCGCGCTCTTTCGAACGAAGCGCCGCGACGGGGGCGTGGCGCTCTTCACCGCGGCGATGACGCTGGGGGTGGGCATCCAAGTAGGCCTCCTGTCGGGTATCGGGGCGTCGATCCTGCTGGTGCTCTACCGGATGAGCCGGCCCAACATGGTCGAACTGGGCCACTTGGCGGGCACGCACGCCTTCCGCGACCTCAACCGGCGCGCGGAAGCCAAACAGATCGACGAACTGCTTGTGCTGCGCGTGGACGCGGCCTTCTCGTTCGTCAATGCCGAGGCGTTCAAGGACTTCATTCTGGAGCGCAGCCGCACGAACGGGCGTCCCATTCGCGCGGTGGTCGTGGACGGCAGTAGCATCAACGACCTCGATACGACCGGCGTCGAAGCGCTCGAGTCGGTCCTGGCGGCGCTGGAGGAAGAGGACGTCGCCTTCTACTTGACGGGACTGATCGGGCCGGTGCGTGAGACGATGAAGCGCTCGGGGCTTCGGGCGCGCTTCGGGCGCGAGCACTTCTTTCGCACGCCCCACCGCGCCGTCACGCACGTCTTGAGCGAATGGGACGAGCAGGACGGCGGCACGCGCCGCGCGGCGTACGAAGAGGCGACGCAGAAGGACACGACTGTGGCCACGCCCAGCGAGCCGTGAAGCCGGACGCCCTGCCCTGCCCGTGCGTCTTCGTTGGCCCGGCGGACCGGAGCCGCGCGCAATGCACGTGGTCGTTCCCGCCGCGCCCGCCTGGGCGGCCGACCGGGAAGCGCGGATCACCGAGCGAGGGGCGCAGGCGGCTGACGAGTTGGCTGCGATGCTCGAAGCGCACGATCTCGACGACGTGACCGCAGAACGGACGGTGCGCCGCGCCGACAGCGCCGGTGGCACCATCAACCGGCTACACCGCAGACGCCGGGGCTGATCTGATCGTCACGTCCTCGCACGGGCGCACCGGGCCGCGCGGATTTCTGGCAGGCCGCGTGGCCGAGCGCGTGGGGCAGCACGCGCCGCGCCGTGCTCGGCCCTCGTCGTCAGGTCATTGGGTCGGCCCCTGTGGCCGAACGTGAGGAGGAGCATAGCGCAGGAGCCTTCCTCGCAACGCGGCGCTGCGCGCTCGCTTAGGCGGCCGTCAGCGAGCGGCGCTTCAGGGCGCTGAGCCAGCGGGTGATGTCGATGTCCTTCGGGCAAGCCTGGTTGCAGTTGAAGATGGTGTAGCACTTCCACAGGCCCTTGTCGCTGTCGAGGACGGGGAGACGCTCCTCGTCCCCGTCGTCGCGGGTGTCGAAGGTGTAGCGGTAGGCTTTCAGCATGGCCGCCGGGCCCAGGTAGTCCGGGTCGCTCCAGGTCGAGGGGCAGGCGTGCGTGCAGGCCCCGCACATGATGCACTTGGTCGCGTCCTCGATGACGTTGAACTCCTCCTGAGTCTGCTCGCGCTCGCGCTCCGGCGCGGGGCCCTCGGTCATCAGCCACGGCTTCACGGCGCGGTACTTCTCGAAAAAGCGGCTTTGGTCGATCACCAGGTCTTTGATGACCGGTGCGGCCGGGAGCGGGGCAAACGTGATCGTGTCCCCGTCTCCGCTGACGAGGTCTTGCAGCAGCACCGAGCAGGCGAGTTTGTTCTCGCCGTTGATTTTCATCGCGTCGCTGCCGCAGATGCCGTGCGCGCAGCTTTTGCGGAAGGTGAGCGTGCCGTCGAGGTGCCACTTCACGTACAGCAAGAGCGAGAGCGCACTGTCGTCCGGCTCGGCGGGTACCTCGTAGGTTTCCCAGTGCGGCGCATCGTCCTTCTCGGGATTGTAGCGCTTGATCTTGACGTTGAGGTCCATGTCGGTACTTCGTGGCTCGTGCTTTTTGGAGAAAGCGTGGCTCGGCTCGGGCGGTGGTTGGTTGATAGTCCGCTCGCTGCCGCTTGCTTGATGGTAGATAGTTTTTCGTCTACTGGCGTTGCCTGCGTCCTGAAAACCATCTACTATCCACCAGAGTCAGTATTTCCGCTCCTTCGGCTCGAAGCGATCGATGACGACGTCCTTGGCATCGAACTCCCAGTCGCCCTCGCAGTCGCTGTAAAAGAGCGTGTGGTGAAGCCACTCGTCGTCGTTGCGGTCCTGGTAGTCCTCGCGCGAATGGGCGCCGCGGCTTTCGGTGCGGTGCCGCGCGCTGGCGGCGATGGCCTCGGCGTAGTCGGTCATGAAGGCGACCTCCACCGCGTCCATCAGGTCGGTGTTGAACTGCTTCCCCTTGTCGCGGACCACCACGTTCCGCGCGCGGCGGCGGCACGCGGCCAGGTCGTCGAGCGCCTCGGCGGTCGTCTCGTCGTTGCGGAAGACCGAGACGTTGTTCATCATCGTCTCCTGCAGGTCCGTCCGCACGTTGACGATAGGCTCGCCTCCGCCAGACTCGGTGTTCGACAAGAGCCCGTCGAGCAGGTCGCGCGTATGCTTCTCCGGCTCGTCGGGAAGCTTGTACTTGCCTCCGCGGCTGTTGGCTTCCTCGGCCATCTTCATGCCCGCCCGCCGGCCGAAGACCACCAAGTCGATCAGCGAGTTGGTGCCCAGGCGGTTGGCCCCGTGCACCGAGACGCACCCGCACTCGCCCACCGCATAGAGGCCCGGCACAGTCGTCCCGCGCTCGGCGGTTTCGACCTGGCCGTCCTCGTTGGTCGGAATGCCGCCCATGGCGTAGTGGCACGTCGGCGCCACGGGAATGGGCTGCTCCTTCGGATTGATGCCCATGTAGGTGCGCGAAAACTCCGAGATTTCCGGCAGCTTCTTGTCGAGGACCGCGTCGTCGACGTGCGTGAGATCGAGCGTGACGTAGTTTTTGCCCTCCACGCCCCGCCCCTCGCGGATCTCTTTGTAAATGCACTGGCTGACGAGGTCGCGCGGCGCGAGGTCCTTGACGGTCGGCGCGTAGCGCTCCATGAAGCGCTCGCCCTCGGAGTTGCGTAAAATGCCGCCCTCTCCGCGCGCCCCCTCGGTAATTAAGATGCCCAGCCGGTAGAGGCCGGTCGGGTGAAACTGCACGAACTCCATGTCTTCCAGCGGGATGCCGTGGCGCAGCATGATCGCCATGCCGTCGCCGGTGCCGGCGTGCGCGTTGCTAGTCGTCTTGAAGGCGCGCCCGTAACCGCCGGTGGCGAAGCAGACGACCTTCGCGTGGAAGGTGTGGATTTCGCCGGTCAGGATCTCGTAGGCCACGACGCCGCAGGCCTCCCCGTCGTCGTTGCGAATCAGGTCGAGCACCTGGAATTCGTCGTAGAAGCGCACGTTCTTGCGCGTGCACTGGTCGTAGAGGGTGTGGAGGATGGCGTGGCCGGTCCGGTCGGCGGCGTGGCAGGCGCGGCGCACGGCCGTCTCGCCAAAGTTGCGCGTGTGCCCGCCGAAGCGGCGCTGGCTGATCTTGCCTTCCTCATTCCGAGAAAAAGGGACGCCGTAGTGCTCCAGCTCCACGATGGTGCGCACCGCGTCCTGGCAAAGCGTCTCGATGGCGTCCTGATCGCCGAGGTAGTCCGACCCTTTGACCGTGTCGAAGGCGTGCCAGAGCCAGTGGTCCTCCTCTTCGTTGCCGAGGGCCGCGCTGATGCCGCCCTGCGCCGCGCCGGTGTGCGAGCGCAACGGGTGCAGCTTCGAGACGACGGCCACGTCTGCCCCGCCTTCTTTGGCGTAAAGGGCCGACATCAGTCCCGAGCCGCCCGCGCCGACGATTACAACGTCATGGGAGAATTGCATGATACTGCGGTGGTTGGTGGGGGGTAGAGGGGGGTTGGTCGGTGGCTCGAGCGAATACCCAGAACCAAAAACTAAGATGACAACACACTAAGATGGCAACGCTTCCGCGGGGAGCGCTACCCGCCGGCGGCGGCCGTAGTCACGGGCTCGTACCCCCAGCCAGCCACGATTACCGAGTAGAGGCCGATCACGAAGAGGACCAGCGCCGCCGTCCACGAGAGCGACGTGGCGATCTTGCGAGTGAGCGGGTTGCGGATGTAGTCGGTCATCACGTTGTTGAGGCCGTAGAAGCCGTGGTGCAGCGCCGCGATCATAAAGAGAATGTTGAAGCCTTTCCAAAGGACCGCGTAGACCGGGTCGGCGAGGCGCAGCATCAGCACGTCGTAGGAGGTCACCTCCGCCTGCGGGCCGAACTTCGCGCGCACCGCTTCTTTAGCCTGCTCGGCATACTCGACCGTCTCGCCCTGCCCTTTCTGCACGACCTCCTCGACGACCGAGCGCGTGGTGTGGTCGTAGTGCTGCACCCAGAAGTGCGTGATCAGCAGAAACACCAGGAACGTCCCGGTGATGCGGTGCAAAAACCAGTTGGCCGCATTCGACGTGCGCGACTTGCCGTACTTGCTCGCCATTGCGGGTTGGTTGGACGGTTCGAAAGTTGTAGGTCGAAGGAGCTCTGTAGGTCGAAGGAGCTCTTGCGAGGCGGCGTTGTGAGCTGAAAACATTCGGCTTTCAACCCACGACGCTCGGCTACGCGATCCAGTGGTAGAGGGCGTAGAGACTGGGGTAGCCGCCGACGCCCAGGAGCACCAGCGCCACGAGGCTGAGCGTCCAGAAGAGGCGTTTCTGATTGGGGCTCCAGCCCAGCAGGTCGATCAGCACGATGCGGAGGCCGTTCATCGAATGGTACACCACCGCCGCCAGGAGCAGAAACTCGCCGACCTTGTAGAGCGGGGCGTGGTACTTGGCGATCAGCGCGTTGTAGGCGGCGCGGTCCGTCAGCGCGCGCAGGCCCCAGATGTGGAGCGCGAGGTAGACGACCAGCGCCACGCCGCTGAGGCGGTGCATGATCCAGGCCGCCATCCCGGTGCGTAGGCGGTAGCGCTGAAAGCGCCCCGGATTTTCCTGCGGGCGCTCCTGCGGCCGGTTCTGCACGGCCGTCCCGCCGGCGGAAGCGCCATTCTTCGAGAGGCCGGACTGCTCTTCCGTTTCGGTAGCCATCGTCGTCTGGCGGGGAAGGGAGGGGCGAAAAGGCGGGGCGCGCGGGAAAGGCCCGGCTGCCTGCGGGGCCGTTCAAAACATAACCGCCAGCGGGCTCGCCGTCCGCCCGCTACCCTGCGATACTTCGGCACAAAAAGCGGGTACTGCGAAAGGCGGTGTCGCGCGCTGCAGAGAAAAGTATGCGGGGCGTGAGGCAAGGTTTCAGAAGCAACTGAACGCCACGACGGCCTCGTCCAGGGCGGTCATCCGCCGCTGGCGGGATCAATCTCCCCAGCGACCGGGTTCCTGTCGTAGCGTGCGCTTCACTTTGCCTCAAAAGCAAGGAGAGGCATGCGCCCGGGACGTCGGCGCTCGCTGCCACGTCCCGCGCCGGCTTCGGCCCGCCGCACGTCACGCTGAGGGCCGGGCCGGGATCGTCTTCGGCACCACGTTTGCCACTCTTTTCCCGCCGGCCCACCGCGCGCCTTTGAGGGCCACGCGCCCTCTCGAGGCGCGCACCGGCGACCTTCTTTTTCGCACTCTTCCCTCCCCCACAGAAAACGCGAGCGCGCCCGCCGCCGCGTGGCGCTCACGTCCTGGGCCCCGCCGCTTGCTGGCGCGCCGTCGTTCTCGCTCGCCTCCCTGTGCTTCCTGCGCCCTCCCCAATGACGCATGACTGAACGACCGGGCCATTTGGCTCGCGGGACCCCTTGCGGGTTGCCTCCCCGCGCGGCCGAGGCAGCACATCGTTGGCCGCCTCCCCGTACCGGCCCCTCGCGGGCCGCCCGGCCACGCGGAGCGCGCGAGAAGAGACGCCTCGCCCCGGCCTCGCCGGCTGCCCCAAGCGCAGCAGGCTGCGTCGGCGCGCTCGCCCCGCCCGCCTTATGGCTAAGGAAATCGTCGTCAACGCCCGCACCGACCAGACGCGCATCGCCATCGTCGAGGAAGGCGACCTGGCGGAGCTCTACATCGAAAACCCTGAGCACAAGCGCACCATCGGCAACCTCGTGCTGGGGCGCGTGCGCAAGGTAATGCCCTCGATCCGGGCCGCCTTCGTAGACGTAGGGCAGCCGTCGGACGCGTTCCTGCACTTCTCTGACGTGGCCGACAACCTGCCGGAGACACTGGACTTCCTTCGGATGGACCCGCCCGACGCCAGCGAGGTAGCGCTGCCAGGGCAGTCGGAAAACGGCTCGGGCGGAGACGACCAGAAGGCCGGCAAGCGGCACCGTCGCAAGGACTTCGACCCGGAAGACGTGCTCGAAAACGGCCAGCACATTCTGGTCAAAATCTCTAAAGAGCCGATCGCCGACAAGGGCAGTCGCGTTTCGACGGATCTGTCGCTGGCGGGTCGCTTTCTGGTGCTCGTGCCGCTGACGGAGTTTGTGGCGGTCTCGAAGAAAATCTCCGACTCCAAGGAGCGGCGGCGGCTGAAGACGCTCACCAGCAGTCTGCTGCCCCGTGGCTTTGGGGCCATCGTGCGCACCGTCGCCGAGGGGCGCGACGCCGAGACCCTCGACCAAGACCTGGGCCTGCTGGTGGACCACTGGCGCGAGCTGGAGGAGCACCTCTCTGAGAAGCCGCAGGCGCCGGTTACGCTCTACGAGGACGTCGACATGATCTCCTCGATCATCCGCGACGAGTTCAGCAGCGACTACCGGCGTATTCTGATCGACAACCCGAACCTCTACCGCTCGATTCGCAGCTACGTCGAGGCAGTGGCGCCGGAGACCGAGTCGTCGGTCCTGCTGCATACCGGGGACGGCTCCGTCTTTGACGAGGCGGGCATCGGCTCGCAGGTGGACCGCGCCTTCGAGCGGCGCGTGGAGCTGCCCAGCGGGGGGTACCTCTTCATCGAGCGCACCGAGGCGATGCACGTCATCGACGTGAACTCCGGTCGCTCGGGCGAGGGCAAGTCCCAGGAGAAAAACTCGGTGGACGTGAACCTCGAGGCGGCCCGCGTGATTGCCAATCAGACGCGCCTGCGCGACCTGGGCGGTATTCTGGTGGTGGACTTCATCGACCTGCGCAAGGACAAAAACCGCAAGAAGGTCTACGACGAGATGAAGAAGGAATTCTCCCGCGACCGCGCGGTCACGAAGATCCTTCCGATGAGCGACTTCGGCCTCGTGCAGGTGACGCGCCAGCGCCTGCGTCCCTCGATCACGACGTCCTTCTCGCCGGAGGGCTTCGAGGACGAAGCCCCGGCCGGCGGCGAAGACGACGGCACCGAAGACCGCGCCTCCTCCATTGCCGACGAGGCGGGCGGCCCGATGAGCGCGGCGCACCGCGAAGAGCTGGACCACCTACGCCGCGAGGTGGCCCGCCTGAAGAACGAACTGAAAGCCCCGCGGGAGAAAGCCCAAGACCTCAAAGAAGACATGCGCGCTGCCCGCGAGGAGCGCGAAAAGCTGGAGTCGCGCCTGCGCCGCTTCAAGGAGCAAGCCCGCCGCCACAAGCAGACTGCCGAAGAACGCAAGGAAGAGCTCGAAGCCCTCAGAGAAGAAAAGCGCGCGCTCTCGAAGGAAGTCGACGAGCGGGCGAAGGAGGCGCGCCGCCAGTTCACCGGCGAGGGCGTGCCGCCGGAGCACCTCTCCGAAACGCTTGACCGCTGGCTCGCCGACTACGCCGACGCCTCGGATGGCCAGCCGCTACGCCTGCGGGTGCATCCGTACGCCGCCGCCTACCTGGCGCGCAGCGTCCCCAGCCACCCGGCGCGCTGGTTCAGCCGCCATTTCGTGCGCGTGCGCCTCGTCGAGGACGAGGAGCTGGCGCCGCTGGACTTCCGCTTCGAGGATCTCCGCACCGGCCGCGACCTCACCGAGGCGCGTGGCCGCCTCGACGAAGCCCGCTCCGACACGACGAGCGCAGACGCCGAGGCAGAAGCCGGCGAGAAGGCGGACGAAGAGGCCGACTCTGGCAACGCAGAACCGGAAAGCCACGCGGAGGAGGACGGCGCCTCTGGAAACGCGGCGGTCGGCCAGCCGGCAAGCGACGGCGCGCCCGACAAGGGGGGGGCGCCCGAACAACAGAAGGACGACGACCGCGGCGTCATCGGGCGGGGCGGCCCCCGGCGGCGGTCCGCTGGGCGGGACGGCACGCCCGGCAGCAACGCCGCCGGCAGCGGGGAGGGCGACGCGGAAAAGACGGAAGAGACGGTGGGAGCGTGAGGGGACGCCCCTTCGATGCGCGCGTTGCCTCACGCGGCGCAGGGACGCGCGGAGAGCCCAGTAGGGGCGGCTACGTTGCGTCACCGATCTCTGCGACGACGAGCCGCGTGTCTTCTCGCTCAATCTGGTCAACCAGCGCGGCAGCGCGCTCATGATATTGGTCCCGTTCGATGGCGAGCGCGACCGCGTAGCCGGTATCCAGAAAGACGCTACTTCTCATCGTCTTCTGTGGTCAACCCGTACAACTTTTCCTCGTACGTAACCGAGGCATCTTCCGGCCCGTCGAGCCGCGCGTCCCGCAAGATTTTCAGCGCAGAGTACGGGTCCTCGTCAGCGTTCGACTTCTCGCCCCGCCGGCGCAAGTCTTCCAAATAGGACGCTGCCCATTCTTCCTGCTTCTCGTCTGGAAGCGCTTCGAGTTCGTCTATGAGCCGCTGGACCGTATCCGTCATGGCGCTCGCTTCAAGGGAAGGAGTGCAAAAATGCACCAACGTCGCACTCCGCCGTTGGTTGCAGGTTGCGCGTTGCTCTCGAAGCGCGCCCAGCGCGGGCGGCCACGCTGCTACGACGAGTGTACCGTGAGCGTCCGGCCGGGCTGGAGCCCCCCGCCACCGCCGTCGAGCCCGTCGTTCCAGCGGCGCAGGTCCATCACGCTCACGTCGTGGCGGCGGGCGATGCCGTAGAGCGTGTCCCCGCGCTTGACGTGGTAGGTCGTCACGTCGTCACCGGTGGTCGCGCCGTCGCCCGCGTGGCCGCCGGCTTCCTGCTGCGCGCCTGGCAGCGTGCCGTCCGCCGCGAGGGGGCGCAACGTGCGCGCGCTGTACTGCACGCGCCGCGGCTGCTGCGGGTGGGGGCGCGCGTCCGCCCGGGCCGTCGCAGGGCGCGCCCCCGTGGTGGGAATGACGAGGCTGTCGCCAGCGGTGATCGAGGCGTCAGAGAGAGCGTTGGCCTTTTCCAACGCGCTCAGGGCCACGTCGTAGCGCTCCGCAATGCCGCCGGGGGTTTCGCCTTCGCGCACACGGTGCGCCAACGTCAGGCCCTTTGCCGAATCGGGCAGCGCCGCGTAGTTTTCGCTAAATGACTCATGCGTGCCGTAGGGCAGCCGCAGCATGAACGGCTCGGCCGACGGTGGGAGCACGTCCTTCCGCAACGACGGGTTGAGGGCGCGCAGCTTCTGGGTTGTGGTGCCCGCCAGCTCGGCAGCGGTCTCCAGCGGGAGCATGCCCGATACGGGCACGCGGTCGAAGCGGTAGCGTGGCCCCGGCTGCACAGGTTTGAGGTCGAAGTGGCCGGGGTTCGACAGCATCAGGGCGGCGGCCACGTAGGTGGGCACGTAGTTGCGCGTCTCGCGCGGGATGTAGGGGTAGATGTTCCAGAAGGTCGGGCGCTTGCCCTCGCGCCGCACTTGGGCGAGCGCCTCGCGGATGCGCGTGGGGCTGCAATTGTAGCCGGAGAGCGCCAGGTGCCAGTCGCCGTCGAACATACGATGCAGGTCCTTCAGGTGCGCGGCGGCGGCGCGCGTGGCCTTCTCCGGGTCGAGGCGCTCGTCCACCCACGGGGTGATCTCGAGGCCGTAGGCACGGCCTGTCTCGGGGACGAACTGCCAGATGCCGGCGGCGTCGGCCCAGCTTTCGGCCTGCGGGTTGAGACCGCTCTCCACCAGCGCCAGGTACTTGAGCTCGTCGGGCACGCCCTCCTCGGCGAAGATGTGTTCGATCATCGGGAAGTACGTTTCCTTGCGCCGCATCCAGCGGTAGACGTGCCCCTCGGGCTCGCGCTGGAGGTAGCGCAGTGCTGCGCGCGTGAGGTCGTTGACCGGCATCCCGACCTCGGTGTTTTGCGGGGCGAGCGTTTCGGTGCCGGCCTGCGCGAGGAGCGGCGCGTCGGAAAGGCCGAAGGCGGCGGCCTCGGTACGGGCCCGCTCGACGGCGGCGAAGAGGCTGTCGCGCGTAGCGAAGATGCCGCCGCGCGTGACGCTAAGCGTGTCGGGCGCGCCATAGTGGCGGCGGTACGCCTCGGCGAGGTGGCCGTAGAGCCGCTGAAACCGCGCGTCTTTCCACAGGCCGGGACGGCGGGCCAGCGCCTGCATTTCGCCCATCGCGCGGTCGAGCACGCGCCCGACCTGTGCCTCGTCGCCGGCGGCGCGAGCCTCCATCAGGCTCGCCTGGTAGCGGTAGAGGCGGCTCATTTTCTGCAGGCGCTCCCCCTCGGCCAGCGGCGCGGCCTCGGGCGCCTCGAACGTAGACGCGCCCGATGGCAGCGCGAGGTTCAGCGCGGCGCGGTCGTGGAGGTACGTCCTCGCAGGCGCGAAGCGGGCGCCGTCGTCGCCGGTGGGGGGCGCTTCGGAGGCGCCGGATGCCCGGCTCACGCTTTGCAGGCCGACCTGCGCGCGGTAGGACGGCGGCAACGCGGCCACCAGTGCGGCGGCGAGCAGGAGCACCAGCGCGGCCCCAGCGCCGGCGCGGAAGGACTTCGAGCGGATCAAGAGCAACGCAAGGAAAGAAGAGAGGAGACGGCGCGCGTCCGGCGAGGCGGCTCGCCTTTCCGGAACCTCAACTCGCGTTCCAGGCGGCGCAGGAGGCGCATGGCCCTGCGCAGCGGCACTTCGAGGGGGCGGCCCGAGACGGCGAATTTTCGTTTCTACCCGCCCGGTGTGGAGGCCCGGCGCGTGGCCGCCAGAAAAACGCGGGGCGCCGCGCAAATGCAACCGCGTGCGCCGTCTTTTCACGCTTGCTTTCCCGGATCTGCGCTCTTTGCGCCCTCGCTCGCCGCCGGGGCGTCGTTTTCAAGGGCTCGCGCCCCGCACCCTGTGCTCAGAGCGGCAGGTTGCCGTGCTTCTTGGCCGGCGCGTTGCTGACCTTACTTTCCAGCATCCGCAGGCCGCGGATGAGGCGGCGGCGCGTCTCGCGGGGCTTAATCACGTCGTCGATGTAGCCGTGCTCGGCGGCGACGTACGGGTTGGCGAAGCGCTCGCGGTACGCCTCGATTAGCTCGTCCTTGCGTTGCTGCGGGTCCGCGTCGCCATCCTCTCGAGCCTCCGCCAGCTCGCGGCGGTGGATGATTTCGACGGCGCCCTTCGGCCCCATCACGGCAATCTCGGCGGTCGGCCACGCGAAGTTGAGGTCGCCGCCGATGTGGCGCGAGTTCATCACGTCGTAGGCGCCGCCGTAGGCTTTGCGCGTGATGACGGTCATCTTCGGGACGGTCGCCTCCGCCAGGGCGTAGAGCAGCTTCGCCCCGTGCCTGATGATGCCGCCGTGCTCCTGCTCGGTGCCCGGGAGGAAGCCCGGTACGTCCTCCAGCACCAGCAGCGGCACGCCGAAGGCGTCGCAGAAGCGCACGAAGCGCGCCCCCTTGATCGAGGCGTCGATGTCGAGCGTGCCGGCCAAGACCGCCGGCTGGTTGGCCACGACCCCGACGGGCCGCCCGCCCAGGTGCGCGAAACCGGTCAACAGGTTGTCGCCGTAGTCGGGCTGGATTTCGAAGAAGGGGCCCTCGTGGCCCTGCGCGTGGCCGCCCGCGTCCACAATCCGGTCGATGACCTCGTGCATGTCGTAGGGCTGGTTCGGCGACGGCGGGACGATCTCGCCCAAGCCCTCGTCGTCGGGCGCTTCCACCGTGTCAGCAGCGCGCTGCGGCGGCGGGTCCTCGCAGTTTTGCGGGATGAAATGAAAAAGGCCGCGGATCGCTTCCAGGCAGGCCACGTCATTGGGGAAGCGCCGGTGCGCCACGCCGCTGGTGGCGGTGTGCGTGCGCGCCCCGCCCAGCTCCTCGCTCGTGACCTCCTCCTGCGTGACGGTCTTCACCACGTCGGGCCCGGTGAGGAACATGTAGCTCGTGCCCTCCACCATAAACGTAAAATCGGTGATCGCGGGTGAGTAGACGGCCCCGCCGGCGCACGGTCCCATCACCGCGCTGATCTGGGGGACGACGCCGCTGGCCTCGGTGTTCTTTTTGAACAGGTCGGCGTAGCCGCCCAGCGAGACGACGCCCTCCTGAATGCGCGCCCCGCCGCTGTCGCAGAGTCCGATGACGGGGGCGCCGTTTTCCATCGCCAGCTCCATGATGCGCACGATCTTGTTGGCGTGCGCGCGGCCCAGCGACCCGCCGAAGACGGTGAAGTCCTGGCTGTAGACGTAGACGAGGCGCCCCTCGATGCGCCCGTAGCCGGTCACGACACCGTCGCCGTAGGGGCGCTTCTCTCCCAGGCCGAAGTGCTGCTCCTGGTGGCGCACGAAGGTGCCCAGTTCCTCGAAGGTGTCTTCGTCGAGGAGCACGTCGAGGCGCTCGCGGGCGGTGAGCTTGCCTTTTTCATGCTGCCGCTCGACGCGCTCTTCGCCGCCGCCGGCCTCAGCGTCGGCGCGGCGCTGGTCGAGATCGTCGAAGAGGTCGCGCTGCGTGGCTTGGCCGTTGGCCGGGGCGCCCGAGGCAGTGTCGGAGGCGGGAGCGTCGTCGAGCATCGGTGAAGGGGAAGAGGCGAAGGCAACGCGCCTCTTCAAGAAAAGGGGCCACACGCCGCCGTTCAACGGAGCGCGCGTTCGCTAGCACGCAAGACGCGCGAACAGGCGCGGCATGTCTTTCGCATTACACAACACATGTTTCTCGCGCTGTACCGGCACGGGCCCGTCGAGGAGTCTCTCCATGCCTGGCGACGGGCCGGGATGTTCTTCCCAAAAGCGCCCGCCCTCTTCACCCGCCCAGGTGCTTGCGCAACGCGTGCCGCACCGTCGCGGCCGGCATGTCGCGCCCCGTCCAGCGGCGGTAGCTGGCGGCCGCCTGGCCGACGAGCATCTCCAGCCCGCCGACGGGCGTGGCCCCCTGCGCGGCGGCCTCACGCAGAAAACGCGTCTCGCGCGGGGTGTAAACGAGATCGTAGGCGACCTGTCCGGCGCGGAAGTCGGCGGCCTCGGGCCATGGCGTGGCGCCGGTTTCTGGAGCCATGCCCTGCGGCGTGGCGTTGACCAGCAGGCGCGCAGAGCGCACGGCCTCGCCCGCCTCGGCCTCCGGCACCACCGCCAGCGCGCTGTCTCCGCCGACTGGCGCGAGGTCGGCCGCGAGGCGCTCGGCGCGCTGGGGCGTGCGGGCCGCCAGCGTGAGGCGCGCCGGTGCGAAGCCGGACGTGAGCAGCGCGTAGGTGGCCGCCCGCGCCGCGCCGCCCGCGCCGAAGAGGAGTGCGTGGCAGCCTTCGAGCGCTCCCGCGTGCTCCTCCAGCGGCGCGAGGAAGCCGGCCGCGTCGGTGTTGTCGCCGGTGAGCGCGCCGCCTTCGTCCCAGAAGAGCGTGTTGAGCGCCCCGATGGCCTTGGCGCGGTCGGTGAGCCGGTCCACGTGCGGGAGAGCTGCCTCCTTGTGGGGGACGGTGACGTTGGCCCCGGCGAAGGAGAGCGCGCGCAGGCCGGCCACCGCTTCGACCACGCGCCCGGGTGCCACGGGCAACGCGGCGTAGCGCCAGTTCAGCCCGTGTGCGGCGAAGGCAACGTTGTGCATTAGCGGCGAGAGAGAGTGCGTCACCGGCTGCCCAATCAGCGCGACGAGCCGCGTCTCGGCGTCGAGGAGGGGGGCGGGGTCGCTCACACTGTCCGCGCTGAACGGGAAAGGAGGATGGCTCTCGTTTCCTACTGCGGATGGCCGCCTGCCAACGACGCCCCATCGGTTATTTGCCGTCTCCCTTTTGCGAAACGGCCTCCCCGCGCAGCACGTCTTTGATGGCTGCCTCGCCCTCGGCGGCGCGCCACGCCTCCTGGAAGCCTCCGTCGTCGATGCGGCTGGCGATCTCGGCCAGGAGGTGCAGGTGACGCCCCGGGTGCGCCTCGGGGCTGACCAGGAAGAACAGTGCGAAGACCGGGCGCGTCTGGGCCGGCGCGTGGCCGTCGCCGCTCGCGTGGCCGTCGTCAGGGCGGGTCCCCTCACCCGTGGCGTAGCTACCGGCGTCGAGGTGTTGTTCCTCAAACTCGATGCACAGGCCCGACTGGCAACGCACGATGACCATTTCGGGGTGCTCTACGGCCGGGGTGCGCATGTGCGGGAGCGCCGCCCCGCGCGAGATGACGATCTTTTCGCGCCCGGTCAGGTGCTGGTCGGCCAGCTCGTCGGCGTCCACCGGCGTGCGCTCGGCCAGGAGCGCGGCAGCGCGCTCGACGACATCATTGTAGGTGACGGCCTCGCTGAGATCGATGACCGGGGCGCGCTCGACCACGTCGTCGAAGACCGCCTCCTCGTCGCGCCGCTCCCGCCCGGCCTGCTCGGCGTGGGACGGCAGTGCAGGCGGCCCCTCGTCCGTTTCCTGCACGAACGCCAGGAGCGTGTCGCCAGGCTGCGGGACCGGCTGCGGCGCCTCGGCGAAGACGCGCACCCGCCCCGGCTCGCGTACCAGGAAGAGCGGCAGGAGCGCCTCGCCGTAGTGCTCGCGGAGCGCCTCGTAGGTGCGGCTTTCGGTCAGCCGGAAGGGACGGACCTGCGCGCCCGCCTCGAAGCGATCAGCGAGCGTGGTGTAGGTGACGCCCTCGTCGAAGAGGGCGCGCCCACGCAGGTGGCGCGGCAGGTCGCCGCCGGCGCGCTCGTGCTCCCTCTCGGTGCGGGTCGGGATCTGGTACACCTCGGCGCTGTCGAAGACCTCCGCGAAGTGCAACGCCGCCAGCGCGTTGGTCTCGCCGTTGGGCGTCAGCGCCACGAGCCGCCCGATGCCGCTCAGGTCCAGCTCGTCGATAATCTGCTCGGACAGGGCGTTGGCGCGCTGGGCCAGCAGGCCCTCCTGGCGCGCAGCGTGCACGCGGCCGGCGTGCGAGTCGATCACCATTACGCGCAGGCCCTGCTCATCGAGCGCCTTCGCAATGGTGCGCGCCCAGTCGTGCGCCCCCACGATCAGCACGCCCTGCGGGTTCGGCTGCGCGAGCTGGAGCCCCCGCGCCACCGGGGCGAGCGTGAGGCCGTAGACGGCCACCGTGCCCACGATCATCAGAAAAATGATCGGCGCGAGGCGGTCGGCGGCGGCGGGGTAGATCTCTTGAAGCCGGAAGGCGAAAAGCGAGGCCACGGCCGTGGCTACGACTCCCCGCGGGGCCAGCCACGAGAGGAAGGCCCACTCCCGCCAGTCCAGCGGCGTGCCCCACGAGGAGACCCACACCGCCAGCGGGCGCACCACCACGATGAGCACCGCCAGCAGCAGCAGGGCGCGGCCGTCCACGTACGCCAGCGCCGCCAGCTCCAGCCGCGCGCTCAGCACAATGAAGAGCGCCGCCAGGAGCAGCACCTGAAGGTCTTCTTTGAACTCTGCCAGCCCCCGCACCGAAACGTACGGCTGGTTGGTTACGATAATGCCCATCAGTGTGGTCGTCAGCAGGCCCGACTCCGCCTGGAGCGTGTCCGAGAGGGCGAAGGCACCGACGACGACCATCAGCGCGACAGCGTTCTGGAGGTAGTCCGGGATGAGGCGCCTTCGCAAAAGCCACACGAGCAGCGCCGCCCCGGCTCCCGAGACGCCCACGCCCACCACGACGACGGTAACGAGTTCTTCGGCGGCGTGCAGCACCGCGCCCACCTGCCCCACGGCCTCCTCCTGAAAGAAGAGAATGGCGTCCAGCACCAGCACGGCCAGGATCGCCCCGATGGGGTCGATGGTGATGCCTTCCCACTTGGCGATGGTGCCCACGCGCCCGGTGGGCCGCACGTGGCGCAAGAGCGGGACGACGACCGTGGGGCCGGTAACGGTGAGGATGGCGCCGACGAGCACGGCCAGCTCGGCGCGAAAGCCGGTGAGGTAGTACGCGCCCAGCCCGGCGCCGGCCCAGGTGACGGCCACGCCGATGGTGATGAGGTTGCGCACCGCCGCGCCCACCTCGCGCAGCTCGTCGAGGCGCAGCGTGAGGCCCGCCTCGAAGAGAATGATGCCGATGGAGAGCGACACGAACGCGAACACCCAGTTGCCTTGCAGGGCCTGCGGGTCCAGCAGGCCGGCCACCGGCCCGGCCACGAACCCGAACGTCAGCAGCAGTAAGATGGACGGTAGCTGGAAGCGCCACGCCAGCCACTGCGCGCTCACGCCCAGCACGATAACCAGCGCAATGCCGACGAGAATGGCATGCACGCCTGTCGCGGCGATTAGGGGAACCATTTTCGGAGGCGAAGGGGGAGGGGAAGAACGCCGGGGGCCGGTGGGGCCGGAAAAATAGGCCGTTTGCACGGCGACGCAGGGCGGCCGGTTCGCTGGGGAAGGCGGGAGCGCGGCCGACGAACCTTTCAGGCGCCTCGTCCTCTCCGGGCACCGGCCCGTCCGGCCACATGGCTCTGCTCTGCGGCGCGCTTCGCGCGGTTGAAAGTGGAAGGGGGAAGGGTTAAGGTGGGCTATTCGGAAACGGAGAACTTCCAACCTTCAACGCCCTGCTTTGAGCCTCCCACTGACGGTCCTCAACGGGCCGAACCTGAACCTGCTGGGCGAGCGCGCGCCAGGCACGTACGGCGACGCGACCCTCGCGGAGATTGAGGAAACCCTGCGCGCAGCCTTCCCCGAGGTGGACTTCGCATTCTTCCAGGCCAGCGGCGCCGGCGCGCTGATCGACCGGCTCCACGCGGCCCATGCGGGCAAGGCCGCCGGCGCGGTGCTCAACCCCGGTGGGCTGGCACACACCTCCGTCGCGCTGCGCGACGCGGTGGCCGCGGTGGCGCTCCCGGTCGTGGAGGTGCACCTCTCGAACGTGCACGCCCGCGAGGACTTTCGGCAACGCCTGGTCGTGGCCGGGGCGTGCGAGGGCGTCGTCGCCGGCCTCGGGCCACGTGGCTACTCGCTGGCGGTGCGTTTTCTCGTGGAGTCCGGGAGCCCGGGAGCACGGGAGCCCGGGTGAGCCTTTGCTGGAAACACCTCACGCTTCTTCCGGCGTTTCCTTCCGCCCTCCCACGCCCCCGCACTCCCATACCCAAAAGTGGCTGGCTACAAAGGACATCTGGCCGGGGCCGGCGTCTTCTTTGCCGCCTACCTCGCAGGGTTGCTTTACGTGGCTAGCGTCGAGGCGCTGGTGGCACGCTACACGCGCCTGGAGCTCATCGGCTACCCGCTGGGGCTGCTGGGCCTGTGTCTCATGTTTGGCCTCTGGCCAGATACGGACACCGACTCGAAGGGCCAGAACTTCTTCTATGCTATTTTCTTTCTCATCGACGTGGTTCTGATCGCCACGCAACGGTTCGAGGCGGCGGCGTACTTGGGGCTCTTCGCCATCTTGCCGGCGTTGGGCCCGCACCGCGGCTGGACGCACTCCTGGTGGGCGATGGTGCTGGTACCCGCGCCGCTGGCGGTGCTGCCGTATCTGTTTTTCCCAGAGCGCCCGCTGGCGGGGCTGCCCTTCTACGGGGCGGCGGTGGTGGGCTACCTGAGCCACTTGTTCATGGACGGGCTCGTGGCCAAGTGGCTGCGGAAGTCGCGGTGACGGGCGCCCGCGCAGCAACGCGGAACGTGCCTTTTCCGGTAACGAAGCCGTCGCGCATCGCGGTCGCATGCGTGACGGCTTGCACAGAGGGGCCCCGCAGTGCGTAGTTGGACCCCGCTGTCTCCTTCGCGGCGCGCTCGCTCCGCCCCCCTCTGCGCGCCGCGGGGGCTTCTTTTTCGCTTCCCGACGGCATGGCTGACGACGACCCCCCTGCTCGCCCGTCCTCGTCCCAAGGGGCCGCCGCCGAAGGCGCCCCGGCTGCTGGCGACGCTCCTGCCGCTGGCGGCGACCCGGCCGACGAGCAGGCGGCCGACGTGGCGACCCACACCGCCGAGAGCGAGGAGAAGGCCCCCGAGAGCTCCGCCTCGACGGTGGCTACGGGCATCTTCTCCAGTAAGATCACCGGGCTGGTGCGCGAGGGCACGTTCAGCCACTTCTTCGGGGTCGGCGCGCACGCAGACGTGCTCCAGACGGCGTTTCGCATCCCGAACTTGCTTCAAAACTTGCTGGGCGAAGGCACCCTCTCGGCGGCGTTCATTCCCATCTACAGCCGCATGATCGAGGAGGGGCGCGAGCGGGAGGCCGGGCGCTTCGCGGGGGCGATCTTCGGCATTCTGCTGGCCGTGACCAGCGGCTTCGCGCTCGTCGGCATGCTGCTGGCGCCGTACTTCGTGGCGTTGCTAGCACCGGGCTTCGCGCAGAACGCCACCGGCGAACTGCCCTTCTTGATCGGAGAGCTCTCGCAGTTTATGTCGCAGCAGTTCGGGGCTCAGGCAGAGACGGCCAACGTCGAGCGCTTTCGGCTGGCGGTGCAGGCCGTGCAGGTCATCTTTCCGATGACGGCGGTGCTGGTCCTATCGGCTTGGGCGCTGGGGGTCCTCAACAGCCACCGGCGCTTTTTCGTGCCGTACGTCGCGCCGGTCTTGTGGAATATCGCCATCATCGGGACACTCTTCGGGGCGGCCTTTTACGTCACCGAGGCGCCGACGGCCTTCGACGACGCCCCCCCCTCGACGGTCACGCGGTTGCTCTTTGCGGCGTGCTTCGGAGCGCTGGGCGGGGGCTTTCTCCAGTTCCTGATGCAGCTCCCGCTGGTGGCGAGGGTGATGAAGGGCTTCCGATTTTCTCTTTCCTCGAAGGTCGAGGGCGTGCGCGAGGCGATCTACGCCGCCGGCCCGGTGATCGCCGGGCGGGGGGTCTACCAGATCAGCGCGTTCGTGGACATGCAGCTCGCCTCCATCGCCGCCGCTGGGGCGCTCGCCTCGCTCCGCTACGCGCAGACGCTCTATCTTTTGCCCATCAGCCTGTTCGGCCTTTCGGTGGCGGCCTCGGAGCTGCCAGAGCTGTCGCGCCTGAAGTCGCAGGACGCAGGCCCCTTCCTGCGGCGCGTGAACCGCTCGATGCGCCAGATGATGCTCATGATCGTGCCAACGATGATCGGCTACCTGGCATTGGGCTTCTTGGTAGTGGGGGCTTTCTACCAGCGCGGCCAGTTCTCCCTCAATGACACGTGGCTCGTGTACTTCGTCCTGGGCGGCTACACCGTCGGGATCGCGGCGACGGCGGTCTCGCGGCTGTTGCAGAACTCCTTCTACGCGCTGAGCGACACCAAGACACCGGCTCTTATCGCGGTCTTGCGCATCGTCGTCTCGGTAGCGGTGGCCGTGCCGGTGATGTTTTGGCTCGACCAGTACACCGTGCAGCAGGTCGTGATGGAGGTGGCCACGCTGCTGTACTTTCTGCGAAAAGCCCTCGGGCGGCTGGGGCTGCCGTGGCTCCGCACCTTCCAGATGATCGGCCTGGCGCTCCTGGCACTCGTGCCAGCCGGTGGAGCATGGTGGCTCCTGCAGGGCGCGGCGTGGTCCATCTACCTGCGCGGCGCGCTGGTGGTCGGCGTCTTCGGCTTCTCGTACCTGGGCCTCGCGTGGCTCCTGAGCTTCGAGGAGCTGCAGGCGTGGGTAGGCGACTACCTGTAGGTTGCAAACTGTCCGCTCGCTAAACAATGGATCGTGGATCGTTTTCGTGCAGCGGCCACGCCCGTCGAACGACAACTCCCACCCCCCAAACCCCCGCTCCCCATGCCCAACGACCTCGACCTTGCCCCCGGCGTGCTGCTGGTGGCGAAGCCTACGCTGGGAGACCCCAACTTCCGCCGCAGCGTGGTCCTGCTCTGCGAGCACAACGAGATGGGCGGCTTTGGCCTGTCGCTGGGGCGCCCGCTGGAGGAGCAAGAGCTGAGCCTCAGCGACGCGCTCGACCTGGGCGACCCGACCGTGCAGGTGCGTGCCGAGGACTTCGACCTCACCCTGGGCGGCCCCGTCCAGCCGGAGACGCTGCACTACCTGCACCGCTACCCCGAGGCCGTGCCGGGCGCCACCGAAGTGACCGAGGGCGTCTGGTGGGGCGGGGACTTCGAAGACGTGAAGGCCCTGCTCGCCGAGGGCGGCGGCGACCCGCAGCACCTGCGCTTCCTCCTCGGCTACGCCGGCTGGGGCGCCGGCCAGCTGCGCGCCGAGCTCGACCAGGGCGGCTGGATTCTCGCGGAGGCTACCCCGTCGCTCGTCTTCCCCGAGAGCCTCGACGCCTTCTGGCGCCAGGTCATGCGCCGCATGGGCGGGGAGTACGCGCTCCTCTCGAACTTCCCCGACGACCCGCGGATGAACTGATGTTCGCGGGGCGCGCAGCGCAGGGCGTCTTTCGACGCGCGAACGTCCGCGCGAGAAGAAACGCCACGCGCCGAGCGCCAAGCGCATCAGCCGCCCCCGGCGCCCAGGCCGAACAGGTCGGGCCGCGTGCAGTAGCGGTAGACGAAGCTAAAGAAAAACGCCGCCCCGGCCAGCACGAAAAAGTGAAACACTTCGTGCGCCCCGATGACCCCGTGCCACAGCACCGGCCACTCGGTGGCAAAGACGACGGCCCCCAGCGTAAACGCGAGCGTCCCGCCCAGCAGCAGGCACCGGTGGACCGGCTCCATGTGCCCGGCCAGCGCGATTAGGCCGCTGGCGGCTGTCCACCCGAGCGCCAGGTAAATCACCGCCGTCAGCCAAAGGGGCATCGGCCAGACGAGCATTTTGACGGCGCCGCCGGCGACGGTGAGGACCCAAAGCCCCACGGTGAGGTACGTCGTCCAGCGCCGGCGCACGGCGCCGTAGATGGCCGTGCCCGTCCCCGCGATGGTGAGAAAGATGGCCACGTGGTCGAGCTTTTTGAGCAGCACGAGCTCTTCTGGCGTCCAGGTGGGAAAGTGAAACGCCGTGGAGGCCCCGAAGACCAGCACCAGCGTTAGCCCGTAGGCCCCATGGCGGCGCACTCCCCAGCGCCCCAGGCCGCGTTGCTGGGCGCGCCGCGTCACCGCCACGGTCGCCACCACCGCCAGGAGCGCCCCGGCCAGGTGGCTCAGCGCGCTCACCGGCTCGCGGATGCCCCAGAGCGGCTGAATGTCGAGGAGCAACGGGAGCATCGGGCGGGGAGCGTGGCGAGAACGCTTTTGGCGAGAGGGGCGGGCCGCGCGCCAGCAGAAAGCGCCGCGGGCCAAAGGAAAGGCGAAGCGCGCCGATTATTCCGCCACGCGCGCCAGTCTCACAACGTCGTTTCACGTGGCCGTTTGAACACGGCGCGGGCGGGGCTGTATTCTTCGGCCAAAAAGCGTCCCACGCCCTGCGTTCTCGTCTTCGCCTTTCCGCCCCCCCCCCCCCCCCCCCCCTTCACGGACCTCTACCAGCTCACGATGATGCAGTCCTACTGGCGCGAGGGCATGACCGACGAGGCGACCTTCAGCCTCTTCGTGCGGAACTTGGGCGCGCGCAACGCGCTCCTGGCCTGCGGGCTCGAGCAAGCGCTGGCTTTTCTGGAGGGCGTGCACTTCTCCGAAGAGGCGCTCGGCTACCTCGACGCGCAGGAGCCGTTCGACGCCGACTTCACCGACGCGCTGGCCGACTTTTCCTTCACGGGCGACGTGCGCGCGATGCCGGAGGGGACGCCCGTTTTTCCCGAAGAGCCGCTCGTGGAGGTGACGGCCCCGCTCCCGCAGGCGCAGCTCGCCGAGACCTATCTGCTCAACCAGATCACCTTTCAGACCAACGTGGCCACCAAGGCGCGCCGCGTGACAGACGCCGCCAGAGACGCCACCGTGGCCGACTTCGGCGCGCGCCGCACCCACGGCACCGACGCGGCCCTCGCTGGAGCGCGCGCGATGTACGTCGGCGGGGTCGACGCCACCTCGAACGTGCGCGCGGGGCAACGCTACGGGCTGCCGATCACCGGGACAATGGCCCACAGCTACGTCGAGGCGCACGAGAGCGAGGAGGCCGCCTTCCGCCACTTCTCGGAAGTCTTCCCCGAGACGACGCTGCTGGTGGACACCTACGACACGCAGAGGGGCGTGCGCAAGGTGATCCGGCTGGCCGAGGAGCAGGGCGAGGACTTCCGCGTCGGCGCGCTACGGCTGGACAGCGGCGACCTCAGCGCACTGGCGAAGGAGGCGCGCGCCATGCTCGACGAGGCGGGGCTGGAGGGGGTCGCGCTCTTTGCCAGCGGCGGCCTCGACGAGTTCACGATCCGGGCCTTGATGGAGAAGGGCGCTCCTCTCGACGGCTTCGGCGTGGGCACGTCGATGGGCGTGGTGCGCGACCAGCCGGCCCTCGACAGCGCCTACAAGCTGTGCAGCTACGCCGGGGCGCCGCGCATGAAGCTCTCCTCGGCGAAGTCGAACCTGCCGGGCCGCAAGCAGGTGTTTCGCTTCTCCGAAAATGGAACAGCCACGCGCGACGTGATCGCCACGGAGGAAGAAGACCCGTCGCCGGAGGGGCGCCCGCTTCTGCAACACGTGATGGCCGGTGGAGAGCGCACCGAGGCGGGCGAGCGACGCGCCCCCGAGAAGCTCCGCGCCTACGCCGAGGAGGCGGCCGGGGCGTTGCCGGAGCGCCTGCGCGCGCTGGAGAAGGCCGAGGAGCCGTACCCCGTCGAGCTTAGTGGTGCGATGGAGGACCGCCTGGAAAACGTGCGCAGTCGTCTCGAAGAGCAGATGGGCACCGAAGCGGGGTAGCCGCCAACGGACCCCGTCGCCAACGGACCCCGTCGCCAACGGACCCCGTCGCCGCCCGTCGCCCCCCACGCGTTCCCGCGATGAGCCCCCCCGAAGACGACGCCCTCTCCGGCCGGGACGAGCGGTTCCCGCGCCGCTGCCGCCTCAAGCGGCGGCGGCTCATCCGCGCGCTCTTCGACCGCCGCCGCACGGACACCGGTACCGTCGCCGCCGGGAGCGTGCGGCTGGTCTTTCGCGTGGCCACGCCGGGGGAGGTCGGTGCCGACGTGGCCGTGCAGGCGGGGTTCGCGCCGGGGAAATGTCCTACGGCCGTGGCGCGCAACCGCGTGCGGCGCCTCCTGCGCGAGTCCTACCGCCGCCACCAGCACACGCTGACCGACCTCTTCGCGGAGCGCCCCGGCGCGGTGGGACGACCGGGACGAAGAAGAAGCCGGTCACGCGCCCGGGGCGCCGTCATGAAGCCCGCGGCTGAGAACGTTCCAGGCGCAGCGGCTACGCCGCTCGAAACCCGCATTGAAACGGGCGCGAAACGAACGTGACCGTAGAAACCGCGCTTCGGCGGACCGGGTTGACCCTTTCCCGTCTTTTTTACTTCACTTCCCCCGCATGAGCGCGGGGCCTGCCCGTGTCGCTTCAGTCGCAGCCGTCGCCCGAGGACCAGCGCCGCACGCTCCTGGCGGTGGTGCTGATTACGCTGATCTTCGTGGTGTGGATGTGGGCGCAGCCTGCCGCTGAGCCGCCGGTGGCGCAGGAGGACCCCATCACCGACACGACCGACGCGCGCCAGCGCGCCGAGAACCAGGCAGAGCAGCAGCAACAGCTCACCCGCCAGCAGCGCCAGGCGCAGGAAGGCCAGCAGGCCCGCCAGGCCGAACCCGACGCGCCCCCCGGCGCCGACGTGGACGACCCCGCGCTGGGCGACGCGCAGACCGGGACCGAGCAGCAAATCGTCGTTGAGACGGAGCGGTACTGGGCCACCTTCTCCACGAAAGGCGCTACGCTCACGTCGCTGAAGCTGCGCGACTACGACAAAGCCTACGACAAGGGCTCCGACGAGCGCGTCCCTGTGCAAGTCGTGGATACGACCAGTGCGGGAGCGCTTTCGCTGGCGTTCACGACGCCGGAGAACCATCTGGTCAACACGCGGGCGCTCTACTTTCAGCCGCAGCTCGTGGGCGGAAACCAGCAACGCCTCGCGCGCGCCACCGCCGGCGACACGCTTCGCGTGCGGGGCGATAGCCTCGCGCTGGCCTTCGAGGCCAAGCTCGGCGGCGGGACGCTCCGGCAGGTCTACACCTTTGACGAGGAGACCTATGAAATGGGCCTGCGGGTGGACCAGACTCAGCCGCAGCAGTTCGCCACCGCCGACGGCTACGACCTGGTGTGGGACGGCGGCCTCCCCTTCTCGGAGGGCAGCCCCGAGGCAGAGGCGCGAGAGTCGAGCGCGCATGTGCGCTACGGGGGCGCAGTCACCAGCATGACCCTCTCGGAAAAAAACACCGCCGAGAAGCGCTTCAGCGGAGAGGTCGACTGGGCGGCGGCCAAAAACAAGTACTTCACCGCGGCGATGATACCGCAGGGGGCCACGCGGGGGGCCGAGCTCGTGGGCCGGCAGGCTTCCTCCGACGGGCCGGCGTGGGAGAGCTACACGATGCGCCTGCAGATGCCGCAGGCCCGCGCGACCACGCAGACTGACCGCTTCGAGCTCTACCTGGGGCCGGTGGACTACTACAAGCTCGGCGCCTACGACCGGGGGCTCTACGACATGGTGGACTTCGGGTACAGCTTCTTCGAGTGGATTACCGGCCCGATCATCACGTGGATTTTCCTGCCCACCTTCAAGTACCTCGGCTCGGTGATCCCCAGCATGGGGCTGGTCATCATCCTGCTGGCGATCTTGGTCAAGACGGCGGTCTACCCGCTCACGAAGTCCTCCTACAAGAGCATGGCGAAGATGCGCGAGCTGCAGCCGCGCATGGAGAGGATCCGCGAGGAGTATGCCGACGACCAAGAGAAGCAGCAGGAGGAGATGATGAAGATGTACAAGGAGACGGGCGTCAACCCCATTGGCGGGTGCCTGCCGATGCTGCTGCAGTACCCGATTCTCATCTCGCTCTGGATCTTCTTGCCCACCTCGATTGACATCCGACAGGAGAGCTTCCTGTGGGCGCACGACCTCTCGGTGCCCGACGTGGTGCTGAACCTGCCTTTCACGATTCCCTTCTACGGCGACTACGTGGCCGGCTTCACGGTTCTGATGGGCCTCTCGATGGTCGTCTCGATGAGCTTGCAGGGCGGCGGCGGAGGCAGCGGCGGGCAGATGAAGTACCTGAAGTACTTCTTCCCCGTCGTCATCTTCTTCATCTTCAACCGCTTCGCGGCGGGGCTGAGCCTCTACTACCTCTTCTACAACATCGTCACCGCCGCGCAGCAGAAGTACATTAACAACCAGATCGAAAAGGAGAAGGAGGAGGGCGAGGGCGCCGGCGGCAACGGGGCAGGTTCGAAGGAAGACATCCGCGAGGCGCGGCGTCAGCACCGACGCGAGGCGGCGAAAACCTGACCGTTCTCTCGGACGCTGGACCGCGGACCGTAGACGGCGGTCCGTCGTGGTACGGGCGCTTCGAGATGAAAATCCACGGTTCCCCGTTCGCCGTCTGCCGCCTCAGCGCGGCGCGCCCGGCAGTCCCGCTCGCAGAAAGCAACGCGACGCGGCATGGCAAGCCCCTCCCCGACGACCGATACCATCGCCGCGCTGGCCACGCCCCGCGGGCGGGCGGCACTGGCGGTCGTGCGTCTCAGCGGGCCGCAGGCGGTGCGTGTGGCCGACGCGTGCCTCTCGGGGCCGGCGCTGGCGGAGGCCGAGTCGCACACCGCGCACGTCGGCTTCTTTCGCGGGGCCGAGGGGGAGGAGATCGACCGCGTGGTGGCGACGGTCTTCCGCGCCCCGCGCTCGGCGACGGGCGAGGACGTGGTCGAGCTGTCGTGCCACGGCGGCGACTTTGCCCCGCAGCTCATCCTGGAGCGGCTCTACGGGCAGGGCGCGCGTCCGGCGGAGCCTGGCGAGTTCACCCAGCGTGGCTTCCTGAACGGCAAGATGGACCTCGCGCAGGCCGAGGCCGTCGCCGACCTGATCGACGCGACCAGCCGGGCGGCGCACCGCGCCTCGATGAAGCACCTGAAGGGCCGCTACTCCGACCGCCTCGCGGAGCTGCGCGAGGAGCTGTTGGAGCTGTGCGCCTACATCGAGCTCGAGCTCGACTTCAGCGACGAGGACGTGGACTTCGCCGACGAAGAGCGCCTGGCCGGGCTGCTCGACGAGGCCGAGGCGCTCCTGGCGGACCTCATCGGCTCCTACGCCACGGGCGAGAAGCTGCGCGACGGGGTGCGCGTCGTGATCGGCGGACGGCCCAACGCGGGCAAGTCCACCCTGCTCAACGCGCTGGTCGGCGACGAGCGCGCCATCACCAGCCCCACGCCCGGCACCACGCGCGACCGCCTCGAAGCCGACGCCCAGATCGAGGGCGTGCGCTTCCGCTTCACCGACACGGCGGGCCTGCGCGGGGCCGAGGGGCAGATCGAGGCCGAGGGCGTGCGTCGCGCCGAGGAGGCCATCCGAGAGGCCGACGTGCTCCTGTACCTCTACGACCTCGCCGAGGGCCTGGCCGACGAGGAGCGCGCCTTCCTGGAGGAGCACGCGCCTGGCGTGGCTTCCGCAGGCGGCGATGCGGGGGAAGAGAGCGACGGCCAGGCCACGCTCGTTATCGGCAACAAAGCCGACCTGCTGAACGGCGAAGCCCCGACGCCCCAGATGAACCGCGAAGCGGCCGGCCTGCCGCACGCAACGCTCTCGGCGCTGGAGGCCGCGCGCGACACCGACCGGCTCGCGCCCGTCACCGACTTCCTGCGCGAGACGGTGGCCGGGGACCTCAGCCGCGCGGAGCATTCCCCCGTGGTGATGAACCGGCGCCACCGCCGTCACCTGCGCGACGCCCGGGCGGCCGTGCGGCAGGTTCGCGAAGGGCTGGAGGGCGGCCTCGGCGGCGACCTGCTGGCGCTCGACCTGCGCGAAGCCCTCGACGAGATCGGCCACATCACCGGCGACGTGACCAACGAGGACGTGCTCGACCAGATTTTCTCGCGCTTCTGCATCGGGAAGTAAGGACGCGGGGCGTCTCTCAGGGAGCCGGTGTTTGCGCCTCGAAAAACGGCCGCGCGCTGAGTGCCACGCGCATCGGTGAACCGCCTCGGGGGACCGCAGCGGCGGGCGGAGCGTTCATGCCCTCCGCAAAGGGCTTTTCTTGTCCAGCAGCAAACGGAGGAACGTGCCATGTCCGAAGCCGCCGAGACGCCAGACGCGGAGCAGAACGCCACGAGACGATGGGAAACGTGGGAAGACGTGCGACGCGACCCGCTCTTGCGCGACCTTCCTCACAAGATTGAGACTAACGAACATGGCCAGGTCGTCATGAGTCCACCCCCGGTTCCTGAGCATGGAGGCCGCCAGTCTGAAATCGCCTATCACTTGCGAACGCTTCTCCCCCAGGGCCGTGTTGCTACCGAGTGTCCCGTGAAGACATCGAAAGGCACCAAGGGCGTTGACGTGACGTGGTTCACCCCCGAACGCTGGAAACAGGCCGTAGACAAATCGCGAAGTCCGGTCGCGCCCGAGATCTGCGCCGAAATCCTTTCGCCCTCGAACACCGAGGCGGAAATAGAAGAGGAGCGCGCCCTTTACTTCGAGGCCGGTGCCGAGGAGGTCTGGCTGTGCTCGACCGAGGGCGCGATGCGCTTCTTCAAGCGTGAGGAGCGCGAGCGTGACCAGTCGCCACGCGCCCCCGACTTCCCCGAACAGATTGACGTGTGAATGCGCCCGGCTGCGGCCCAGGGCGGCCGAGGCTTTGCGGCACGTTGTTGGGGGGTGAAAAAGGGCTTAGGAATTGCAACAAATAAGCTCTGCTGAAAGGCTAAGAGCCGACGCCTGAGGGCGAAACGCCGGCCGACGCGTCGCGCAGGAGCAGCCGTTGCAGTCGTTCGTCGCGCTGAAGAGAAAAAGGAAGCGAAACGAAGCGGGCCTTCGGGCGGCTCTCTCGAACATCAGAAGAGAAAGGAGGTCGGCTTGCGTGAAGAACCAAAATCAACGCTAAGCCGCGCGTGTGAGAAAGGGAAGCTCATCGAGTAACCAATTAGTGTTCGGGGTATTATGAAGAAGCAAAAGCGCGTAGCACGTTTTTTCTGATGAGCGCGAACGGTTCTGCGGCAGAACCCCCGCCGTGGGCCTTTCCGGCCGAAGCAAGCCGCTGGCGGCCACGCTGCCGAACTGCCCGCGCGGCACGCTCGTTGAAGAGCGGCAATAGGAGAAAGCGAAGACCCCATCCCGAGAGGCAGAGCGCAAAGGCAGAGTGCCTGCTCGCGGGGTCCACCCAAAATCCGAAAATCGACATGGACAAGGACTTCCACTACGACGTAATCGTCGTCGGCGGGGGCCACTCCGGCTCCGAGGCCGCCGCCGCCGCCGCCCGCACTGGCGCGCGGACGCTGCTGGTCACGCTCAAGCTCGACGCCATCGGCAAGATGAGCTGCAACCCCGCCATCGGCGGGATCGGCAAGGGACACCTCGCGCGCGAGATCGACGCCCTCGGCGGCGTGATGGGCCGCGCCACCGACCGCGCCGGCATCCAGTTCCGGATGCTCAACAAAAGCAAAGGCCCGGCCGTCTGGGGGCCGCGCGCGCAGACGGGGCGCCGCGCCTATGCCCGCGCCGTGCGCCAGGAGCTGGAGGCGTTGCCGAACCTGATGATGCGCGCTGACAAGGTGACGAAGCTCCTTACCGACGGCGACCCGAGCGGTGAAGACGGAGACGGCAACGCGACCGTCAAGGGCGTGCGCACGAACCTGGGCCACGACTACCATGCCCCGCGCGTCGTGCTGACGACCGGCACCTTCGCCAATGGCGTCATCCATGTCGGCGAACAAAACTTTGGCGGCGGGCGCATGGGGGAGCGCGCCACGCGCGGCATCACCGGCGACCTGCACGAACTGGGCTTCGAGAGCGGGCGCCTGAAGACGGGTACGCCCCCGCGCGTGGACGGCCGCTCGATTGACTATTCGCAGACGACTGAGCAGCCCGGCGACGACGCGCCCGCGCCGTTCTCCTTCATGACCGATGCGTTGCCGCCGAAGAGCGAGCAGCTTTCGTGCTGGCTCACCGAGACGACCCCTGACGTGCACGAGACGCTGCGCACCGGCTTCGACCGCAGCCCTATGTTCGCGGGCCGCCTCGAGGCGAAGGGGCCGCGCTACTGCCCCAGCATCGAGGACAAGATCGACCGGTTCAGCGAGCAGGACAGCCACCACCTCTTCATCGAGCCGGAGGGGCGCGACACCACCGAGGTCTACGTCAACGGCTTCTCCACGAGCCT
>PXTT01000039.1 GCA_003022535.1 Bacteroidetes bacterium QS_9_68_14
AAAAAAACGCTTCGGTTTGAGGCTGCGGCGGTCCGCCGTCCGTGGTCCGCCGTCCTCCGACGAATGAGCGTCAACGA
This sequence comes from Bacteroidetes bacterium QS_9_68_14, assembly GCA_003022535.1. Taxonomy (GTDB): domain Bacteria; phylum Bacteroidota; class Rhodothermia; order Rhodothermales; family Salinibacteraceae; genus QS-8-64-10. The sequence goes on from PXTT01000039.1 coordinate 78, forward strand.
CAAGTGCGGCATCTTCGGCATCTTCGGCGCGCCGGAGGCCGCGCGGCATATCTACTACGGCCTTCACGCCCTCCAGCACCGGGGGCAGGAGTCCAGCGGGATCGTCACCTCCACCTACGACGAGGCCGAAGAGCGGCCCGTCATGCCGATCCACAAGGACTTCGGGCTCGTCCTCGACGCCTTCGACGACGAGGATCTCTTTTCCAGGACCCTCCTCGGCGACAGCGGGATCGGGCACAACCGCTACTCCACGACCGGCGGGGCGGAAAGCCGCACCAACGTGCAACCGTTCCTGGTGCACGACCGCAAGGGCAACCTCGCCCTTTCGCACAACGGCAACCTCTCGAACGCCCGCGAGCTGCGCCGCTCCTTCTCCGAGCGCGGCACGCTCTTTCAAACCACTTCCGACTCGGAGCTGATCCTCCACCTCATCGCGCAGAGCCGCCGCGAACGGCGCGTCGACCAGATCATCGACGCGCTCGGGCAGGTCGAGGGCGCCTTCTCGCTCGTGCTTTTGACCGATGACCACCTGATCGCCGTACTCGACGGTCTCGACGCTGGCGCTCGGGCGCCTCGGAGGCGAGAACCGACCCGGCGGCCCGGCCTACTGCGTCGCCTCGGAGACGTGCGCCTTCGACATGATCGACGCGGACTACGTGCGCGACATCGAGCCGGGCGAAGTTCTCATCATCGACCGCGAAAACGCCGCCCGCGGGGCGCACGAGAACTTCGAGAGCGTGCAGATGCGGCAGCGCTACGGCGTCAACCAGTGTATCTTCGAGTACGTCTACTTCGCGCGACCGGACTCGAAGGTCTTCGGCGAAATGGTCGACAAGGTGCGCCGTGAGGTCGGCCGCCAGCTCGCGCGCGAGTCGCCGGTGCCCGACGTCGCAGAGGGCGAAAAGGAACCCATCGTCATTCCCGTCCCCGACTCGGCCAACACTGCCACGCTCGGCTACGCCAACGAAAACAACAAGCGCGGCCACCCCTGCCACTTCGAGCTCGGCCTGATTCGCAACCACTACGTGGGCCGCACCTTCATCTCGCCGGGGCAGGACCAGCGCGAGATGAAGGTGCGCTGCAAGTTCAACACCGTCGAGGGGCTGCTCAGGGGGCGCCCCGTCGTGGTGGTCGACGACTCGATCGTGCGCGGCACCACCGCCGGCTACCTGGTAGACATGCTGCGCGACTCCGGCGCCACGAGCGTGCACTTCCGCGTGACCTCCCCGCCGGTGACGGGGCCGTGCTACTACGGCATGGACTTCCCCGACCCCGACGAACTCCTGGCCAACCAGTTCGACTCGGTCGAGGAGATGCGCGACTATCTCGGCGTCGACTCGCTGGCGTACCTCTCCGACGAGGGACTCCGGGAGGCGGTCGACACGGCCAACCACGAGCAGCTGGGCTACTGCACGGCCTGCTTCACCGGCGACTACCCCGTGCCGGTAGACACGTCCGACGCACAGCAGAAGGAGGCGTTCGAGTGGCGGTAGGCTTCGCCGGTTGCGGGTTTTGGGTTCCGAGTTTCGGATTGGGGAGGGGGGCGGCATTTCTTGGGCCGGACGAAAACCCGGAAACCCGAAACCGACGACCGTCACAAAACGCCGCGCTCGGCCAGCGACGTGTAGCCGCTGCCGGCGATGATGAGGTGGTCGTGCACGGGGATGCCCATCAGCTCGCCCGCCTCGGCGAGCTGGCGCGTGATCTTTTCGTCCTCACGGCTGGGCTCGGGGTTGCCGCTGGGGTGGTTGTGCAGGCAGATCACGGCGGCGGCATTTTCGAGGACGGCCTTCTGGAAGACCGCGCGCGGCTCGACGATGCTGGCCGCCAGGCCGCCCTCGCTGACGGTGTAGTCGCCCTCGACGACGTTGGCGGTGTTGAGCAGGACGATTTTGAAGACCTCCTGCTTCAGGCCGCGCATCTGCGGGCCGTAGGCGGCGGCCACGTCCTCCGGGCCGGTGACCTGCACGCGCGCGTCCTCGCCGCCGGCGCGGTGCTGCGCCTCCACGCGCCGGCCGATCTCGAAGGCCGCCAGCAGCTTCGCCGCCTTCGCTGGCCCGACGCCCGCCACGCGCGTCAGCCCCCCCTCCTCGCGCCGCGCCAGGCCCGAGAGCCCGCCAACAGCTCGGCGTCGGAGAGCACCTGCGGGCCGTGCTGGGACAGCTTCTCGCGCGGGCGGTCCTCGGCGTCCCAGGCGTGGATGGGCGCGTGGTAGGCAATGGCCGGCTCCTCGGAGCCGCTGTCGTCAGTGGGCGAGTCGTCGGCAGACATGGGGGGCGACGGGCGAAAGCGGCGGAAGGACGGTTCACCCCACCACGACACCGCGCGGGCTGCCGGCGTAACGTCTGCGAGACGGTCTTTTCGTGAAGACGCTGATCGGCGGTCGTTCAGTCCGGAATCGGCTTTTCGTGTGCCAGAGGGTCCCGCCAACCGTCCCTCCAATCGCTACGCGGGTACCAATTCGTTGAGGAGGTGCGCGTTAGTGGGGCTGTTGCGCACGTGCTTCAGCAGGGCCTGCATCGCCTCGACGGGCGGGCGTGAGTTGAGCGCGCGAAAGAGCTGGTGGTGCTTCTTGAGACCGTCACCGATGAGACGCTCCTCGTTGCGCGTGCCGCTGTCGCGCACGTTGATGGCCGGGTAGATGCGCTTGTTGGCCAGCTCGCGGTCCAGGACGATCTCGGAGTTGCCCGTGCCCTTGAACTCCTCGAAGATCACGTCGTCCATCTTCGAGCCCGTCTCGATCAGGGCCGTAGCGACGATCGTCAGGCTGCCGCCGCCCTCGATGTTGCGCGCAGAGCCGAAGATCTTGCGCGGCTGCTGGAGGGCCTTCGCGTCGAGCCCGCCGCTGAGGGTGCGCCCGCTTCCGCCCAGAAAGAGGTTGAACGTGCGCCCCAGGCGCGTAATGGAGTCGAGCAAGAGCACCACGTCGCGGCCCATTTCCACGCGGCGCTTGGCGTATTCGAGCGCCATCGTCGAGACGCGCACGTGGTTGTCCTCGCCCCGGTCGTTCGAGGAGGCGAAGACGCGCGCCTCGGTGGAGCGGCGAAAGTCGGTCACTTCCTCGGGCCGTTCGTCGACCAGGAGCGCCACGAGGTCCACCTCGTCGTGGTTCTGGGTGACGCCGGCGGCGATCTTTTTGAGCAGGACCGTCTTGCCGGCACGCGGCGGCGAGACGATCAGTGCGCGTTGCCCCTTGCCCAGCGGGGCCACGAGGTCTACGACGCGCATGTCCACGTCATCGGGGCCGGTGATGAGGTTGAGCTTGTCCTCGGGGTAGATGATGTCGCCGCCGTCGAAGTCCTCCAGCTCGGCCCATTCCTGCGGCTCCATGCCCATGACTTTGTAGATCCAGTCCACCTGCATCCCGTCCTTGCGCCCGGGCTTCAGGGAGCTTTCGATCTCGACCCCGTCCCGCAGGTTGAACTTGCGGATGTGCGGAGGCGGCATGAAGGGGTCTTCATCCGTCTTGGGGAGGTCAGGCTGGAGCTGGCGCATGAAGCCGAACTTCTTGTCGCCGATCAGCTCCAGCATTCCGCGAAACGGGTCGTCCTGTCGTGACGAGTCGTTCTGTGACATGAAAAAGCAGGGGCGGGGCTAGGTGAGAGAGAACGTCCTCCGGGAAGAAAAGCGCCCGCACCCGCGCAGACGGCGCGCTGGCGGTGGAGCGTCGCAAAGAAGCGGTAGGGAACGGCGCAGGAGAAGGCGCGCCACGAGGCACCAGACGGGCGCCCCGGTTGCAAAAACGAAAGCGTATGGAGTCAATCGCCTCGGGAGCGAACTTCGCCGGGGCGGGAGACGAACGGATACTGCAGCACTCTGCGCCGGGAAAAGCCAGGCCGCGCGTTGCCGTGGACGACGCTGACGGGCAGGAGCAGCAACACGCGGGGATCTGCCAGAGCGCCCCCGGCCCTTCAAACGGCCGTGAAGCGGAAATGCCGTGGAGCAACGCGGCGGCGTGCGGTCGATAACCCTCCGCACAGGACACAATCCACCGTGCTCTCTTGCAGAGCCTGCCCGTAGCGTTTGGGCGAGTGGCAATCACACTTCACAGCCAGCAACGCCCCATCACGGCGATGGTTTCGATAAGATCGAGCACGGGTGATTTCGCGGGGTGGGAGGCGCAGAGCACTCTGAGATCGGGGGACGCCTTCAATCTCTCGGGCTGGATCGTCGGCTACGCTCGCTCGTCCGGGCTCGGTCGGTGCAGGCCAAGGAGCGACAGGAGCGACGCCGCCTGCCGCTTGCGCTTGCGGTACGTCTCCCTGCTCACGAAGAGCGCCGCCACGCCCAGGCCCGCCAGCAGCGCACCGGCGAGAGCGGGCATGAGGTAGATCACCAGCCCCGCGACGAGCAGGGCCCAGGCAGGCTTGCGCGAGAACGGCATGGCGTCAGGGGGGCTGGAGGAGCGTCAGGGGTGGGAGCGATACTTGCCTCCCCTGTAATTCTCGTGCCGCGGGGCACGTTCCCGCTCGGCTTGCACGTTCGCCTGCGCGGGACGCATCTTGCGCGTAGCGCATTCCTCCACCTCTCCGCTCGCCCCCATGCCCGCTGGCTCCGCTTCGCCGAACCCGCTGGAGGCACAGCTCCGCGCGGAGGGGTTCGCGCGCGTGGCCGGGGCCGACGAACATCCTGCGCGCCGCCCTCGAGGCGATGCGCCGCGCCACCGAGACGCTCGCGGAGGCGCTCGGGGCCGCGCCCGGCTTTCTGCTAGTGGACGGCAACCAGAAGCCGGGGGGGCTGCCGTGCCCCACCCGCGCTGTCGTGAAGGGCGACCGAAAAGTGCGCTCCATCGCCGCGGCCTCCATCATCGCCAAGACCACGCGCGACGCAGCGATGCGCCGCCTGCACGCCGACTTCCCCGGCTACGGCTGGGACACGAACGTCGGCTACCCGACAGCGGCGCACTACGATGGCCTCGCCGAGCGCGGGCCGACCCCGCACCACCGGCGCTCCTTCCGGCTCGCGCAGGCGGCGGACGGGTGACAGGAAGCCCCGCGCCTCAGCGCGCAGCGCAGCGCGCGCGGGCAGCCTCCACCACCGCTTCGGCGCTCTCTTCGGGCGTGGCCTCGGCGGTGTCCACCGTCACGTGGGCGCGCTCGTAGAAGCGTTGCCGCTCCGACAGCAACGCCTCGATGCGCCGCGTGAGCGCCGCGCCCGCCAGCGGCTGGCCGCCCTCTCCTTGCAGGAGCGGGCGCCGCGCCGCCGCCTCACGCAGGCGATCTGCCAGCGTGGCCGCTGGGGCGCGCAGGTACACGATGACCCCACTGCCGAGAGCGCGTTGCAGATTTTCTTCCTGCACCAGCGTTCCGCCACCGGTGGCGACGACCTGCGCGCTCGCCTGCTTGCTGACCGCGCGGAGCGCCGCGGCCTCGCGCTTGCGGAAGCCGGCTTCGCCCTCCGCTTCGAAAATCGCTGGAATTGCCCGCCCAGCCCGCTCGGCGATCACATTGTCAAGGTCCACGAAGCGCGCCCCGCGCCGCCGGGCCACGCGCGGCCCCACAGTGCTCTTGCCGCTTCCCATGAAGCCGGTGAGATAGACCTTGGATTTTGGATTTTGGGTTTTGGACTTCATTTTCTGAGCGGGGTCAATCGGAAACCGCCCACCCAAAGTCCGCAACTGCGGTGACGTACCGGCTGCTGATCGAGTACGACGGAACGGGCTTTCACGGCTGGCAGGTTCAGCCGGACGTGGAAACGGTGCAGGGCGCGCTCGAAGACGCGCTGGCGACGGTGCTGCCGGAGCGGGTGCGCCTGACCGGCTCGGGCCGCACCGACGCCGGCGTCCACGCGCGCGGCCAGGTGGCCCACGTGCGCCTCGGCGGCTTCGACCCCGCGGACGTGCCGACGCCCTTCCGCCTGCGCGGCGCGCTCAACGGCCTCACCCCGCCCGGCGTGGCCGTGCGCCGCGTCTGCGAGGCGGCAGACACGTTCCACGCCCGCTACGACGTGCGGCGGCGGCGCTACCACTACTACCTCTCGACCCGCCCGCTGGCGCTGGAGCGCCACGCGCGCACCCATCACGGCGGCCAGGGCGCCCCCGACTTCGATGCCATGAACCGCGCCGCCGGGGCGCTCCTCGGTGAGCAGCACTTCGGCTCTTTCTGCCTGACCCAGTCCGGCACCGAAAACCGCGTCTGCCGCGTGGAGCGGGCCGCCTGGGTGCCGGAAAAACGAGCCGGCCACTGGCGCTTCGAGGTCGTGGCCAACCGCTTCCTGCACGGCACGGTGCGCGCGTTCGTCGGTACACTCCTGGAGGTGGGCGACGACAAGCGGCCCGAGGGTGACCTCGCGCGCGTCCTTGCGGCCCGCGACCGGCGCGTGGCCGGCCCCAGCGCCCCGCCGGAGGGGCTGGTGCTGGAGCGCGTGGCGTATGCGCTCCGCGCGGGTGACGGACCGCAGACGGCGGACGGCGGTCTTTCTGAGCGCTGACGCTTCGAGCCCCGCGCTTACGCCCGTTTCTTTTCGCAAGGCGCCTTGCCCGCCGGCCCTCGCGTTGCTACGTTGCACGCGACGCCCCGGGGACCACGTTGCCCCGCACGGCGCTTTCCGAGAAGCCCCCGTCTTCCGTCCACGGTCCGCCCGTCCTCGAAGACCCATGCGCCCCAGCAACGCCTTCGACCATCTCGCCGGGGCGGAGGTGCGCTACGACCGCCGCTCGCGCGAGCACTATGGCACGCGCGGGGTCGCCACGCGCTTCCGCGCCACGCCGGCCTTCGAGGAAACGCTCCAGGCTGCCTTCGCCGATCTCTGGGACGCCTGCCCGCTGGGCCGCGCGGAGGTGATCGCCAGCGGCGGCGCCTTCGCCGATAAGCCTGGCGCCCACGGGCGGGGCCGCGCCTTCGACCTCGACGCGCTCTTCTGGCCGGAGCGCGCGTTCGTGGCGCTTTCGTACCCGCACGACCGGCGCTTCTACCTGGCCGTCGAGGCGGTCTTGCGCGGCCACTTGGGTACGGTGCTGAATTACCGCTACGACGCCGCGCACCGCGACCACCTGCACCTCGGCGACCTCGCGCCGCGGGGCTTCGTCCCGGAGCACCGCTCGCGCGTGCTCTTTCTGCAAATGGCGCTGACGCACCTCTTCGGCCGGCGCGTGGCCATCGACGGGCGCATCGGCCCCGAGACGCGCGGAGCGGCGCGCGACCTGCTGGCGGAGCTGGAGCTGGCGAGCTCGCGCTCGCCCGAGGCGCCGCAGGCCCTCGACGACCGCTTGGGCGAAGCGTGGCCTGAAGTGCTGGACGCCGCCACGCAGCGCGGCTTCGCGGATGCAGGCGGGGAGAGCGGCAGCAGGCAATCGGCAGCCGGCGACGCCTCGTAGCAACACCTCCCGCCGCCCCTCTTCTTCTTCCGTTTTCTCCGGCATTTTCTCCGGCCGTCCCCATGCCCCCCGACCGCCCCGACGCAGGAAATGTCACGATCCACGACGTGGCCGAGGAAGCGGGCGTCTCTGCCGCAACGGTATCGCGCTTCCTCAACGGCTCTGGCAAGATCGCCGAGCCCACCGCCGAGCGCGTGCGCGCCGCCGTCGAGGCGCTTCGCTACCGGCCCGACCGTACGGCGCGCACCCTCGCCGAGCCGGACCGGCGCGTGCTGGCGGTGGCCCTCCCCAGCTTCATCACGCCCTTTCACAACGCCCTGCTCAAAGGCATTCGCTTCGAGCTGCGCGGATTCGAGTGCGACCTGCTTTTGCGCGACCTCGGCTCCGAGGATTCCGCCGGGGAGCTGGCGCGCTTTCTGCAGCACGGCGCCGTGGACGGCCTGCTCGTCGTGGGAGGGCTGCGCGAGACGGCCCGCCGGGAATTGCGGCACTGGCGCGCGCCGGCCGTGGTCATCGGGGCCGCGGTCGACGGGATCGACTCGTTTTTCTGGGACGATGCCGCCGGCGGGCGCCTCGCCGCCGAGCACCTGCTGGCAGCCGGCCACCGGCGCATCGGGGTCATCCAGAGCGCGCGCTCAGAGCTGGCGCCTCAGGAGCAACGCATGGCCGGGTACCGCGAGGCCCTCGAAGCAGCCGGCGTAGCCTACGACCCGGCCCTCACCGCGAGCGGGCAGGCGCAGAAGCACGCCGGCTTCAGCGAGGAGGCCGGCCGCGAGGCCATGACCCGCCTGCTCGATGCCACACCGCCGGTGACGGCCGTCTTCGCCCTGAGCGACGTGCACGCAATGGGCGCCTGGGCCGCCCTGCGCGACGCCGGCCGGCGCGTCCCCCAGGACGTCGCCCTCGTCGGGTACGACGACGTGAAAACCAGCCAGTTCGTCGGGCTCACGAGCGTCTCGCAAGACATGCACCGCGTGGGGGAGCGCGCCACCGCCTGCCTGCTGGATCGGCTGCGCGGCGGGCCGCCGGAGGAGCCCCGCTCGGTGCGCATCGAGCCGGCGCTCCACCCGCGCCGCTCCAGCGACGTCTCGCAGGAGGCGCCCTCCTGAGGCGCGCCCTTCCCGAGGCGCACCACCGGGCGCTCGCGTCGCGGCTACTCGGGCAGGCGTGCTTCCAGAAAGGCCAGCGTGGCCCGCTCGGCAGGGTCGAGGCCGCCGGGAGCCTGCCCGTTCGGCGCGTCGAGGTGCGCGCGGTAGGCCGGCAGAAAATCGCCTGCGCGGTAGCCTTCCGGGATCGCCGGGTGAATGTAGTGCTCGCGGCAGACGGCCGGCGTGTTGCCCAGCCTCTCGGCCACGGCCTTGACGACCTCCACCCACACGCCGTCGGCATCGTCTTCTTCGTGCCGCGCGGCGGGGCCACGCGCGTCGAGCTGGCGCGCCGCCTCAACGGTGCCGCCCCACGTGCGAAACTGCTTGGCCGTGAAATCCTCGCCGGTCGTGGCCTTCAGGTAGGCGTTGACGTGCCCGGCCTTTACGTCGTGCTTGGCGCCCTCCTCGTCGAAGAAGGCGAAGATCTCGTAGCCGGGCACCTCGCAACAGGCCTGCACGACCTCCGCGAGGGCGGGGTCTTCGAGGGCGACTTCGTGCTCGCGCCCGCTCTTGCCCGTAAAGCAGAACGTGCAGGCCCCGTCTTCATCGAAGCAGGCGTGGCGCCGCCGCATCGTCGTGAGGCCGAAGGAGTCGTTTTCGCGGGCGTACTCGGCCCCGCCGATGCGAATGAGCGTGTCGTCGAGCAGGCGCGCTACCAGCGCCAGCACCTTCACGCGCGGCAGGCCGTCCCTCCCGAGGTCGTGCGCGGCGCGGGCGCGGATCTCCGGGAGCGCGCGGCCGAAGGCGACGAGGTGGGCGAACTTCGTGCGGCGGCGCGCCTCCTGCCACTCCGGATGGTAGCGGTACTGCTTGCGCCCCGCTTCGTCGCGCCCGGTGGCCTGCAAGTGCCCGCGCGGCGCAGGGCAGATCCACACATCCGTCCAAGCAGGCGGGATGGCAAGCTGCTCGATGCGCTCGCGCCGCGGGTCGCCTCGCGCGATGCGTTCCCCCTGCGGCGTGAAGTACGTGAAGCCTGCCCCCTGCTTCTGCCGCCGGATGCCCGGCTCGTCGTCGGTGACGTAGACCAGCCCGGCGCGCTCGGCGGAGACTTGGGGGTCGAGGGCGTCCTCGTCCGATACTTCGCTCATGTCACTCGCGTTGCTCGCTCAAGTCACTCGCGTTACCCACTCGAAAGAGAGGGGGAGGGGCGTCCTGCCGAAAAACACCCGCCTTTCTCTCCTTCTCCTTCGCAGCCCTTCCTACCCCCATGCCGGTGGGGCCAGCGCATCGGGCGCGATGATGCGCTCCCCACGCGCCAGGTCGAAGATCGCGCTCATTTCCTCCTCCGACAGCTCGAAGTCGAAAATCTCGAAGTTGGCGCGGCGGTGCTCGGCAGAGGACGCTTTGGGGACGGCAGCCACGCGGTCCTGCTGCACCTGCCAGCGAAGGGCCACCTGCGCGGCCGTCTTGCCGTGCGCTTCACCAATGGCCTGGAGGGTTTCGTCGGCGGGCACGTCTCCGCGCGCAAGCGGGCTGTACGAGGTGAAGAGCAAGTCGTGCGAGCGGCACATCCCGATCAGCTCGTGCTGCGAGAGGAACGGGTGGTACTCCACCTGCAACGCGAAGAGCGGGGCGCGCTCCATCGCTGCCTCCAGAAGGTCGGGGGTGAAGTTGCTCACGCCCAAGCGACGCGCGCGGCCTTCGTCTTGCTGGGCCAAGAGCGCCTCCATCGTGGCGTTCATCTCGAAGCCGCCAGCGGGCCAGTGGATGTACAGAAGGTCCACGTAGTCCACGCCCAGCTTCTCGAGGCTGCGCTCCACGCTGCGCGGCAGGGACTCGGGGTCGAGGTTGGACGGCCAGACTTTCGTGACCAAGAAGATATCCTCGCGGGCCACGTCGCTTTCGGCCAGCGCCTCGCCGACCTCGGCTTCGTTCTCGTAGGCTTGCGCCGTGTCGATGTGGCGGTATCCGATCTCGAGCGCGTCGGAAACCGCCTTGCGGCAGCCGTCGCCGGTGACTTGCCAGGTGCCCAGGCCCAGCGCGGGCACTTCTTCGCCCTGTACGGTCCAGCCCCGTTACGAACGGTCGCGCTGCTCGCGGCGGGGAGGCATCCGACGCCTCAATGAACCTGCATTGAAGGGCAGCCGTGTAGAGAAACGTTCTTCAAACCCTTACCCAGAAAGCTTTCGAGATGCCGTATGGCGTACCGCAGCAACGCGGCGAGCGATGCCGAGCCCTCGCGGAGCGAGGCCCCGCTCCGCGAGAAGCAAGAAACGTCCCGGCCGTCCCCCCGTGAAGTCGCCGGCATTCTCGAAAGCATTACCGACGCCTTTTTCGCCCTCGACGAGGACTGGCGTTTCACTTACCTCAACACGCACGCCGAGGAGCTGCTGGGCCGCCGCCGCGAGGAACTGCTGGGCGAGAGCGTGTGGGACGCATTCCCCGAGGCGGTGGGATCGACCTTTGAGGAGCAGTACCGCCGCGCTGCCGAGCAACAGGTGTCCGTGCAGTTCGAAGAGTGGTATCCTCCGCTCGAGACCTGGTTTGAGGTGGAGGCCTACCCACGCGCTCAGGGCGGCCTCACCATTTTCTTCAACGACATCAGCGAGCGGAAGCAACGTGAGCAGGCCCTTCGAGCGGCCAAAGAGCAGGCGCAGCAGGCAAAGGAAAAAGCCGAAGCCGCCAGCCGGGCCAAAAGCCGCTTCCTGACCAACATGAGCCACGAACTGCGCACGCCCCTGAACGCCATCATCGGATACAGCGAAATGTATCTGGAGGAGCCGGCGGACTGGGAGCGCAATCAGATCAAGGAGGACATGCGCAGCATCCACCGCGCCGGCCACCAGTTGCTCGCCCACTTCGACGACCTTCTGCACTTGGCGAAAGCGGAGGGCGGCAAGCTCAATCTCGCCCCCGGGACGTTCTCCTTTCCCCCCCTGGTCGACGAGGTCGTCGAAAAGATACAATCGACGATGGAGGAGAACGGCAATGCATTGCACGTCGAAGGCGCTAAAGGCGTCGGGCAGATCCGCACCGACCGCTTGAAGCTGCGCCAGATCTTGTACAATCTCCTCTCCAACGCCGCCAAATACACCCAAGAAGGCGATGTCATGCTGCGGGCGCGCATCGAGCACCGGCTCGGCCTCGAAAGCGTGCCCCGGACAGGCGTGGCCCTGGAGGAGCGCACGGAGGGGGAGGAGTCCTACTGCACTCCCTCGGCCGCGCGCCGCATGCTCGTCCTCGAGGTGTCCGACACCGGAATAGGCATGACCGAAGAAGAGCAGGAATGGATCTTCGGAGCCTTCGGGCGCAGCGAGGAAAACGCGGGGAGCCGGGGCATCGGACTGGGCCTGAGCCTCACGCGCGACCTATGCAAAATGCTCGGAGGCCGGATCGGGGTCGAGAGCGAGAAAGGCGTCGGCTCGACCTTTACGGTTCGCGTTCCGGTGGAGGTGATGCTTCCGTCCCCGCGCCTCTGACGCACGCGGCCTCTTCCCGAGCCGGCGGTTCTCGGCCCGTCGGCGACCGTCGCGGGTCACCCGCGAACATCTTTCAAACGCCCCTTCGCTTGCTCACGGCGGCGCCTCGAAGCCACGCCGGATCGCCTCGCCGACCTCATCCTCGTTCTCGTAGGCTTGCGCCGTGTCGATGTGGCGGTAGCCGATCTCGAGCGCGTCGGAAACCGCCTTGCGGCAGCCGTCGCCGGTGACTTGCCAGGTGCCCAGGCCCAGCGCGGGCACTTCTTCGCCCTGTACGGTCGGAGGCGGTTCGGTAGAGAACAGCAGCCCCGTTACGAACGGCTGCGTTGCCGACGCAGCGTGGCCCGCGTTTTCCGACGCCAGCGCAGCGAGAGACCACGGTCCACGGCCCGCCGTCTGCCGTCCTCATCTGCCGTCCTCAAAGGTACGCCCCGCCGCTGGCGAGAATCAGGTTGCCCGTCACCCAGCGCGCTTCCTCGCGCGCCAGGAACGCCGCGACCGGCGCCACGTCCGCCGGCCGCCCCACACGGCCAAACACCGACAACTTCGCGTCCTCGGCGTCCTGCGCCTCCGCGCCGATCTGCTCTTCGGGCTTGGTCGGCCCCGGCATCACGCCGTTGACGGTGATCCCGCGCTCGCCAACCTCTTTGGCGAGGGTCTGCACCATCGCATTGGCGGCGGCCTTCGAGGCGGAGTACGCGCCTAGCCGCGCGGGCATCTGCCGCGTGACCGACGAGGTGACGGCCACGATGCGCCCGCCCCGGGGCAGCCGCCGCGCCGCCTCGCGCAGCACGTAGAAGCTGCCACGCGCGTTAATGTCCATGAACTGCGCGAGGTCCTCCGGCTCGGTGTCGGCGAAGGGAATCGGGTGTCCCTGCGCGCCGGCGTTATGCACGAGCACCGTCGGCGCCGCGCCGAAGTGGTCGGCCGCCTCGTCGAAGAGGCGCTCCGCCTCGGCAGAGTCGGAGAGGTCGGCCCGGAGGGCGGTCGGCGCAGGCGCATCGCCGTCTTCCGGCATGGCCGCGCGGAGGGCTGCCAGCGCGTCCTCAGCGTCCCCTGAGCTGCCGTGGTAGCCGATGGCCACGCCCGCTCCATCGGACGCCAGTCGCTCGGCAATGCCGCGCCCGATGTTGCGCGAGCCACCGGTGACGAGCGCGTTTTTTCCGGAAAGCGGGAGCGCGGCAGGCATGGGGGGCGTGGCGGCGTAGGCAAAGACAGGCGGGCGCGACGCTTTCACACACGCCCCGCCGGGCCGCCGGGTTCGGGCGCGGTCCATGCGGAGGCGCATGGTGCGGCGTGGCCCGCTCGCTTGCCGCGGCGGCCTCTTCGTCTTGGCAACAGCTCATCAGCGGGCGGCGGCGCCTCGAAGCCACGCCGGATCGCCTCGGCGGCCGGGCCACGCGGCATGAAGCCGGTCGCGTGGCGGCGCTCGCGGGCGACCGGCCACTTCCAGACCGCCGCCCCCGCAATCCACGGGCGCGGCCACACCTCCGCAAAGAAGGCCTCGTAGAGCCGCGCCTGCAGTCTGGGGGCGGGCGCGTGGTGCTCCTCAGGCCAGCGCCACGGCTCGGCGGCCGCGGAGCGGGCGTTACGGTAGCCCAGTTCGGTGAAGAAGATCGGCTTGCCGGCCCGGGCACTCACGCGGCGCAGCGCCCGGCGGTGCGGCTGCCACCCGTCGCGCAGGGCGCGCGTGGCCGGCTCCTCCTGCTCGGCGAGCGGGAAGTACCCCTGCACGCCAACGTAGTCGAGCGCGTCCCAGAAGGGGACGCTTTCGTACTCCTCGTGCCAGTTGGCCGCGTAGGTCAGCTTGCCCGCATATGCCGCGCGCACGTCGGCGATGAGCTTTCTCCAGAAGCCCGGGCGCGCGCTGGTCGTGCCGGCCAGCTCCGTCCCGATGACCAGAAGGTCTGCCTCCACCGCCTCGGCCAGGCGCGCGTAGTGCAGCAGGAAGCGCCGGTACTGCTGCTGCCACGCCTTCCAATCTTGTTCGCGCTCGAAGGCAATGTCGAGGCGGGAGCCGCCCTCGCGGCCCACCCAGAGGTGCGGCTTGAGAACGAGGCCCATCCCCAGCGAATCAGCGCGGCGCGCGAGCGCCCGGATGCCGGCATCCGTCTCGCTGTACCAGCCGTCCTCCCCGTCGCCGCCGGTGTGCATCTGGATGCGCGTCGCCTGCGGGCCGCGCTGAAAGCCGAAGGAGACGAGCGCTAGGTGCGTGGCCCCGAGCCGCGCGACGGCGCGGAGCGTCGAGTCGGGCGGGCGGTCGACCGCGTCGAGGGTGACGGCCCGGATGCGTGGCGCTTCCGCCTCGGGCGGCGCCGAGGACGCGCTGCTGCCGCCGGGGGGATCGGCGGCGCACCCGCTCCCGAGAAACACTACGGGCATCAGCAACGCCGCCAGCAGCAACGCGACCGGCGGCGAAGCCTCCGGCAGCAACGGGGCATCTCTTGCGCGTGGCGTCTTTAGCACGGCAGGGTGGGAGCAGGGCGTTGCTCAGGAAGGCGCGGGCGGGCCGGAGGTCACGGCCCCTGTGGCGCTCGCGTCCCTACGCCCGCCGCAGGCGACGGTCGCGCAACGCCCCCCATCCACGACCTACCATCTGCTATGCCTCGCGGCGAGCACGGCAAGCGAACCAAGCGAGCCCGCTATCTCGCAGATTGTTTCGCACGTACGCAAGACCCTACTTGCAAAACGGTGGCGCGTCGGCGAGGTTGTAAGCGCTAGTTTGCGTTCCGGTCTCCGAAGCGCACCCGTTCTTTCCTGCTTCCCCCGCCGTCTCGTGTCGCCGCGCCTCCGCCTTGCCGCCCCTGCCGCGCTGCTGGCGCTCCTTCTCTGGGGCGCTGCGCTCGCGCGCGGCCAATCGCCGGCCACGAGGGGCGAGGCGGCGCTTCGCGTCCGCGCAGCCGGGGACGTGATGCTGGGCACGGACTTCCCCTCCCCCCAGCACCTGCCGCCCGATAGTGCCCTGTGCGAAGACCAAACAGCCCCTGCCTCTTCTCACACAGAAGTAGCCCCGGGGTGCGCCGAGAACGTCCTCACCGCCGTGGCGCCGCTGCTGCGGGACGCGGACCTCACGTTCGTCAACCTCGAAGGCCCGCTCGCAGATACCACGGCCACGACCGACAAGTGCGATCCTGGCGAGAACTGCTACGCCTTTCGGACGCCGCCACGCTACGGGCGCTTTCTGGAGAGCGCGGGCATAGACGCCGTCTCCATCGCCAACAACCACGCGACCGACTTCGGCGCAGAGGGGCAACGTCAAACCATCCAGGCGCTCGATGAGCTGGGAATCGCGTGGTCGGGGCCGCCGGGCACGACAGCCACGCTCCGGGTCCAGGGGCGGCGCGTCGGGCTGGTGGCCTTTCACACCAGCCGTAGCGGCAACTACCTCAACGACCACGACGCGGCGGCGGCGCTCGTGGACTCGCTCGCCGGCCGCTCTGACCTCACGCTCGTCTCCTTCCACGGCGGGGCCGAGGGCGCGGACGCGCTTCACGTGCCCGATACGATGGAGACCTTCTACGGTGAAAAAAGAGGCCACCTGCGCGCCTTCGCCCGCCGCGTCGTGGACGCTGGCGCGGATCTCGTGCTGGGCCACGGGCCGCACGTGCCGCGCGGGATGGAGCTGTACCGCGGGCGCTTGGTGGCCTACTCGCTGGGCAACTTTGCCACCTACGGACGCTTTAACTTGAGCGGCCCGCTGGGCCTGGGGCTGGTGCTGGAGGCGCGCCTCGGGGCGGACGGGCGCTTCCGCGGCGGGCGGCTGCTCTCCACGCGCCAGCTCGGCGAAGGCGTCCCGGTGCCCGACGAGTGCCGCCGGGAGGCCGCCCGGCTGGTGCGCCGCCTCTCCGCCGAGGACTTTTCCAACCCCGACCTGCGGATCTTGCCCGGCGGGCGTCTCTTCAACCGCCGCGCCGTGCGCCCGCTCGCGCCGGTGCCGCCGACGTGGCCCGTGCCGCCCCGCGAGCCCGCGCCCGTCGCCGTACTCACGCCGCACGGGGACTGATTGGAGCACGCGTCGGGGTGGCCGGGGCCGCGCGTTCTTCTCAGGCATGGCACATCGCGTTCCCACGTTTTCGTGCCCCTCTCCTTTCCTCTCCCTCGAAAGAAGTGCACGACGTAGCTATCATTGGCGGCGGCATCGTGGGGCTGGCCACCGCCTACCACCTGTCGCGGCAGTACCCTGAGCAGTCGGTCGTCGTTCTGGAAAAAGAAGACCGCGTGGCTGCGCACCAGACCGGGCGCAACAGCGGCGTCATCCACTCGGGCATCTACTACACCCCCGGCTCGCTGAAGGCGAAAAACTGCCGCGAGGGCAAGCGCCGCCTCCAGCGCTTCTGCGCGGAGCGCGACGTGGACTACGAGATGTGCGGCAAGGTCATCGTCGCCGCCGACGAAAGCGAGATCCCCGGCCTGCGGGAGATCGAGCGCAAGGGGCGCGAAAACGAAATCGAGCACGAACGCATCGGCCCCGGGCGGCTGACAGAAATCGAGCCGTACGTGCGCGGCGTCGAGGCGCTGCGCGTGCCGCGCGCCGGCATCGTGGACTACACGGGCATGGCCGAGGCCATGGCCGAGGCCGTCCGAGAGCGCGGACACGCGGTGCGTACCTCGGCCGGCGTGGCCGGGATGGACGTGCGCCCCGAGGGCGCGGTGCTGGAGACAGAAGCCGGCCCCGCCCAGGCACGCTACGTCGTCAACTGCGGGGGCCTCTACGCCGACCGCCTCGCCGCCATGAGCGGCGCGGAGCCACGTGTACAGGTCGTGCCCTTTCGCGGGGAGTACTACGAGCTCACGCCCGGGGCGCGCCACCTGTGCAACGGCCTGATCTACCCGGTGCCCGACCCGGCCTTTCCCTTTTTAGGCGTCCATTTTACCAAAACCGTCGAGGGCGGCGTGGAATGCGGCCCCAGCGCGGTCTTGGCCTTCGCGCGCCAGGGGTACCGCTTCGGCGACGTCCACTGGCGCGAGCTGGCAGAGATCCTATCGTTCCCGGGCTTCTGGCGCCTGGCCATGCGCCACTGGAAGAAGGGCCTCCTGGAAATCGCGCAGTCGCTCTCCACGCGCTACTACCTGCGCGCGCTACGCCACCTCATTCCTACGATCGAAAAGAGCGACCTCCGACCCTCCTCCGCAGGCGTGCGGGCGCAGGCGCTCACGCCCGGCGGCGAGCTGGTGGACGACTTTCTCATCACCGAGACCGAGCGCGTGGTCAACGTGCTTAACGCCGCCTCGCCGGCAGCCACCGCGTCGCTGTCGGTGGGCTCGGTGATCGGGGAGCGGCTGGCGCGGCGGTTTTGAGGCGGCCGGCGGGCCTTGCGAAGCCGGGCGGCTACTGGACAGCCGGCTGGGCGTTGCACAGGGCCATCGGGGCGCTGAGGCGCGTCTGCGACGAGCACGGCGTGGACGGGCGGCTCTTTCACGGGCGCGGCAGCGGCCACGCGTACCAGGCCATCCGCGCGATGCCGCTGGCCGCGCAGAACGGGCGCATCCGCTTCACCGAACGGGGAGGTGATCTCCTTCCGCTACGGGCTCGGCGAGATCGCTCATCGCCACCTCAGGCAGATCGCCAGCGCGGTACTTTTCTCCACTGCCGAGGCGGAGCGACGCGGCAGAGCACGGGGTAGGCGTGCAGGGCTGTAAGTACGCGGAGTCGTAGGTTCGTACGTTAGTGGAGCGTGCAAGTGCCTGTGAGGAAGCCACTTATGAGAAAGCCGCGTACCTCCCTACTCATTTGCGCACCTCTCCGCCTCAGTACCCCATGCCGGTGGTGTCGCGGCGCCGCTGGACCTCCGCTTGGTTGGAGGCAGCCTCCTGCGCGAGCCGGTCGAGCGTCCGCGCAGGGCGGGCCAGGCCCGTCGTGTCGGCGAGTTGGTGGCGGCGCGCCAGGTAGGCCGGCTCGTTGTAGGCTACGAAGGCGTTGCCTTCATTTCCCTCCCAGACGAGCATCTTCTGCGGCAGGTCGATGCCCATCGTGGGCGCTTTTCGCATGAGCGGCGTGCCGGCCCGGGGGTTGCCGAAGACCAGCAGGCGCGTGGGACGCAGGCTGTCGCCGGCAGGCGCATTCTGCGCGTGGTCCATCTGCGCCATGACCGAGAGCGGCGGGCGGGACCGCACGGCTTCGCGCAGACGGCGGTACGTCTTGCCAGGCCCGAAGTCGCTCGTCTCGATGGCCAGCCCGGCCCCGGCGCGGATGGAGTCGGCGTTGAAGGCGCTGGTGTCGGGCACGCGCCCAGCGGCCTGCTCGGCGAGGGAGGCGAGCGCGTCGCCCATCTGCCGAAGCGACCCGCCGACCCCCTCGAAGTCGTGGCGCGTGGCAAGGTAGGCGGGCACGTTGTAGGTGATGCGCGTGGAGTCGTCCCGGCCTTCCCACACGAGCATTTTTTGCGGGAGGTCGATGCCGGCGGTCTGCACTCCTTGCATCAGGGGCGTGCCGAGGGCCGGGTTGCCGAACATCAGCAGGCGCGTGGGGCGCAGGCTGTCGCCCGAGGCGTTCTGCGCGTGGTTCACGTCGGCCACGAGCGTGGCCGGGCTCGCCTGGATCGCGCTTTTGAGCTGCTCGGTGACGGCCGCGACGCTCCGGCCGGTCGTCCCCGTCACCAGCCCCTCGCCGGGCGGCGGCACGCCCGGGGCGCGCGTCGTGTCGGCCGCCGTGTCGGAGCGCCCCATGCTCAGCAGGCCCTCGCAGCCGCCCGCCAGCAACGCCCCCGCCGCCATCGCGGCGACCAGGAGCAGGCCGGGAAAGCGTCGAGACATGAGGCGCGCACGGAGCGGGGGTGGGGCAACGGACTCGAAAACATAGAAAGCTCGGCCACGCTGGGCAAGCGGCCTCGGGGAACGACCTCGCAACGACGCTCCCGCCCGCGCAGCTCCCGCCCCGGCGGAACACGCGGTGCCGCGCCGAGGTGCGCGACGGGCGTTGCCTCCCGCGTCCCTCCCCAGTCTTCGCCATGACCCTCGACCTCTCCGGCCAGCGCGCGCTCGTCACCGGCGCGAGCCGCGGCATCGGGCGGGCCATCGCCGGGGCGCTGGGGGCCGCTGGCGCGCGCGTGGCCGTCCACTACCACCGCCGCGCAGAGGCTGCCCAGGCGGTCGCCAGGGCGGCGGGGAACGGCGCCCGGCCCGTTCAGGCCGACCTCGCGGAGAGCGGCGCGGCCGGGGCGCTCTTCGACGAGGTCGTCGAGGCGCTCGGCGGCGTGGACGTGCTGGTCAACAACGCCGGCGTGGCGCGCGCACTCCCGTTCGCGCCAGGCGACAATGCCGGCGAGAGCGACGCGGGCGAAAACGGTTTCACCGAAGCCGACTGGCGTGCCGGCTGGCAGCAGACGATGGCCGTGAACCTGCGCGCCCCCGAGGCGCTCTGCCGCCGCGCCGTGCCGCACTTTCGAGGAAATGGGGGCGGGCGCATCATCAACGTGGCCTCGCGGGCGGCCTTCCGCGGCGACACGCCCGACTACCTGGCCTACGCCGCCTCGAAGGCCGGGCTCGTAGCGCTCACGCGCTCGGTGGCGCGCGCTTTCGGGGAAGACGGGATCTGTGCCTTCGCCCTTGCGCCCGGCTTCACGCGCACCGACATGGCGCAGGACTTCATCGACGCCTACGGCGAGGCGCACGCCCTGGAGGGCAACGCGCTGGGCCGCCTCACCGAGCCGGAGGACCTCGCCCCGACGGCCGTGCTCCTCGCCAGCGGCCACGCCGACCACGCCACCGGTACGACCATCGACCTCAACGCCGCCAGCTACGTGCACTGATCGGGTTTGGGAGTGCGGGAGTTTGAGAATACGGGGTTTTCGGGAGGCCGTGCGGTTCGTATCTTCTGAGGGCGTGCTGTACTCTCTTCTCGCGTCGTCTTCTGCGCCCCGTGTCGTTGCGCCCGGTCTTCCTCGCGTTGCTTCTCGCTTCGCTCCCGGCGCTCGGCGCGCTTCCCGCACAGGCGCAGAGCTTTCGCGCCACCACCGGGCGAAACCACCCCGAGATCGAATGGCGCGTGGCCGAGACGGAGCACTTCGAGATCGTCTACCCCCGGCGGCTGGCCGGCATCGAGGCGAGGGCCGCTCCCATTGCCGAGGAAAGCTACGACGCCCTTTCAGAGAACCTCGGCATCGCGCCGGAGGAGAAGTTCACGATCTACCTCTCCGATCAGGACGAAATCGCCAACGGCTTCGCCGTGCCCCTCGGCGGCGGCTACACGCAGATCTGGGTGCATGTCAACGGCTTCGCCCCCACCTGGACGGGCCGCGCGAAGTGGCTGCGCAAGGTGATCGCCCACGAGCTGGCGCACCTGTTTCACTTCCGCGCCGTCGAGTCGGATCTGGGGCTGGCGGGCATCCCGCTGGCCACGCCGAGCTTCTGGACGGAGGGCCTCGCGCAGTACGAGACGGAGCAATGGGACGCCCAACGCGGGGACCGCTGGCTGCGCACGGCCGTGCTGGCGGATGAGCTGTCTTACACCGACGGCCAGTCCCTCCGCAACGGGCGGCTGCGCTACGCCGTGGGCAACAGCCAGGTGCGCTACCTCGCGGCCACGCGCGGGGACTCAACGATCCGAAAGGTCCTCGCGCATCGGGACACGACCGGTCCGCTGAAGACGTACACTTTTCAGGGCGCCTTCGAGGAGGTCACGGGCGAGGACTACGAAGCCTTTTACGAAGACTGGCGCCGCCACGTCAACGTCTACTACAACAGCCTCGCCGGCCAGCTTCCCACCGCCGACTCGCTGGTGGCCGACTCGGCAGCCGCGCCCATGGAGCGTGCCCCCGGCCAGTACCTCTACGACCTTCAACCGGCGCCGGGCACGGCAGCGGCGGACTCAGGGCGCGTGGCCGTCCTCTCGGTAATCTCGCCGACGCGCCCGTTGCGCCGCCTCTACGTGCTGGACCGCGCGACGGGCGAGGCCGAGCCCGTGGCCGAGGGCGCGATCGAGGCGCCGGTAAGCTGGAGCCGCGACGGTGACTCGCTCTTTTTCGCCCGCACCACGCGCGGGGCGAATGGCTCGCTCGTGAATGACCTCTTCGCAGTCGGCGCCGGTGGGGACATCGGCGACGCCGAGCGTCTGACGCGGAGTCGCCGCGCCGCCTCGCCGGCCCCTCGCCCTGGGCGCCCGAGCCAGATCGCCTTCGTGGGGGCGAAAGGCTCGGCGGCCAACCTTTTCCTGCTGAACCGGCGCACCGGCGAGGAGCGCCAGCTCACCCACTTCACCGGCGACGTGCAGATCAGCGCGCTCGCCTGGCGGCCCGGCGACACGGACGGCAACGCGGGCGGCCTGAGCGACACGCTGGCCTTCGCGCGCTTCACCGATGCGGGCATGCGCGACATCGCCCTGCTGGACGTGGAAAGCGGGCGCGTCACTTCCATCACTGCGCCCCGACCGAAGGAAGGGGCCGACCGGTCATCCCCTCGCGGGGGAAGTACTCCCCGGGGTGCTCCGGGCGCGGACAACCGCGTGCCCGTCTTCGCCCCCGGCGGAGACCGGCTCGCCTACACGACGCTCCGCGACGACGTGCCGAACATTTTCACCTATGACCTCGTCACCGGCACGCACCGGCGCGTGACCAACCTCGCCGAGGGTGCCACCGCTTACGGCTGGCTCGCGCCGGATTCGACGCATCCGCGCGGCCGGCTCGCCGCCGTCACCGCCGAGGGCAAGGCCCGCGACCGCGCGTTGCTGCTGAACGCGGGCCACGCGGCGCCCGACCCCGACACGGGCGCGAGTGCCCCGCCCGGCTTTTCGGAATGGACCACCACGCGCCCGCCGCAGGAGGTGCCCACACAAATCGCGCCGGACGCCTCCCTGATCGAACCCGGCTCGCGGCGGGCGTACTCCGCCTGGGACAACCTGACGCACGTCATCTCGGGCGGATTTCCCTACTACGCAGGGGCGCGCGGCTACGGCGTGGCCGCCGGCTCGGTCTGGTACGAGCCGCTGGGCACGCACGCCTTCTTCGGCGGCGGGGGGCTGGCGGTCAACGACCCTTCGGAGAGCTTCTTTTACGGGGAGTACCGCAACAACCAGTTCCGGCCCGCGCTCTCGCTCACCGCCGAGCGCCTGCCGCGCGAGCCACAGAGCTATGGGCGCTCCGGCAGCTCTTTGGAGGAAACCACCTCCGCACTCCAACTGGAGGCCGACTGGGCGGTGGACATGTGGCCGCGCCCCTACACCGAGACCCGGCTGGAGACCGAGCTGGAGCTGGCCGACTACCGGCTGCGCGACACCGCGGGGCTGGACCTGGCGGGCACAGGGCTGCCCGCGCCGGAGGAGGGCCAGGAGCTACGCTTCGAGGTGGCGCTCGAGCGCAAGCGGCTGCCTCCCTACGCGCGTAACCTCGTGCACCCGCTCGACGGGCACGGATGGCGCCTCCAGCTCAGCGGCGCGCCGGCGCTCCTCGGCACCGACAGCCAGTTTCTGCGCCTCGGCGCGGCGGGCTTCCGGCTACTGCCGGGGCTCTTCGGGCAGCACCGGCTCTATCTCTACGGCCACGCGCAGGCGCAGACCGGCACCCCACTGGCGCAACGCTTCCTGGGCCTGCGCCGCACCGACACCGAAGACCTCCGCCTGCCGCCGTTTTTCTACCTCAGCGTGCCCGACAACGAGCGCGTGCGCGGCTACCGCAGCTACGCCCCGGGCAACCGCGTGGCCTTCGGCACCGCCGAGTACCGCGTGCCCGTCGTCTCGGGGCTTCGGACCGAGATCCTCGGCCTCGCGCGGCTGGGGGCCACCAGCGCCGCCCTCTTCGCCGACAGCGGCCTCGTGTGGGACGGCGCGACGCCCACGGCCCGGCGCCTAGGGCTGGGCGTGGAGCTCAAAAACGAGGTCGTCCTGGGCGGCGGGCTGTTGCGCGTCGGCCACGCGCTGGGCGTGGCGCAGCCGGCCGACCGGGTCGGCACCTACGACGAGCGCGGCGCGGACTACCGCGTGTACTACCGCGTCCAGGCGGCGGTGCCGTTTTAGCCGTCCTGCTCGTACACCGGCCTGCAGCTGTTGGCTAAGAAATACGCATGCCCCGGCGCGTCTTCCGTGAAAGCCTCGAAGCTGGCGTACTGGTCGCTCCGCTGGGCGCGGTGCTTCGGCGCCATGCGAACCACGCGCGCAGTGCACGGCCCGGCCTGCGCGACGACGCTCATCGGCGCGCTGGGGCTCTTGCCGTCGCCGGCCGACGGCGCGGTCATCATGGCCGCCGCGGCGCTGATGTTCGGCACGCACCGCACGGTGCGAAAGATCGCCCCGGCGAACGGAAAGCGCAACGCCGAAGCCGATCCGCCTCGGCTCTACGGAGACGACGGCCGGCGCGCATCCGCGCCGCGCTCCCGGGGGGCTTTCTTCTCGGCCTTCTTCTCGAAGGGGGACGCTCGCGCGGAAGCCTCCTGGCGCTTCTGCATCAGCCCGCCGACGATGCCGCCGACCACGAGGGGCATAAGGTCCAGAAGCAACGAGCCTTCCGGGAAGAGCGCGTGGCCCGACAGCCCGGCGAGCACACCGGCCGTTACTCCAAAGAGCAGCCCCTTCGCCCACCACGACGATGCCAGGCGGCTGGCCAGCTCGGCGACCGGCAAGATGGACGCCCCCAGCAGCGGATAGACGACGAGGAAGGGCCACGCCAGACCCCCCATCAGCGCGAAGGCGGCGGCGACGCCTGCGCCGGCCACGAAAAGCGACGCGAGGACCCGGTCGCCGTGGCCGCGCTGGTCGAGCGAATCGTAGACGTAATCGTACAGGTTCATGGCGGGGGCCGCTGCTTTGGTGCTGGGGAAGCCGCCTCGCAGCGAAGGCACCACGCACCATACGCGACGCCTCCAATCTTCAGCCTTCAACCGGCATCAGCCGATGTGCATCTGGAGGTCTTCCTTGCGGTGCTTCTGACGGAGCTTGCGCAGGGCCTTCTCCTTGATCTGGCGCACGCGCTCTCTCGTCAGCCCGAAGCGTTGCCCGATCTCCTCGAGCGTCAGCGGGTGCTCGCGCCCGATGCCGAAGTAGAGGCGCGTGATCTCCGCCTCGCGCGGGTGTAGCGCCGAGAGCGCCCGCTCGATGTCGATCTTGACCGACTCGCCCATCATCTCGTCGTCGGGCGTGCCGGTGTCCTCGTCGGGGAGGACGTCGAGGAGGCTGTTGTCGTCCTCCTCGTTGAAGGGGGCGTCCATCGAGAGGTGACGGCTGGAGTGCTGCATCGCCTCGCGCACCTTCTGCACGTCGATGTCCAGCTCCTCGGCGAGCTCCTCGATGTTGGGGTCGCGGTCGTGCTCCTGACTGAGCTTGGCCTTCTTCTTGCGGATCTTCGAGATCGTGCCGATGCGGTTCAAGGGCAGCCGCACCACGCGCGACTGCTCGGCGAGGGCCTGGAGAATCGCCTGCCGGATCCACCAGACCGCGTAGGAGATGAACTTGAATCCACGTGTCTCGTCGAAGCGCTTGGCGGCCTTGATGAGCCCGTAGTTGCCCTCGTTGATCAGGTCTGAGAGCGAGAGGCCCTGGCCCTGGTACTTTTTGGCCACGCTCACCACGAAGCGCAGGTTCGCCCGCACGAGCTGGTGGAGCGCCTCCTTGTCGCCCTCATCGATGCGCCGCGCCAGCTCCACTTCTTCTTCCGGTTCGAGCAGGTCGATCTGTCCAATTTCCTGAAGGTACTGGTCCAGCATCCGCTGCTGACGAGGGGCGTACATAGGGCGAGGAGCCGTAGGTTTAGGCGGAAGGGGCGACGCGAGGGGAGGGGGGACCGGCCGGGAAGAGACGAGGCCGCTGGCCGAAGCGCGGCGTGGCAAAAAGACCGTTGCGAAGGGCGCGCGGGAGCAGGCGCCGCCAGGCCGCGTGTCGTTTCTGCAATTGTGCGGCACGCGCCGCGCCGGGCGCAGTTCCCGCGAGCCGGGCTAATGGGCTGTTTCGGCGTGCACTATGGCAAATCTTCGGCGTTTGTTTCCGTAAGGGGCCGCTCGTCTGGGCGAACGGTCACGAGCGCGCGGTGAACGGTTCTGATCGCATGGCGAGCGTCCGGCGGCCGCGCGTCAGTCCGCGCGTGAGGGGGCTCCGGCGGCGCGCAGCACGCCCTCGGCCACGTCGCGCTCCTCGCTCATGCGCGGGACCTTCGTCTGGCCGGTCACGCGCTCCTTCTCGCCTTGGAGCCAGCGGTAGAAGGTGCCCGGCGGCACGGGCGTGACCGTCGGCGCGGCGAACGCCTCGGCCTCGCGGCGGATGCGGTAGTGGCGGTTGGCCTCCTGCAAATGCTCGTCAAGCGCGCGGGCGAACGCCTCGCAGTCCCCCTCCGTGAGGCCGTTTTCCGCAAACTCCACGAGCCACTGGTGCGACGGAAGCGCGTCCTCGGTGCCGGCGTCAGGATGCGGGGCAAGGTGGAAGTCCGTCATGCGCGCCCCCGCCGCTTCGCAGGCGCGTCGCACCGCCGCGCGCGCCTCTTCGCCAAAGACCGCCTCTCCGTAGGCGTCCACCATCTCGGAGGTGCGCCCGGCCACCTCGATCTTGTGCGGGAAGAGCGACGTGAAGCGC
This sequence comes from Bacteroidetes bacterium QS_9_68_14, assembly GCA_003022535.1. GTDB lineage: Bacteria > Bacteroidota > Rhodothermia > Rhodothermales > Salinibacteraceae > QS-8-64-10. The sequence goes on from PXTT01000039.1 coordinate 25,446, forward strand.
ACCACGTCGCCGACGCGGTAGGCCCAGAGCCCGCTGGCGTTCGAGACGACCATCGCGTAGCGCTCGTCCTTCTGGACCTCGGCAATCGTCAGCCGCTCAGGATCGTCGGAATGGATCTGGTCGAGCGGAACGAACTCGAAGAAGACCTCCCCATCCAGGTGCAGCAGCATCGAGCGGTCATCGCGGCGGGACTGGAAGGAGAAAAAGCCCTCCGACGCGCCGTAGGTTTCCAGAAAGTCCACCGGCTTGCCGATGCGCTTTTCCAGCAAAGCGCGGTAGGAGCTCAGCGCCACACCCCCGCTAAAGAAGACCTGGAGGTTCGGCCACACGTCCGCGACGGTTTCGGCGGGGCGGCCCGTCTGGCGCTCGTAGGCGGCCGTGAGCTCGTCGAAGAGCACCAGCGCCCACGTCGGCGCCATCACCACGAGGCGCACGTCCATCTGCGCGGTGCGGCGCGCGATCTCGCGGAGCTTGCGGTCCCAGCCCTCCATGAACGTGACCTCGTTGGGCACGGCCTGGAGGAGCCCCGTGAAGTAGGAAGGCGCCTGCTCGGCGACCAGCCCGCTGACCTCGCCGACGAGCGTGCCGGGGAAGTCGGGGTCCTCGGCCACGCGGCCCGGCAGGGTCAGGTGCTTGCCGAAGAGGAACGACGGGTCGCCACGCTGCTCGGCGAGGTAATGCAGCCCCGCCCCGATGCTAAAGCGGCGCGTGGCCGTGAGGCTTTGCTGGGAGAGCGGGATCACCTTGCCGTCGCTGGCGGTGCCGCTCGAGACGGCGAAGTGCGTCGTGCGCCCCGGCCAGATGACATCCTCGGCCCCAGCGCGGATGCGGCACGCGTCCTCGCGGAGGTCGTCGTAGTCGTGCAGCGGCACGCGCTCCCGGAAGGCGTCGGTCACGTCGGGCGCCTCGGCGATCTCGGCAAAGCCGTAGCGGCGCCCCCACTCCGTGCCCGCCGCCGTGCGCAGAAGGCGCCGCAGGAGCCGCTGCTGCGTGCCGACGGGGTCGCGCACGTACCGCCGGATGCGGCGCAGGTGCGGCGTGAGGCGCCCCCCCGCGCGCAGCATGGTTTGCAAAAGCGAATCCACGGGCAACGCGACAAGCTCAGGAGCAACGCCAACCGGCCGCCAACTTGCTGGCGACCGCGCCGTAAAAGCGCTGTGCTAACGCTTCGTTCCCGGCGGAGGCTCGCTTCGCAGGACGGCGGGCCGTGGACGGCGAACCGCGGTCTTTCAGCCCGCAACGCGTTGCCGGAATAGCCAGGCGTTGCCGTCTGGGGGCTCCGCCGGCCCGAGGAGAACCATCAACCATCTACCCTCCACCATCCACAAAAACCGTGACGTCTCCTGAAAGCAACGCTTCAGAAGCGGCGCTCGACTCGACCAGCCGAGACGACGCCTATCCGCGCGACCGCTTCGTGCTGGACTGCGGCGACGCCCGGCACGAACGGACGCTCGACCTGCGGCCCAGCTCGGACACGCCGGCGAAGGTGATGGGCATCCTCAACGTCACGCCCGATTCGTTCTCCGACGGGGGGCAGTTTCTGGAAAAAGAGGACGCGCTCGCCCGCGTTGAGGAGATGCTCGCGGAGGGCGCCGATGTGATCGACATCGGAGGGGAGTCGAGCCGGCCGGCCGGCAGCGTGTACGGCGAGGGTGCGGCGGCGGTGGCCGCGGAGCAAGAGAAGCGCCGCGTGCTGCCGGTCGTCGAGGCGGTGGCCGAGCGCTTCCCCGAAGCCATCCTCTCGGTAGACACCTACAAACCGGGCGTGGCGCGGGCCGCGCTCGCGGCGGGGGCGCACCTCATCAACGACATCACGGGGCTGCGCGTCCACCCCGAGACGGCGGCGGTCTGCGCGGAGCACGGCGCGCCGCTGGCGGTGATGCACTCGCGCGGGCGGCCCGGCGCCTTCGAGCACGCCGAGGAGTACCCCGAGGGCGTGACCGAGGGCGTGGCCAGCGTGCTGGCCGAGTCGGTCGAAACGGCCGAGGCGGCGGGCGTGCGGCAGGTGGTGGTGGACCCGGGCTTCGGCTTCGGCAAAACGCCCGAGGGGAACCTGCGCCTTCTGGCCGCCAGCGGCGCGCTCCTGGAGCGGCTGGGGCGGCCCGTGCTGGTGGGCATTTCTCGGAAAAGCACCATCGGGGCCACGCTGGCCGAATGCACCGGCGCGCCCGACCCCGTGCCGATCGGCGAGCGCCTCTTCGGCTCGCTGGGGGCCACGTCCGTGGCCGTGATGCGCGGGGCCACGCTGGTGCGGACCCACGACGTGCGCGCTACCGTTGAGATGCTGTGTACGCTTGCCGCGTGCGAGAGCGCGGGGGCGCGGGCGTCCGGGCGTCCCTAGTGCCTCTGTGTTGGCAACCCGTCTACCGCGTTCTTTTTCCCTGCGAGGTGGCCCAAAGGCCGAAGCCCACGACCACGTTGACGACGGCTTTCGCCGCGTGCATCGCCGGCACGCGCTCCCGCTCCCCTAAACCCCACGTCCACGGTGCCGCTTCTCGACATTCTTTCCATCGGGATCGTAGACGCCGTGGAGATCACGCTGGTGGCCTACCTGCTTTACCGGCTCTACCAGCTGATGCGCGGCACCATCGCCGTGCAGATCTTCTTCGGCATCGTGGCGCTGGTGCTGGTGCAAATGTTGGTGATCGCCGCCGACATGACGATGCTGGGGGCCATCTTCTCGAAGGTCGGTGAGGTCTTCGTCCTGGCAGTGATTATCTTGTTTCAGCCGGAGATCCGGCGCCTGCTTTTGATGATCGGGCAGAACCCACTGGTGCGGCGCCTCGTCTCCTCGCCCGCGCAGGAGGAACTGATCGACGAGGTCGTCGAGGCGGTCAAGGACATGAGCGAGCAGAAGATCGGGGCGCTGATCGCCTTTCAGCGCTCCACGGGCCTGCGCAGCTACGTCGAGACGGGGGCGGACATCGGCGCGCAGGTGACGAGCGACCTCCTGGTGACGATTTTCTACGCGCAAAACCCGCTTCACGACGGGGCAGCGATCATCCAGAACCGGCGCCTGGAGGCGGCGCGCTGCATCCTGCCGGTCTCCACCTCGATGAACCTGAGCCCGCAGATGGGCCTGCGCCACCGCGCGGCCGTGGGCCTCACCGAGCAGACCGACGCCTTCGTGGTGATCGTCTCTGAGGAGACGGGCGAGATTTCCGTCTCCGAGAAGGGCGACCTCGACTCGGGGTTCTCCCCGCACGACTTCCGCGAGCGGCTGCGCCAGGCGCTCTCCCCGCAGACCCGCTCGGCGGGCACTTCGGGCGCGTCGGCGTCGGGACCGGGATCTTCTGCCCCGGCCGAGCGCCCCACCGAGGAAGTCCCGGCCTGATGCCAGAGACAGGGGGCCGCAGGCAGCGACGGTCGTCCCAGGGGGCTCGCGTCATGCGGCGTGTCGTCGTTGCTGCACCGCCCGGCGGGGCTGCTCGCGTGGCGCCCCGCGCGCGCTCTTCCCGCGCTCTTCCTCCCGGCTCTCATGCCCTCCGGTTCGTCTAGCGCGTGCTGGCGGCGGTGGGCCGGGTCGAGCGCCACCGCTTCGTAGACGCGGCCCTCCGCCCGCGCGCCTACCAAGACGAGGCGTTGCCCATCGGGCGGGGACAGACGATCTCCCAGCCCTTCACGGTGGCCTACCAGACGATGCTCCTCGACGTGCAGGCCGGCGACCGCGTGCTGGAGGTCGGGACCGGGAGCGGCTACCAGGCGGCGGTGCTGTGCGAGCTGGAGGCGCGCGTCTTCTCCGTCGAGCGCCACGCGCCGCTCTTGAAGCGAACGGACCGTCTGATGGAAGAGCTGGGCTACCGCGTAGTCACGCGCGCCGGCGACGGGACCCGCGGGTGGCCCGGCTACGCCCCCTTCGACGGAATCGTGGTGACGGCCGGCGCCAGCGGGGTGCCCGAGCCCCTCCTGGAGCAGCTACGCCCGCCCGAGGACGCGAGCGACGACGGCGCCTCGCGCGGGGGGCGCCTCGTCGTGCCCGTCGGTGACACGGAGGGACAACGCATGGCCCGCTTCACGCGCACCGGGCCGGGCACCGCCCCCGAGCACTACGACCGTGAGAACTTCCGTTCGTTTCGCTTCGTCCCGCTCATCGGCGAGCACGCGGATTGAGGACCGGATCGAGCCACGCGTAGCACACTAAAAATTCGGCTTGTGCGCAGGAGCGCCTGCGTTGCGCGCAAGAGCGGTGCATGAGCACGTGAAGTGCGCAAGTGTGTAGGGACCTCGAATCCATTGCGCGAGAGATACCTACACGCTCGCTCCCTCACCCCCCTGCCTGCTCATCCGCTTTCGCTCTCCAGCAGTTACTCCAGAATCGTGCACGTGCCGGTGGTGTAGGCTTCGCGCAGGGCGTGCGTGGCGTTCTCGCGCAAGGCGTCGGGAGACTGCTCGGGGCCACGCATGGGCGCAAGCCCAATGCTCACGCCCCCTTCGAGGGGCGCGCGGGCGTCGTCCATCTCTTCCTGGAAGGTAACGGCCCAGCGCTCCGCCTCGGCGCGGGCGCGGCGCAGGAAGACCCCGTAGGTCAGCTCGCCGAAGCGCTCCACACGCTCTCCCTCTTCGGGGAGCGCCCGGCGAAGCCGCACGCGAAAAGCCCGCTCGGCGCCGCGCACCTCGTCCTCGCCGCGCTCGGCGACGGCCTCGGCGCGGCTGAGGTACACGAGCGCCAGGGCCAGCGCGTGCCCTTCGTCGCGGGCCTGTTGCATCTCTTCGGCGATGATCTCGCCACGTGGGCGCGGATCGTCGCCGCCGTCCTGCTCCCTGGGCCGCGCCGGTTCCGTCTCACGTGCGGGCTCGCCGTCGCCGCCGGACGCGGCAAGCGCCGCTGGCGCCGAAGGGCGCTCCGAGAGGAGGCGCGCAAAGAGCTTGGCGAAGTGTTCCAGCAACGCGTCGGGAACGTCGTCGAGGACGTCCCGGCGGCCGTCGAGCACCAGGAAGCGCGTGGTCGGGTCGTCGGGGAGAGGGACGGGCACCAGCACGGCCGCCTCGGGGGAGGCAGAGGGCGGCGTGGCGTAGTAAGCCGTCGGGGGGCTTCCTGCGTCGTCGTCGTCGGCGTGGCGGGTGACGGGCCGCCGCGCGGCGCGGGCCGAGAGCAACGGCTCGTCGGTGGAAAAAGAATCGCCGGCGGCGCGGAGAGGCGGCGCGCCGTCCTGAGCGTCGGTGGCCTCGACGCGGTAGTCGAGGGCCCGCTCGGGCTGCGCGAGCAGGCAGGCCACGCGGGCGCCGGCCGTCAGGCGAAGCGCGCGCACGAGCGCTTCATGCGCGGTAGGCGCCGCGCCGCCCGTTTCATCGTCTTTAGTTTCGGTGGGCGCGTCGCCGGCGGGAGGCTCGGACGGCGTGGCTTCTACCGGCGTGGCTCGTTCGGGCGGGGCGCCGGCTTCTTCCTCGCCCTGCGCAGGGGCGTCGTGGCTGGCGTCGGCGCTTTGCGGGGCCTCCAGGCGCTCTTCTTGCGGAGGCGGGGCGCCGCCGTCCTGGGCGCTCGGCGCTTTTGTTTCGGGCTCCTCGTGCTCGGGCGCCTCTGCTCCTTCAGAGGAGCGCGCCGGCTCGCTTGCGCCCCCTTCCTCGCGGGGGCGGATGTCCATGATGCCCAACGACTCGAGCTCCGCTTCGTCGTCTTCCTTTTCTTTCTCTGCCGCGCGAGCGGATGGCTTGCGCGCGCGACGGTCCTCGCGGCGGCGGGCCGGCCACTGCTTCCACCCCCATACCCCGATGGCCCCGAGCACCAGGACGCCGGCGGCCACGTACAGCCACGGACGCTCCGCGACGAAACCGATGCTGGCCGCCAGGACGGCGAGCAGAACGAGAACAGCACGCGGGGGCATAGTAGCGCGATAGTGGCGCGGAGGCGCAGAAGAGAGAGGACCTGCAAAGCAAGGTACTCCGCGCCACGCGGCAATGTCAATGACGCGCGCCACGCGGCAATGTCAGTGACGCCCCGGGCAACAAACGTCTCCCCCTGGCGGTATGAACGCGCTCACTTGCTGATTCTTTCTGCTCCACCCTCCCGCTATGAGCGTCCGCCAGAAAGCCTTCGTCGTGCGCATCCGTCCTGGGAGTACGCACGGGATCGACGAGCTCAACGTCCAGCTCGGGCGGGGATGGCACGTCGTGAAGGTGGCGCCGATGGGCGGGGCCGGCGTGGGCAGCCCCGAGAGCGATCCCCCTGAGCTGTGCCTCGCCGCGCTCGTCGTCGCCGAGCGGCGCGAGGACAAAGACGAAGCCGCTGCCGAGGTCGTCGCCCAGACCGAGGAGGAAGCCGAGGGGGTCGTCGAGGAGATCATGCACGGGGAGGAGCTGAAAGAAGAGCACAACGGCGGCAACAGTTCGTAGAAGACGCGACGTTTCCCTCTTCGCTCTATCCTTACGCCTCCCCATGCCCCCCGACGATCCCAGCGACGGCTCCCCGACGCGCACCGGCGGGGCCGAGCAGCGCCCTCCGTTTTCTCCGTCTGCCCCGGCAGAGACGCCGGCCCGTTCCGGCGGGACGCCCGACGGCTCGCCCGACGCGGAGAACGGCGCGTACCGTCCCGCCGACTCGCGCTACGGGCTGCCCGAGCGCTTCGAGCGCGACCACCTCGACGACGAGTCCGTCGAGGACATCCACGACACGAACGAGATTTTCACCCGCATTGCCGCCAATGCCAATCAGGAGTTCGGGCACCCCACGCAGCTGCTCTTCTGGAGCGGGCTGGCGGCCGGGCTTGCCATCAGCCTTTCGTTTCTGGGCATGGCGGCGGTGGAGAGCGCGATGGGCTCCGGCGACCACGTGAAGTTGGTCTCCTCACTGATGTATCCGCTGGGGTTCCTCTTCGTCGTGTTGGGGCGCTACCAGCTCTTTACCGAGAACACGCTTACGCCCGTCACGCTGGTCCTCACGCGCCGCGCCTCGGTCCCGCGACTCCTGCGCATCTGGGGCCTGGTGCTCTTCGCCAACGTGCTGGGGACGAGCTTCGCGGGCTTCTACTTCTCGGCCACGAGCATTCTGGACGGGGCGATGGCCGCCGCTGCTACTGAGATCAGCACGCATACGCTGGAGATGGGATGGGGGGCGCTCTTTACGAAAGGCACCATCGCCGGGTGGCTGGTGGCGGGCATGGTGTGGCTGAACTTTTCCGCACGTACCGCCATGGCGCGCATCTTGATCGTCTTCGCGCTGATGTATGTCGTCGCCGCGATGGACCTGGCGCACTGCATCGTCGGCTCGGCAGAGGTGCTCTACCTCGTCTTCGAGGGCGAAGCGGGGCTGCTGGACTGGCTGTGGCGCTTCCTGGCCCCCGCCGCGCTGGGCAACACCATCGGCGGCGTCCTTCTCGTAGCGCTCCTCAACTATGCGCAGACCGGTGCAGAGGTGCACTCGGGGCGCCGCGCGCTCTCCTGGCGGGACTGGCTGCTGGGCACCCACGACGCGGAGCCGGCGGCGTGACCAAGAAGCGCGCGACGGCGGCGGCGACGGGCGCCTCTCACGGCCCGCCCGCTCCGCGTGGCCGGGCGATTCGCGCTCGGGCGTTGCCTTCTTTCCTGGGGTATCGACCGGGACGAAGGCCGCTTGACGACGATGCAGAAACGAGCGTTCTGACGCGTCGTGGCCATGCCGCCCCCAGCAGGCTCGGTTCCTCGCTCGCCCTCGGAGCGCGCCCGTCCTGCCGGCCTCGCGCTCCCGCTCGTGCTGAGGGTTCTTTTCCCGCGCTGCCGCTTTCTGCGCTTACCCGAGGTTCACGTTGATCCACGTCCACGAGGGGATGTCGCGCCAACCGTAGTTGCCCGACCGCACGCGCGCCGGCTCCCACCGCATCTGCGTGACTGCGCGGCGCACCACGTCGTTGAGTACCGGATGGCCGCCCTCCATCATCTTAATCGCCTGCGGCTTTCCCTGCGCCCCCACGCGCACCTGCATCCAGACGCTCCCGCCCTCAGAGCGCAGGCTGTCGGGATAGGGCACAGGGATGTCTTCCCCGAGCCGAAGCTTCTGGGCCGGCGGGTAGAAGTCCTCACTGATGCGGTCGTGGCTGCGCTTCACGAAGGCATCCATGCTGTCCTGCACGTTGGCCACGCCGGCGATCTCATCCACGCGCGGGGCCACGTGCTGCGCGAAGAGCGAGTCAACGGTTTCAGGAGCCTTGCGGTAGAGCTTCTTGAGGTCCTGCTTGACCGCGAGCGCCACCTGCTCATTCGTCGGGTTGGAGGTGGCAGAAAGCACGGGCGCCTGTCCGCTCACGCCCATCGCTTCGACGGTCGAGAGGTCGCGGAAGGCCGCGGCCGTGTCCACCTCGGCGGTCCACCAGCGGTTGCCGTCGGCCTGCCACCCCTCCGGCGGGGCGGTCTCGATGGAAGAGCCGCCGCACCCGGCCGTCGTGAGCAGGGCGACCGCGAGCAGAACGAGAAGAGCACAGGGGGAGCAACGCATCGTAGCAACCGGGCGGGAAGGGAACCTTCGAGGAGGGAATGAGCAGGAAGGGGGCGTGGCTCTCAAGCCGTACCCGCTGCGAGCATGGAAAGGCCCATTGGCGAGCTTCTCACTTGCGCTCCCGTATCGCTCACCCGCCGCCGCAAAGAGAGCGGGCAAGCGACCATGCGGCCCCGCAGTGGGGGAACTTCTCAAGCCACGCGCCCTCGCGCGAGTTGGTAGACGTGCTTCGTTGCGAACTGGGGATCGCGCAGGTGTCGGCGCACGAATCGGCGGAAGCTGCGCTCGTTCCAGAAGTTGACGTGGCCGGGATCGGGGCTGAGGCCTAGTGCGCGCCCCAGGTCGTTGAGCCAGCGAAAGTACGGCTCGCGCGGGACGCTGACGACGACCGCCCGGCGCGCCACGCGGCGTAGCTCGGCGAGCGCCTCGTCGGGCCGGTCCAGGTGCTCGAGCACCTCGCTGCACACGACCGTGTCGAAGGCGTCCGCGGCGAACGGCAGGTCGTAGAGGTCCCCCTCCTCGTAGCGCGCGCCAGCGGGGCCGGCGTGACGGCGCGCGTAGCGGATGGCCGCCTCCCTCATGTCCACGCCCGTCAGGTCCCAGTCCGCGTTCTGCTCGCGCAGGAAGCGCGTCACGAAGCCTTCTCCGCACCCCGCATCCAGCACCGATCGGGGCGCCGTGCGCGCGGTCATTTCGTAGAGGCGGTGCATGAACTGGCGCAGGTGCCAGTGGTAGAGCGGCCCGCCGGAGGTGTACTTCTGGAAGTTGGGCGAGTCGGGCGTGGCCGGTGCGCCGTCCGTGGCGATGGCCTCTGAGGGGTCGTTTTCGGCCGGAGAGGACGCAGCGGGGCGCTCGTTCGGCGAGGTCATGCGGAAGGAGAACGGGAAAGCAAAACGAGACGGGGTGGGTAGCAGGTAGTGGGTAGCAGATGGGTTTCGGTTTTCCGGCCCCAACAGCGGGAGCCTCCCGTCCACGATCTCGCCATCCCCCATTCCCCCTGTGCGACGGGCGGAGGCCCGCCAGAGAGCAAAGCGCCGGCCGCGCAAATCGTCTCGCCAACCTGCACAAGCCCCCGGCGTCTACTCGATCACGACGGGCGTGCCGACCTCCACCCGGTTCCAGATCTTGCTCAGGTCGCGGTTGTGAAGCGCCACGCAGCCGCGCGTCCAGTTGCGCGCCTCACCGGTGCCATCGCCGTGGATCTCGATCATCCCGCCCAGGGGCGTGTCCATCGGCGGCGGGGCGAGTTCCTCTTGTGCCTCTACGATCTGGCGGTGCTCGCGGGGCGTAATGAGGCCGTTCTCCAGGCCGCGAGCGGCGTCGGCGGCGGTCGGGTAGTTTAGCACGAGCGCGCGGTCGAACCGGCTGTGCGGGTTTTTGCGCACGATGTACAGGGTACCCTCGGGTGTACGCCAGTCGTCGCGGCGAAGCTGCGATCCGCGTCGCTTCTTGTCGAGGAAGGCGTTGGGGCCGAAGTCCGCCGGGGCGGCGACCACGCGGCGTGTGCCCTCGTAGAGGTAGGCGCGCTGAGCGCGCTTGGAGACGCGCACCCAGACGTTGGAGATGGCGTGGGAGCGCACGTAGCCTTCGGCCCCGCCGTCGGTGCGCACGCGGCTCCAGCGCGGGCCGTCCTCCAACAGGTGGAGCGGCTCGCGGAAATCGATCTCCAGGTACGGGTCGGTCGAGTCGGGCCGGGAGAACATCGTGGCCGGTTGGCCGATGACGTGGTATGGCGCCTGCGCGGGCGCGCCGGCGGCTGGGTGAGCGGAGGGCCCGGCCTGGGGGGCTTCGCTGGCGGCCCCTTCGGAGGGCGTGGCCGGCTGCGCCGCGGCCGGCACGGCGAGGCCGCCGCAGAGCAGAAGCGCGGAGACGGCAAAGAGGGCGCGCATGGGAGGGCGAGACAGAACGTGCTCCATGTAATCAGCGCTTCTCAGGAGGAGGGGGGCTGCTCCCGAACCGGGGGCTCCCGGCGTTACGCGGGCGTTCCAAAATGACAGGAATCGGTGCTACGTGGCTCGGGAGCGTGATGTTCGCGCCTGGAGCTGCCGTCAAGCGGCTGCCGGCGTGTCCTCCGTCCCTCGGGCCACGCACTGTCGATACGCCGCTAGGGTGCCCCGGGCCACGCGCCCTTCGGCGACGTGCCCGCCCGCCTCGCGCACGGCGTGGCGCACCGCCTCGTCGGCGTTGCTCGGTGCCAGCGGAAGACCGACGGCCTCGAGCGCCTCGACGTCGCCTTCTGAGTCGCCGATGTAGGCGACCTCTTCGAGGGCCACGCCGAGGTGATCGGCCAGCCAGCACAGGCCCTGCTTTTTGGTGAGCCGCGGGGAAAGCACGTCCACACTCACCTCCGTGGCGAAGGCACGCAGGGCCGGCGCGCGCTTCTCGAGAAAGCGGCGCACGCGCCCGGTGGCCTCGGCGACCTCTTCGGGGTTCGGCCCCACCAGGCCGGCCTGCGTGCGCTTGGCGTGGTCGAGGCTCAGGGCCGTGCCCGGCACGAGCTCGGCGGCCATCCAGTCGCGCACGGCGCCGAGCGTGTCGGCGAGAGCATCGGTGAAGTCCGGGTGCCACGCGACCTGCGCCGCGGCGGGGTCGAAGCGCCCGCCTCCGCTTTCGAAAAGCACCGGCGCGGCGAGGCCCAGCGTCTGCGTCATCGCCTCGACGTAGGGGTAGGACCGCCCCGAGCAGAGCGTGAGGCGCGGCGCGGCGGAGCCCTCCTCGGCGTGGGCGGCGGCTTCAGCCAGCGCCTGGAGGGCGTCCAGGTCGAAGGGCCGGTACGGCTCGGCCAGGCAGCCATCAATGTCGCAGACGAAGAGGCGAATCAAGGGATTGGCGATTTTCGATTGGTCGCGGCACGCCCCCTTTCTCCCACACCCCCGCACTCCCGCGCTCTACTCCTCTTCGGCCTCAGCGTAGGCGCTGGTGAGGTCCTGGATAATCTCGTCGGACATGCCCATCGAACTGAAGCCGCCGTCGTGGTAGAGCGTCTGCATCGTCACCATGCGCGTGTAGTCGCTCAGCAACGTCATCGCGTAGTCCGCGCAGCTGGCCTGGTCGGCGTTGCCGAGAGGAGCGGCGCGGTTGGCGAACTGGTACATCGCGTCGAAGCCCTCGATGCCGCTCCCGGCGAGGGTGCGCGTGGGGCTCTGGCTGATGGCGTTGATGCGAATGCCGCGCTCCCCCAACCGGTAGCCGAAGGAGCGCACGATGCTCTCCAGGAGCGCCTTCGCGTCGCCCATCTCGCTGTACTTCGAGAAGATGCGCTGCGCCCCGATGTAGCTGAGGGCGATGATGGAAGCGCCGTCGTTGATCGCGCCGCTCTCGAGGCCGTGGCGCACGATGCGGTGCAGGCTCGTGGCCGAGATGTCGAGCGTCTGCTGGTACCAGTTGTAGTCGAGCTCTTCGTAAGACGTATCTTTGCGCACGTTCACCCCCATCCCGATGGCGTGCACGATGAAGTCGAGCCCGCCGCCCAGCTCGGACTGCACGTCGTCGAAGAGTTCTTCGAGATCGTCGTCGCTGGTCGCGTCGGCCCAGAGGGCGGGGCTGCCGGTCTGTTCGGCGAGCTCGTCCATCGAGCCGAGGCGGCGGGCCACCGGGGCGTTCGAGAGGGCCATCTCGGCGCCCTCGCGGTCGGCAGCCTCGGCGATGGACCACGCGAGGGAGCGCTCGTCCATCGCACCAAAGATGAGGCCGGTCTTGCCGTCGAGCAGGCCGTGTCCGTCAGCAGCCATCGCGTTGCGTGGGAAGGGCATTTTGTGGAAAAGCGAGGCCGCCCATGTGCAACGTAAGCAAGCGGTGGGGAACGATGCCACCGCACGGAAGCAACGCGCAGCCTCCAGACGACCGGCTTTTGAGATCTCGATACCCGGCGCTGTTTTTGCTCGCCCGGCAATTGCCTCCTGCTTCCTCCTTCGGTCACTCGCTGTGGCCCCTCGCGCCGGTCCGCCGGAGCAAAAGTGTAACGGCTGCCGGGCAGAAGGAGGTGTTTTGAAACACCGTGCAACACTCCGCCGCCCTTCCGCCCGCTCCCATGCCGACTGCCAAGCCGCTTCTGGAGCGCCTTCGCACGTGGTTTGCGCGGGACGTCCCGCCCGAAGCCGACGAGGACCCCGACACGCGCGCAGAGATCGAAGCGTACCTCACCGAGCAACGCGCCGACATGTGCCAGTGGCTGTTGGTCGTGCGCGCCGGCGGGGCGCTGGGCGTGGCCGGCTACCTGGCCCTAAGCGCGTTGATGACCAGCGCCGCGTACCCGTCGGGCGCCTTGCTGCTGGCCGTCGCGTACGCGATGGCCAACGGCGCGGTGTGCCTTGGCACGACTTACCTGACCGGCGGGACGGGCCTGGGACGCGCGGCACCCTGCTGGGGCCACGCCTTCACCGACGTTGCGCTCGTGATGGCCGTGTACAGCCTGTTCGGGGGCGCCCTGGCGGGCGGAGTAGCGCCCGGGGTGGTCCTGGTCGGGCTGCTGGTGTTGGTCTTGCTCGTCTACACGCTGCTGGGGTATCCCGTGCTTAGCACGACGCTCGCGCTGGCGAGCCTGAGCGTGGCCGCCGGCGCGTTCTACGTCGTCCCCGAGGCCGGGGCCGGGCCCCTCCCGCCTTCGGGAGCCTCGGCGGCTCCCATGCGCGCCTACCTGCTGGTCGAGTACCTCAGCATCGCCTGCCTGGTGACGTGTCTGCTGGCGCTGCGCCTGCGCCGCCGCCGCGCCGCGCATCGCACCGAGCTGCACCGCCGCCTGCGCTCGCAGGTCGAGGCCGACCTCGAAGGCGAGCGCCGCCGCCAGGCCGAAGCGCTCGGGCAACTCAAGCGCGACTTCATCAGCGTGCTCTCCCACGAGCTTCGCAATCCCGTCGCGCCGCTCGTTTCCTCACTGGAGGTGGTGCAGCAAGACGCCGCCAAGGGGCGCTGCAACGCTCCCCTCGTTGACATCGCCGCGCGCTCGGCCTACCAGCTTCAGCACCTGGTGAACGACTACACGCGCCTGGCCAGGCTGCTGACGCGCCCGCCGGAGCACGTCACGCGCCAGAACGTGCCGCTCGCTCCGCTGGTCGAAGCGACGGCGTCGCACCTCACCGAGCGCTTCGCCGGGCACCCGGCCCGCCGCCTGCCGGACGCGCCTCCGCCGCCGCGCTTCGCCCTCGACGACCTCGCGGGCCGCGCCGTCGCCGCCGACCCGTCGCTGCTGGGCGCCGCGTTGCGCGCGCTGCTGCTTCGCGCCACGCGCTACGCCGTCGGCGAGGCGCCCGTCACCGTGCGTGGCTTTGCGGAAAACGGAGAGGCGGGCTTCACCGTGCACGACCCGAACAGCGCCCTCGACGCCGACGCGCTCGCTTCGCTGGACGAGGACCTCTTCGCCCCCACCGACGAGCGCCTCTATTCCGACGAGGCCACCGGGCTGGAGCTCTTGCTGGCCCAGCACGCCCTGCGCCGCCTCGGGGGGCGCCTCGACGCCAAGCGCCACGCCGAAGGCGGCACGACGATTCGCTGCACGCTGCCGGCCGCCTCCGAAGCACACGACTGGACGACCCCGGAGCAAGCGCGCCGGCTTCCCGCGGACGCCACGACGGCGGCTTCCGCCGCCTGAGACGTGAGCGCCCCGGGGACATGATCGTCGGCCCTCTCGCGTTCTGCAAAGCGACCCCGCCAGACGAGCGCGCCCCGAGAATAACCTCGCCCGTCCACCCCAAACCTGGCGGGTTTCTGCCACGGCACGAGTTTCTCAAAGTAGCGTCAGGTGCGCACGTCCTGCATGTCTTCCACGAGCGCAAGCAGGTCGCCGTGGAGCGCGCCGCCGCCGGTGGCCACGATCTGCCCGCCGAAGAGGAAGCCCCCGCCGTCGATGCTGGCGCGCCCGCGGTAGTCGGTGACGCGCCCGCCAGCCTCTCGCACCAGCAGCGCCCCGGCGGCCACGTCCCACGGGCGCAGCCCCGTTTCGAAGAATGCCCCGAAGCGTCCCGCCGCCACGCGCGCCAGGTCTACCGCGGCGGCCCCGTGACGCCGCACGCCCCGCGCGGCCCGGATGACCCGGCGCAGCACGCGCCCGTAGCGCTCCAGGTGCTCGAAGGTGCGAAAGGGAAAGCCCGTCGCCACGAGCGCCTCGCTCATCGCCTCCGCCTCCCTGGCCGCCAGCGGGGTCCCGTCGCAGTAGGCTCCGCCACCGCGCGTAGCCGTGTAGAGCCGCCCGCTGCTGACCTCCAGCACGACGCTCACCTCCAGGGCCGCTCCGCGTTGGAGGGCGATGCTCACCGCGTAGGGCGGCACGGCGTGCATGAAATTGGTCGTCCCGTCGATGGGATCGATGATCCAGCGCGGGCGCTCGGGCGCCGTAGCCACGCCGCCCAGATCCGCTCCTTCCTCCGCGAGCACGCCGTAGTCGGGAAAGGCGTCGGCGAGCGTCTCCACGATGAGCGCCTGCGTCCGCTCGTCGGCCTCGGTGACGAAGTCGTTGAGGCGCTTGCGCGCACGGGCGCCCGCCACCCCGACGCGCGAACGCACGAAGCGTCCCGCGCGGCGGGCAGCGCGCACGGCCGCGTCCCGCTCGGATGGCAGGCGCGCGGATTCTTCTTGCCGGGGAGCGTGCTCTCGCTGAGGAGCGTTCACGCAGGGGCGAGCGGCATCGGTTTTTCGAGAAACAAGGGCGCGCGCGGGGGCTTTCGCAGAGAGAATGAGTCCTCTCCGTGCCCCGCTCCCGCCCCCAGCGATGCGACGCGCTCTCCTTTGGCGATGGACGCGCGCGGCGGTCTGCCCTGCCGGACTGCTGGTGGCGAGCGTCGCGGCTCTCCTGCTGGGCGGGTGCGGCGGAGGAGGCACGGGCGAGCGCGTCGCGCCCTTGCACGACCCCTTGGGGGCGGCGTTCCCGTCCAGGGCCTTCGAGCAAGCGAGCGGTACACGCGCGGAAGCGCTGGCGGCCCTCGACTCGATGCAGCGCGGCGCGTTGCGCAGGGCCTTCGAGCAGCTGCGTGGCGCGGGCTACCGACGCCACGTGCGCACCGAGCAACGCGCGGCGGATGGAGCGGTCGTCGCCTTCAAGGAGCGCACGGTGCACCACCGCCCCGGCCGCTCGGAGCCACGCGTCGTGCGAAGCGACTCCGCCGGCACGTTCGATTTCGGGACGCTCGGGAGCTTCGTCTCGGCGAGCGGGGCTGCCCCGGCGCAAGACCTCGCGCAGCAGATCCTCTCTGAGGAGCCGTCGTTCCTGTCCCGGCGCAACCGCTACGCCTTCGCGTACCGCCTCCTGCCGGACACCTCGCTGCCGGGCGGGATAGGGACGGCTCGCGTGGTGGCCGTGCGCGCCCGCCCCGACGCCGGCGGCGACCCGCAGGCCGTGCGCCGCGCGCGTCTCTACCTGGACGCCGGCACGCGCCAGCTCGTGGCCCTGCGCCTGCACCGACGGCGCCACTCGATGCTCTTCGACGAAGACACGCGCCAGTTCGTGCGGCTCCGCCGCGCCGCTGCGACCGACTCGGTGACCACTTGGGTACCTGCCGAGACGCGCTTTGCCACGCGCCTGGACATGCCACTGCGCCCGGGCCGCCGCTTTCGCACGACCGCGACGTACGACGCTTTTCGCCAAGCCCCGCCTACCGGCGCATGAGTTCTCGCAGGCGGGGGTGATCGGTGAGATCGCGCAGGCGCTCGTCGCGACGGATGACGCGGGGGGCGAGGACGCCAGCGCGCACGCCGCGCGCTAAGACCGCAGCCGCTTCGTCGGCCCGGTCGCGCTCCACAAAGACGCGCGCAAGCTGGCGGGGCGCCGCGCCCGAGCTCGAGTCGAGCGCCACGGCCACGCGCCCGAACGCCTCGGCCTGCGCGAGGCGGCCCAGTTGCATCGCATTCCAGGAAAAGCGCACGTGCGGCTCCGCCTTCTGCGGCAGGTGCTCGGCGGCGCGCGCCAGGGCGCGCCGCGCCAGAGCGGGCTGACTGTCGCGACGCGCCGCCTCGACGCACAGCAGGTGGGCCACGCCGTCGCGCGGGTAGGACGTGGCCGCGTGGCGGGCATCGCGGAGCGCCGCCCCGGGGCGGTCCATCTCCAGCAAGACCTCCGCGCGCAGCTTGCGCGCTGCCTGGTCGTCGGGGCGCTGGCGGAGGAGGTGGTCCAGGCGCGCCTTCGCCTCCGGCAGATTGGTGCCCCGGCGCCACGCCATCTTCGCACGGCGAAGCTGGCGGTCCAGCGCAGGCGAGCGCTCCTCGGGGGGGGCGCCCCCGTTGGACGTCTGCTCGGCGCCAGCCTGCTGGGCCTGCACGGCCGCCGGCGCGATGACCGGCGTGGCTACCATCAGCAAAACCGTGGCTACTCCCGCGAGCGCTCCCGGCACGCCGGCGGGGCGGGAAAACGGAGAAGCGAAAAGACGGGAGGAAGCGTGCACGGCGGTGGGGCAAGCGCTTGGAACGCTTCGTATCTTTGCGGCGGTTTGCCCGTACAGGAGGTCAAAAACCGTTCCACGGTGTTTTCCCCGCACGTCTCTTTTTCCCGGTTCCGACCGTGCCCGCTGCGTCCCCTGACTCCTCGCCTCCGGCTTCCCTGGCCGAAACCGCGCGCCAGCACCTGCGCACCCGCCACCTGGGCCGCCCGATGGAAGCCCACGCAACGCTCCCCTCCACCAACGAGCGCGCTCTACGATGGGCCGAGGACGGGGCGCCGGAGGGCAGCACCGTCGTGGCCGACCACCAGACGGACGGGCGCGGACGCCAGGGGCGCGGCTGGCAGGCGCGGCCCGGCCAGAGCCTGACGTTCTCCGTCGTCCTGCGCCCCGGCGGCTTCTCCCGGCAACGCGCAGCGCCGCGTCCCGCATGCCTTCGCCGCCTCCTTCCGCTGGCGGGCGGGTTGGCCGTCTGCGAGGCGGTGGCCGAAGTAGCGGGCGCGCCGACACCTCGGCTGAAGTGGCCCAACGACGTGCTCCTGGGGGGACGCAAGTGCTGCGGCGTGCTGGCGGAAACGGTCTCCGCCGGCTCGGCCACCGGTCCCGTAGTGCTGGGCATCGGGCTGAACGTCGGCCAACGGGGCTTCCCCAGCGTGCCGGATGAGGCCACCCCCCCTACGTCACTGCTGCTGGCGGCTGGACCGCCGGCCCCCGAGCGCGCGGCGCTGCTGGCTGACGTGCTCGCGCGCCTCGAGGCCTGCTACGACACGCTCCTCGCGGGCAAGGGCCGGTCCGTGCGCGACGCCTGCACCGAACGCCTGGCGAACCGCGGAAAGCGCGTGGCCGTGCGCCGCCTCGCCTCAGGCGAGCGCATCGCCGGCATCGTGCGTGGCCTCGCCCCTGACGGGGCGCTGCGCCTCCAGACGAGCGCCGGGACCGAGCGCACGCTCCGTGCCGGCGACGTCACGGTGATGGGCGAATGACGACAGACCTCGGCCGGCGACGGACCGGCAACGCGCGGCGGCGTCGGAAATCGGAAGCCCTACGCAAATTTGCGGGGCGAGGTCGGCCTCCTCTCGCGGCGCCCTTGTCACCGTTTCCCGTAGCGGACGCAGCGCGGGGCCTCGTGTCGTGCTCTCGTGGTGTTGCGTCCCCATGCACACCGGGACGCCGAACGCCCCAACCTCATGAAAGGGAATCTTCCATCGAACGTGGACCTGACGCTCGACATCGGCAACAGTGCGGCGAAGGGCGCGCTCTTCGCGGGAGGCGAGTTGGAGCGCGCCTTCACCCTCGGCCTCGATGACCCGGGGACGGCCTCAGTAGCAGACTGGCGGCGCGCGCTCAGCGACGCGCTGGCAGGGGCGCGCCCCCAGCGCGCTGGGCTCGCATCGGTCGTGCCCCGTGCGACCCCGCGCGTGCAGTCGGCGTTGCGGCAGACCGGCGGTTTCGCCCGCCTGCTTCGCGTGCGCGCCGGCGCCGATTTGCGCTTGCCCTTCGCGCTGGCGTACCGCACGCCTGCCACGCTGGGCGCGGATCGCCTGGCCGCTGCCGCCGCCGCGTGGACGCGCTACGGCGAAGGCTCCGGGTTCCCCGTCGTGGTGCTCGACGCCGGGACGGCCCTCACCGGCGAGGCCATCCGCGTCGGGGCGGACGGCGGCGGCATTTACGAAGGCGGGGCCATCACGGCGGGACCTGCGCTCGCGGCGCGCGCGCTGAGCGAGGGCGCGGCCCAGCTCAGCCCGCCCTCGCCCGCGGAAGCCCCGCCCGCGCCTATCGGAAGAACGACGGAGGAGGCCCTGCAAAGCGGCCTCACGCACGGCTTTCTCGGCACGGCCCGCGGGCTGCTTCGCCGCCTCGGCGAGGCGCTGTCCCCGCCCGCTCCCATCGTCGTCGCTACGGGCGGCTGGGGCGCACTCCTGCACGAGCGCCTGAGCGGCGTGGCCCACTACGACCCGCACCTGGTCTTGCGCGGCACCTGCGCGCTCCTTCAGCGCAACGCCGAGGAGCCGTAAACCGCCGCGCGCCGCCTCGAGGCGCGAACCAAAGCCGCCTCTCAGTCCTCCTCCTCTTGCTGCGCCGCCTCGACCAAGTCCGGCGCGGTAGTCATTTCCAAGACGTGCGTCTTGGTGTCCTCGTCGTAGGAAGAGGCCTCTTCGTTGAGCGCAAAGCCGGCAATGGGGTCCCACTCTTCAGCGTCTTCGAGGTCTTCGAGCGTCTCGCGCACGATGTGGTTGACAAACTCCCCCTGCACCTCCAGCAGCTCTTTGCCCTCCGGCTCGGAGCGCTCGCCATTCTCTTCGACGAAGCGCACCTGCGCGCGTTCGTCATAGGTGTGCGCGTCGTCCCAGACCGCGCGCAGCTCCTCCGGCAGAAAGTCCCACACGAAGCGCCCTTCGAGCGTGTCGTTGAGCTGCTCGCTGAGGTCGTCGCGCCAGTACTCGCCGATGTCGCCGACCTCCGGCAGCTCCGAGATCATCTCCAGGTGGTAGTTCGGCACCAAGTCGTCGGGCCGCAGGAGACCGAAGAGGCCGCTGAAGATGACGCCGTTTTCGAGCATGCGGCGTTGCGCGCCGGTCGGCAAGTCCGCAAAGTCGGTGGCGGAGTAGAGCGCGCCGGGGCTGTACCGGTCCAGCGCGCTCATCAGGGGCGCGTCGTAGATCTCCTCGTTCACGCGCACGGCCTCCTCCTGCTCAAAGTCACTTTCGAGCTCGGGAAAGAGCTCGCTCGGGTCGTCCGCCTCGGCGATGGACTCCTGGAGCGTGTCGATGAGGTGGCGGCGCTTCGGATTCAGGTCGCTGAAGTAGTTGAACGTATTCGAGGTGCGATAGTCGAACATGTCCGGCGCGAATGGATTGCCACCGGGTTGCTTCTGGATGGAAGGCGGCAGAAGAACGACGAAGTTGGGCATGAAGGACGAAAAGACTTAGAGGCTAAAGAAACAAAAAAAGAAGGCGGCCGGGTGAGCCGCCGTGGGGGGTGGGCTGCCGGGAAGGGGGCGCCGCAGGCCGGCGCAGAAAGAAAAAGAGCCGGCGGGCGGCGGTGCTACTGCAAGTCTTCGAGCAGCGCGTCAATGTCTTCGCGGATGTCCTGGGCGCGCGTCTCGGCGTCCTCGACGAGGGCGTCGCCGGTGCGGCGCGCGTCGCTGCCGTCGGGGCGAGAGCGCAGCACGTCCTCGAAGTAGAGCCCCATCCGCAGTGCGGCGTTTTCGAACTGGTAGAGGAGCCGGCGACGCACCTTCCGGCCTTTCTTCGGAGCCACGAGCAGGCCGGTAGCCAGCCCCAGCGCCCCGCCGGTCAGCGCTCCGACGAGGCCGGCGCGAAGCGTGCGAACGGAGTCTTTCATTCTTCGAGCAATGCGGGTCCGTGAAAGAGGGCGACGACCTGCAAGTGCGGCCGAAGTCCTACGTGCGGAAGGCACTCTCTGCGCGGGGTGCTTCGGCTTACTCTGAAGGTAGCCAGCCACGGGGTTTTTTGCAAACGTCTGCCCCGTTTCCCGGAAGGCGCGCGCCGGAAACGCCGGAACTTCCCGGCCACGCAAGCGCTGGCATTCCCCGGTTGTTACGCTTATTTTGCCTGGCAGGGCATCTCGTGCGCCTCGCTTTTTCGCAAGTCCTTCTTGGAAGGATCTGCCCATGCCGCAGTCTCAACACGCCCTCCAGCAGCGCGAGGGGTTTGCCTACATCGACGAAGGCTCGCCCGGCGCCGATGCGCCCCCGCTTCTGCTGCTGCACGGGATGCTCGGGGACCTGAGCAACTGGGACGCCGCCATCGGCGCGCTCGCCGGGGCCGGGTACCGCGTGCTGGCTCCCGTGCTTCCGGTCTACGACCTGCCGATGGCCGAGACCAGCGTTGCCGGGCTCGCCGAGCACGCCCACGCCTTCGTAGAGGCCATGGAGGTGGCCCCCGTCGTGCCGGTGGGCAACTCTCTGGGGGGGCAGGTGGCGCTCCTCTACACGCTACGGCACCGGGCCTCAGTCGCCGCAATGATCTTGTCGGGCTCCTCGGGTATCTACGAGGAACGCATGGGAACGGGCCTCATGCGCCGCGACAGCCGCGACTTCATCCGCGAGCGCGCCGCCGTGACCTTCTACGACGACGTGCACGTCACCGACGAACTGGTTGAGGAGATGTACCAGCTCGTCAACGACCGCGAGCGGGCGGTGCGCCTCATCAAGATGGCACGCTCGACGAAGGAGCACACCATCACCGAGCGCCTCTCACGTCTCGCCGACCTGCCGACGCTGCTGGTGTGGGGACGCAACGATGCCATCACGCCCCCCGACGTGGCCGAGGAGTTCCGCGAGCGGCTCCCCCGGTCGCAGCTTCACTTCATCGAGGAATGCGGCCACGCGCCCATGATCGAGCAACCCGAGGCGTTCAACCGGCTCATGCTGGCGTTCCTGAACGAGACCGCGCAGCGCTCTTCGGAGATGGCGCCCCGCGGGTAGCGTGGCGCGGCGGGGGCGCCAGCGAAGAAGCGGTAAACAGTTGAACGTGCCGCGCTTCGGGCTCCGGTCGCATTATGCGTGAGGGGCCGCCTACTGTACAGTCTGCTGCACAGGCTGTGTGGTATGGAGCACAACCCCGGCAGTTCAGCGCCCGACGGCTCTCGAAGGCGCGTGGCAGCCTGCTCCTTCACTTCAACCATTGAGGGGCTGAGCAGGCCCGTTGAGCGACGTTCTGGGCCTACTCGGCCAGACGCACCTTCCAGACCTTCTTGCTGGCACGCCCGTTGCGGAAGTGTACAGTCGCGGCTTCGGGTCTCATCTTACTTCCGAGGCCGCAAGGTGCATGACCACGCACCGCGGATGGCCTCCGCAGTTGCCAGGTCGGCGTGTCTTTGGGTGAGCGCGCCGACCTGGCTTTTTATGTTGCAGCCTTATTTTACGAAGGCTTTTCGCGGGTTTCAAGCCGCTGCGCGACCGGCTGGAGGAACCTCACACAGGCGTGGCTCATCTAACTCAGTCCGCTTGCAAAACAGACTCTTCTCGAGTGTTGCGGGCAAGCGACGTTCTTCCACATACTGGGGATGACACGGATTCGACGGGTGGTGACGTACGGCAGACCGCGAGCCGAGCCTCCTGGTACGCTCGCCAAAACTGTCAGGAACCTGCAAATGCGGACGATTACTCGTACGCGATGGCGGCGTAAACACGCCCCCATCTGTCTCTGATGCGCTCGGCTGTCGGCGCGTGTAGAGGCATCGACTTAGATGGCCTTTGGCCGCGCGGTGCTTCCGGCTGAAGCATCGCCGGCGACGCGGGGCAATCCCCCGAATCAGCCTCGGCTTCCTGTTGGCCTCGTTTGCCGGCTATAGCAGGAAGCGACACTGAAATAGGCAAGCTAAGCTTGTAGACGTCTGAACCGGACGGCCACGCGGACCCGGGTTCGACTCCCGGCATCTCCACTTCCCGACAGCCCCTAAGCTGCTTTATACCAGTGGCTTGGGGGCTTCGTTATTTTACGTCGGCGCAGTCACAGGTACAACTTTCACCGAATCTCAGGCAGCGGCAAGGCTTGCCCTCGTCTGTTTTCTTTTCTTTGCTGAGCACTCTGCGAACGAAAACTTGACCAGCACACAAGATGTCAACCACGGGGGTTGAGCGCGAGCAGCAGTAGCGTCGCGGCGGCACGAGCGAGCCGTTCCCAGCATGAACGGGCCGTTCCTGGCAGGAACGCCCCTTCAGGCTCGCTGGACGCCGCCGGTCTTCTCGCCCGGGCTTTTTTTCTTGGCGGGCGGGAGGGCGCACCGCGAGGTCTTGGCCTTCGGCGAGGCGCTTGTTCGTCCGTCGGGCCGTCGCCGTAGGCTTTGCCGCCGCACGCGGCGGGGAGCCGGCCGCCCGGACCTGCGGCAAAACGCGGCGCAGGGCCGCGTCGGGTCATGTTCGCTGCCTCCTGCCAGCTCCCTCCGGCCGCTCGGCCGCGACGTGCATCTCTGCGCCGTAGAAGCACGTGTCCTTCCCGGAGCAGTAGCTTCGGTCGGTCCTCGGAGCCCCCTTCGCCCGCGGAGGGAGAACGCTTCCCCAAGCAGGACCGGCACGCAGGAAACCAGTCGGAAAAACGCTCGGCCCTGTAGCCGTAGAGTTTGCGGACGTCCCCGGTGCTTTCGAGCAGCCCGAAAAGGTGGACGGCCGGCACCTCCTCGTCTCGATGAAGCCGGACCTCGCCGGTGAAGCCGGGCCGGGCGTTCCCTCCAGGGCACTGGGGATTGTTGCTGAGCGCGCAACCCTACCGCGAGACGCGGCCGGCGGTATCGGCTGGGGGGGCGTCGGTAGTCCCGGGCAGGCGGCTCGTGCCCTTCTGCTCAGGCAGCGCGCGGCGGCCGCCCTGCTGCCGGCGTTGCTGCCGCTCGGCCAGCGCCTGGCGCATCGTCAGGTCGTTTCCGCTACTCTGGAGGCGCTCGTAGAAGATCGGCGCGACGTAGTAGCGGCCTTCGGTGTAGGTCTCGTCGCGAGCGCGCAATGGCGTACCAGGGACAGTGCGGCCGCGCGCCGAGCCGCTCAGCCGGGCGGTGATGCCGGGGTAGCGTACCGCCTTCCGCAGCGAGCGGTAGCGGTTGCGCGTGGTTTGGTGCTCGGACAAGAAGGAGCCGAGGACCCGGTGCATCCGGCGGTAGCCGGGGAGGTCTTCCTCGATGCGAGCGAGCGCGTCGCGGTTGTTTTCCAGCACCCGCTGATGCTCCTCGACGGCCTGCGTGTACTCCTCGGCCACGAGGCGCAGCGTAGAGTCGCGCTCGGCGGCCTGCCGGAGGAGATCGCGGGCGGCGCGAGCGCGCTGGAGGTCGTTGGCAAAAAGCTGTACGGACTGCCGCATCTCCGGCAGCATCTTCTCGGTCGAGTTGTACTTGCCGTAGGTGCCGGCGCGGCATCCCGCCGCCGCCAGCAGCACCAGGCCGGCCAGCGCCAGAAGACCGGCGCCCGAAAGGCAGGAAGCGAGCCCCCCGGACGAGAACGGGGCCAGGCGAGGCGTCTTCATGACGGTTCGTCTCTATTCGGTTAGAGAAGCATCTCCAGGAGAAAAGCCAAGGCGCCGGGGTGGAAGGCCACGCGCACACATAGACACTTGTAGATCACGGCGGGCTTCCCTGACCTACACAGCTCGGCAGGCGCCAGCGGCTGTTTTTGGAGTTTTTTCAACCGTCTGGGGCGCCAACGGGCCCGTTCGGCGGTTTGGCAGTTGCGCTGAAGCCGTCGCCTGCTGCATCATGAGCAACGCCGCCCGGGCTTTCGGGAGCAGGCGGCGCGTCTTTCCTCGTAGGCGGGGCTGCACTTTCCCTTCTCTTCTTGCGCCCGACGATGATTAAAAAATACCTCACGCACGTCGTTTTTGGCGTGGTCGTTCTGCTTTCGCTCATCAGCTTGGGACTGGTGTTCGTTCTGGCTGAGCCCTACGGATGGATCGGGCCGACGGTGGTTTTCGCCTCGGTCGCGTTCAACCTGTGGAGCGTGCGCCGCAGCGAGAATGCGGGCTTTGTGCAGTCGCGCGAGCTTCGGCGTGCCTACGAGCCGGCGCGGCGCTACAACATGGTGCAGGTGTTCATCGTGTTCGCCCTGGTGATCGTACAGTGTACCGTGGGCGCCTACGCGCTCGTTACATGAAAGGCTCCCCGGCGCCGGCTCGAGCGCGCCCGAAACACCGCTTCCGGCCACGCGGTATTGCCATTCCTTTTCTTTCGTCACGTCTTCACCGGCGACGTTTTCCGGCCGACGTGCCTCGCGGCTCGCCCCGTCGTCCCCTGCCATGAGCGAAGAGACGACCCGCCTCGTCGAGCGCCTGCGCCGGCGCCTGCGCCACGCCGTGCGCCGGCTCACGCTCGGGGAGCTGGCCTTCGGGGCCGTAGTGACGTTCGGGGCGCTGGCGGCCCTCTGGCTGGCCTCGGTGGCGGTAGAGGCGAGTCTGTGGATGCGTCCGGGCTTGCGCACAGTCGTGGTCAGTGTGGTCGGCGTGGCGGCGCTGGCGCTGCTGGGGACCTTCGTGGCACGCCCGCTGGGGCGGTTGCTGGGCCTGCTGGGCCGCCCTTCCGACCAAGAGGCCGCCCGCCGCGTTGGCGCGCGCTTCCCCGAGCGCGTGGCCGACCGCTTCGTCAACGTCCTCCAGCTCGCCAGCGGGGCGCGCTCCGGCGAGGCAGAGGACGCCGGCCAGCCGCTGGCCGACCGCGCGGTGGCGCGCCTGGGGCGCGCAGTGGAGAACGTCGAGTTCGAGGAAGAGGTCGAGAACTTCTCTCGCGCGCGGCGCGCCTCGCGCTGGGCCGCCGCTCCGATCGCCGGGCTGCTGGTGTTCATCTTAGCCGCCCCGGGCGCCTTCTTCGGCGCCTCCGGCCGCCTCCTCGCGCCCACCGATCACTTCCAGCGCCCGGCTCCGTTCCAACTGTCGCTCACGGCCGCGAGCGGGGACCTCGTGAAGGGCGACTCGCTGATGGTGACGGCCCGCGCTCGCCCGGTGGCGGAGGGCAACGCGCTCCCGCCCCGCGTCACGCTCCAGGTGCAGACGCGCGGCGACGACGGCTTCCAGGCACCCGGCCGCGACCTCACGCTCGCGCCCACCGACTCGAGCCGCACGCGCTTCCGCCACGTCTTCACGGGCGTGCGGCAGGACGTTCGCTACCGCGCCGTGGCCCGGGCGAACGGGCGCCCCGTCCGCACCGGCTGGCGCACCGTAACGGTCCGCGAGCGGCCCCGCGTGGCCGAGCTCCGGGTCACGCTCGACCCGCCCGCGTACAGCGGCCTGCCGGAGCGCGCCCTCGCCACGGGCACCGGCGACGTGACGGCGCTTCCTGGCACTGAGGTCAACGTCGAAGCCACGCTCGCGGGGCCGGCTACGCAGGAGGCGCTCCTGCGCTTCGCCAGCGGCGACGTGGACACGCTCGCGGTAGAGGGCGGCGTGGCCGCCGGCGCGTTCACGCTCGAAGACGACGGCGCCTACCGCGTGGCCCTCCGCGGCGAAAACGGCGTCCCGAGCGACGCCCCCATCCGCTACCGCCTGCAGACCACCTCCGACGCCGCGCCGACCGTCAGCTTCGAGGCGCCCGCCCCGCAGGCGGAACTGACCGACGCGCTGCGCCCCCGGCTGCAGTGGCAGATGAGCGATGACTTCGGTTTCGCGCAGCAGAAGCTCTACTACCGCCTCGCCGAGCGGCGCGAGGGGGAGCCGGCGAGCGAGTTTCAGTCCGTGGAGGTACCCATCGGGCGCCCGGGCCTGCTCGACCAGCAAGTGACCTACGATTGGGTCCTGGAGCAGACCACCGACCTGGACCTCGCCGCCGGCGACGTGCTCGAGTACTACGTGCGCGTCTGGGACAACAACCGCGTGGCCGGCTACCAGTCGGCCCGCACCCAGGTGCAGCGCCTGCGCTTGCCTTCGACGAGTGAGAAGTACCAGCAGCTCGAGAAGACGCAGGAGGGCGCCCAGGAGCAGATGCAGCGCCTTCGACAGCAGAGCGAAGAGACGCGCCGCCAGTTCGAGAGTCTGCGCGAGGAAGTGCGTCGCACGCGCGGGGGCGACTGGAACACGCAGCGCCAGGTCGAGCGGATGCAGCAGCGTCGGCAGCAGATGCAGAAGCAGGTCCAGAAGCTCCAGCGCCAGATCGAGAAGGCCACGCGCCAGATGCAGCAGGGCGAGCTGACGAGCCCCGAGACGCAGCGCCAGTACGAGCAGCTCCAGCGCGTGGCCGAGCAGATCCAGTCACCTAAGCTCAAGGAAGCCCTCCAGAAGCTCCAGAAGGCCATGCAGGAGATGGACATGGAGCAGATGCAGCAGGCGATGCAAAACGTCGAGCGCAAGAGAAAGCAGTACCGCCAGCGTCTGGAGCGCGCCCGCGAGCTTTTCGAGAAGATCAAGGCACAACAGGAGATGGAGGAGGTTGCCCGCCGCGCCGGCGAGCTGGCCGAGGAGGAGCGCCGCCTGTCGGAGGAGACGCGGGACCTGGAGGAAGAGAGAGCGAGGAAGAAGGAAGGAAAGAGAAAGGTGCAGGAGGGCAGAAAGGAGGCGTCCTCCGGCGAGAAATCTTCCGGCGAGAAAGGCGGAGGGCAACGCGCGCAGGACCGGCAACGCGAAGGACAGCGACGCGAGGGTCAAAGGCAGGGCCGGCAGCAGTCCGGTCAGAAGCAGGAGCGTGGCCAGCAGCCCCCCTCCGGCCAGAAGCGAGCCGGCCAGAAAAACGCTGGCCAGAAGAAGCAGGCCGGGAGGAGCGCCGAGCAACGCGAGCAACTCGCGCGCGACCAAGAGGAGGCGCGCAAGCAGATGCAGAAGCTGCGCAAGCAGATGCGGAAGCTCTCGAAGAACATGAGGGACATGCGCGGCGCGCCCAAGCAGGAGATGCAGAAGATGCAGCAGCGCGCGAAGCAGGTGCCCCAGAAGATGAAGAAGAACAGCCGGCAGCTCCGCAAGGGCCAGCTCGACAAGGCGCGCCAGGGCCAGAAGCAGATGCAGCAGCGCCTTCAGCAGATGCAGCAGTCGGTGAGCCAGATGAAGAAGGGGATGCAGCGTAAGCGCAAGCGGGTCAACATGGCGGGGCTGCGCCAGGCACTGGCGCGCACGCTACGCCTCTCGAAGGAGCAAGAGGCGCTTCGCGGGCGCAGCAGCGGCCTCTCGCCCGGCAGCCCGGCGCTGCGCGAGGTGACGCGCCGGCAAGACCAACTGGCCGAGGGCCTGCGCGCCACGCGCGACTCGCTGACGGCCCTGGCGAAGAAGATTCCCAAGATGACGCGCGCGGTGCAGGAGAAGAGCCGCGCGGCGCTGAAGGCAATGGAGCAGGCCACCGAGGCGATGACGGGCCGCACCACCCAGCCGGCCGGGGGCCACCAGCGGACGGCCATGAAGAACCTCAACGAGCTGGCGTTGCTTCTGTCCCGCCTTACGGAGCAGATGCGGAAGAAGCAGGGGGGCAAGGGCGGTGGCATGAGCGCCAAGCAGATGCGCCAGAAGCTCCAGCAGATGGCCGGCCAGCAGAAGAAGCTCGGTGGCCAGGTGCAGCAGATGCTCAACCAGCAGCAGGGCGAGCGCCTCTCGCAGGGCCAGCGCCAGCGCCTGGGGCAGATGGCCAAGCAGCAGAAAGCCCTCCAGAAACAGCTCGAGAAGCTGCGTGAGCAGGGGGGCGACGGGCGGACGATAGGCCGCCTCGAGAAGGTCGCCGAGCAGATGGAGGAGATGGTCCGCCGCATGCAGCGCGGGCAGCTCGACCGCAAGACGATCGAGCGCCAGCAGCAGATTCGTTCGCGCCTGCTGCAGGCGCGGCAGTCTCTCCAGAAGCAGGGGCGCAAAGACCAGCGCCGCAGCCAGGAGGCCACCGACGGCGACCGCACGCGCGCCCAGCCCGCCTCCGAGGCGCCCGAGGGCGAGGCCCAGCGCCTGCGCCGCTCGCTGATTCGCTCCCTGGAAAGCGGCTACACCCCCGACTACGAGCAGCTCATCAAACGCTACTTCGAGCTTTTGCAGAAGCAGAAACAGGAGCAGAAAGAAGCGGCGCCAAGCAACGCGCCCCAGCCGTAGCGCGGCGCTCGCGTCTCTACGAGCGTCTCTACGTCGATCCGCAGGCGCCCGCCCGTGGCCGCCACGCCCTTCAGGCAACGCGCCTGCCGGAAATGAGAATCACCCGTTACCCTGCGGTTGTTTTCGTAACTGCACAGCAGACCTGGAAGGTCTGGGGTTCAAGCACGAGGCAGCGCGGAACGCCAAGTGCTCGGAGGCCTCACCACAACGCCGGCTCGCCAAATCGGTAGGATCCATGAAGGCTGCGCTCCGAACGTTTCTCTGCGTGCTCGCCGGGGTGGCGCTCTACGAGGCGGCGCGCTTCGGGCTCGACCCTGCAGCCTTTCGCGTGGCCGACGTGCCGCGTGCGCTGGGGTTGGTCCTCATCGTCACGGCCGTGCTGCTGCTCTTCGGGCGGGGACAGTGGCCGCGAGACGGGGGCGACGACCCGCCAGGCTGGACGGGGCCGTAGACCGTGGCGCGTGGCTACGCTCGAATCGCCGCGCGCTGGGCGGGCACCCCGGATTGCCAAGCTGGAATTGTAGGTCGAAAATGCGCTGCTCGCCAACGCCCGTTGGCGCCGGCCCGTGGAAGCGAATCCCCAACCCGACCCGCTCAAACTCGAAATTGAAGCGGGGGGCGCCTCGACGAGGACGACCGCCAGGCCTGCGGCGCAACACTACCTGTCGATGGCGGCCTTCGGCCTGGCCATCGGGGCGCTGGGCGGCTTCTTCGGAGAAGAAAGCTACTTTCGCCACGTCGCCTTCGCCGACGGGGAAACCTGAGCGCAGGCTGGCGCGCCAGCCGGGTTGCGGGAGTACTTTTTGTGAAACTGCCTTGACGCGGACGCGGGACGGTCCTATGTTTTTAGGTGAATCCTACTACATGTCGTGCCGCACGCCGGCGGCCGGGAGCGCTGCCCCGTGGTCGGCGAACGACCTCTCTCTAACTGACGAGGGCATTCTCCGACAGGAGAGACCTCCGGTAGAAGCAGATTTCCTCCCGCAGCGCACGTGACGAACGGTCTCCACGTCTCTTGGAGCCGTCGCTTTTTCCCGCTTCTCTCTGCCGCCCGGCGGCGCCTGTCGCAATGGCCTCTTCCCGACGCCTCCTCATCGTCACCAGCGAAGCCGAGCCCTTCGCCGAGCAATCTGGCACGGCCACGCTCGTCCGCGCCCTCGCGCGCGGGCTCGAGGACGACTTCGACGCGCGCATCATGATGCCGCGCTACGGGTGTGTCGGCGACCGCGAAAACAGCCTCCACGAGGTGATCCGCCTGTCGGGGGACGAGATCGAAGTGGGCGGGCAGACCGAGACGCTCAACGTGAAAGTGGCCTCGCTGCCAGACGTGCGACTGCAGGTGTACTTCATGGACAACGACGCCTACTTCGGGCGCGACGGGATGGCCGCCAGTAAGGAGGGCGTCCCGTACGAGGACAACGCCGAGCGGGCGCTCTTTTTCACCCGGGCGGTGATGGACACGGTGCGCAGCCTGCGCTGGGGGCCGGACGTGGTGCA
Source organism: Bacteroidetes bacterium QS_9_68_14 (assembly GCA_003022535.1). Classification (GTDB taxonomy): domain Bacteria; phylum Bacteroidota; class Rhodothermia; order Rhodothermales; family Salinibacteraceae; genus QS-8-64-10. Next base: position 55,199 of record PXTT01000039.1, read on the forward strand.
CGCCTTTGGCTGGGCGGGCGGCCTCACGCCGCTGCTGCTGCGCACCGAAGGGGAGGGCCAGGCGCTTTTCGAGGAAGCCCGAACGGTCTTCACGCCCGACGACGTGGACGCAGGCCCCGGCTTGACGAAAGGCTTCCTGGAAGCCACGAATCTCCCTGCCAACGGCGAGGCGGGGCACTCGCTCGTAGAGGCGGGCCTCGGGCGGGCGGATGCGTCGATCCCCCCGCCTGCCGTGGAGGCTGGCGCGGCGCCGCAGTTCAACGGGGACGTTGAGGAGCACCCGCGCCAGGCGGCCGAAGTGTACGAACGCGTCTTGGCGTGAGCTAAGCACGAGCCACGCGAGAGAATGCGTAGGAGCCCCCAAGGGGCGCGCACCATGCGCACGAGGCGTGGCGTGCAGGGCTGATCGGGGCGCGAGAGAACCGCCGGGCGCCACGCAGGTCTTTGCGCTTTTTTTGAAGGCACCGAAGCCGGGAAACCCGTCTTCGGAGGGTAGCATACGCCCCCTCTACGATCCGGCCCTTGCGTAGTGCTGCCTTCATCTTTTGGCGGTGCCGTCTGCGCGCCGCTTGCGGGGCCGTCGCTTTTCCCCGCGCCTTCGCCTCTCTGCGTATGACTTGCCCTCGCGCTGCCGGCGCGCTCCTGCTTTTGGGAGCGCTCTTCGCCCTCGCCGCCTGCGACAACCCTACGAACGTCGGAGACGAACTTGTGGGCGGGGAAGATGCCGGCCCGGAGCGCGTGGTGCTGCGGCCAGGCGCGGGGCTCGACGTGGACACGGCCCGCTACGCGCCGGAAACGGGGACCTCCGTGCCCGGCGAGATCGACGTGGCGCGCTTCCTGGCAGGGCGACAGGAGGCCGGCGCCCCCCTCGGCAACGTAGAGGCGACCGGCTACTTCGACGTCGGGCGCATCGGGGCGCCCTCGGAGCTCGACGCGCTTACCATCGACAGCGTCACGGTCGATCTGGTGGTGAGCTACGCCTATGGCAGCACCAGCGAGCCAATCACCGTGTCCCTCCACGACCTGGCGGAGGAGTGGGAAGCCAACAATGCCCCCGCCGACACGACCTTCGACTCTGGCTTCGCGGAGCGCCAGACGATCACGACCTTCTCGGCCGCGCCCGGCGACACGCTCTCGGTGTCGTTGCCGCAACGCTGGATCCGCGAGCACGAAAGTGAGCTGCGCACCGCCGGCGACACGGCCTTCGGCGAGGCGTTTCACGGGTTCCAAGTACGCGCGGCCGGGGGGAGCGGCGTCGTAGGATTTGCCTCCAGTTCCACCCGGATGCGCGTGATCTACGAGTCGCCCTCGGGCCAGGAGGAGCGGCCGATAGCCAGGTACAGGCTCACCGAGCAGCTAACCACCGTGCGCTCTTCGGGTCGCGCCTCCTCCGACGACCAGCGCGCGCTCGTCCAGGACGGGATCGGGCGCGCCCTGAGCATTGAGCTCGCCCCGCCCGACTCGCTGCGCGGCGTGGCTGTCAACAACGCCACGCTCGTCCTCGAGGCCGACACTGCTGCTTCAGGGCTCCCCGAGACGTTCATGCGCCCGACGCTGGAGCAACTGGAGCTGCGGAACGGACCCGATGACGACGAGGGGGATGACCTGCCCCGCGGGCGGTTTCTGACTTTCAATGAAGAGGAGGCCCGCTTCGAGAGCAACTTTGCGCTGCGCAACGTCGTGCAGCCTGTTCTCAACGATGCGGCCGACTTTGGAGAGATCCAGCTCCGTCCGCCGCCTCGCCTCGTCCAGGTCAGGCGCCAGAACATCCCCGTCCCGGTCCCTTCGCTCAACAGCGCACTGATCCGCCTCGACGAAGGGCACGAGCCCCGCCTGGAGCTGGTCTACACACCGATCAACGAGGAGTAGCCCGGCCCCGCGCCAGCGCTCGGTGAAGCGTCCCGCCGGCAGAGGCTCCGGTTCCCGCGTCTTTCTTGCTTCCTTTTCCCGCAAACGATGAACGACGTGTTCTCTCGGTTTGCCGCCTCTTGCTGGGGCGCGCTCGCGCTGGCGCTTTTGCTGGGGGGCGTGGCCGCCCCCGCCCCGGCTTGTGCGCAGGCCACCACCGGCGGGGACGGCTCGATCTACTCGCGCTTCGGGGTCGGGGAGCGGCGCACTTACTCCTCGCCGCAGGCGCAGGCGATGGGCGGGGGCGGCCTGGCGCTCCGCTCGCTCAACTACACCGGCTTTGCCAACCCGGCGCTCTGGAGCGATCAGGAGTTCACGCGCCTGGCCGTCGAGGCACGCTACCGGCGGGTCAGCGCCCAGAACGAGACCGGGCAGACCAGCCAGCTGAGCAACGGGGCGCTGCAGGCCGTGCAGTTCAGCTTCCCACTCTACGCCGGCAAGCTGGGCGTGGGCGTCGGCTTTCGCCCATACTCGCGCCTGGAATACCGCGTGCAAGACGATCCCCAGCCCGTGTCCCCCGTAGCCGACTCGGCCACCTACCAGGTGCGCTTCGAGGGAGAGGGCGGGCTTCAGGAAGTCTCCGGCGGGCTGGGCTACCGCTTTGGCGAAACGCTGGCAGTGGGCGCGCGCGCCGGCGCGGTCTTTGGCATTCTCGAAAACCAGCGCGCTACGGCTTTCTCTACGCCGCGCTTTTCCCCAACGACGATCTCGACGCGCACGCGCGTGTCAGGCTTCACGGGCACGGCCGGGGCGTTGCTCTCGCTGGGGGACGTCTTCCGCGACGGGGACGCGCTCTCGGCAGGAGCCACGCTGACGCTGCCGGCCACGCTGACAGGGGAGCGCACGCTCACGTCGGGCCGCGGACTCGAACCCGACACGCTCAACATCGGAAGCGGGGCTGCGCTCGAAGACGAGGGGAGCCTGCGGCTGCCCGTCGAGGCGGCGCTGGGGCTGAGCTACAAGCCGTCGAACCGCTGGACGGTCGTGGCCGACGGGCGCTACGAGGCATGGGGCTCGGGGTCGGAAAGCACCTTCGAGACGAGCCTGCCCGGCTTCGAGGGGCTGCGCGACCGCTTCCTCGCCTCGGCCGGGGCGGAGTTTCTGCCTGCCGGCACCGACCGCAACGCAACGTTCTTTAGGCGCACGGCCTACCGCCTGGGCGGGTACTACGAGCAGTCCTACGTGGGAGCGCGCGCGCTGCCGCTGGATGAGACCACGGGCGGAGTGAGCGTGCTGGGGGCGACGGCAGGCCTGAGCTTGCCGACGCCACTTTATGGCACGCGAATTGATGTAGGGTTTGAAGCGGGCACGCGGGGCGCCACTTCCGGTGCCCCGGTGCGCGACCTGTTCTACGGGGTGTCTCTCGGCGTCAACCTCGGCGAGCGTTGGTTTCAGCGCCGCAAGCTGCGCTGAGCAGCGGCCCCGCGGCAGAGAAACGCCGGTGGCAGAGGCGTTGCCTCTGGAACTCACGGGCCTGCCGGCTGTCCATCTTCGCACACACCTCACTCGCCCCTCGTTGCTTTCGGTAAACGGCGCCTGGCCTGCACGCCGGGGACCCCTGGGGCGTCCGTTCCACTCAATCTCCCATCTCTCTGGTTGACATGCATTTCTCTTCGTCGCGCCTTTCCGCCTTCGCTCTACTTCTCGCAGGAGCTATGCTCCTCGGGACGGCCCCGGACGCGCAGGCGCAGGACAGCGAAGAAAAACGAGAGTACTACAGCCTGTTCGTTACCGATTACCGAAGCGAAAACTACAAGAGCGCCCTTAGCAGCGCGCGGTGGCTGATGGAGAACGCGCCGACCTACCCGGAAGGCGATGCGCGCAACTACCGCCGCGTCTACAAGGCCTACCTGGGCCTCGCCGAAAGCGCCGCGGACAAGCAGGCGAAGCGGGCCTACATCGACAGCGCGCTGACCGTCGCCAAGCGCGCCGTGCCGGAGGTGCGCGAGGCCGACGGCGAGGTGGACGAGTACACGTGGGTGCAGCGCCGCGGGCACGTGCTACACGACAACCAGGACCTGGTCGACAACGGCGGCCGGCGGGCCACGCGGCTCTTTCGCAAAGCCTACGACATGAAGCCCACCGAGATAGACTCGTGGTACCTCGACCAGATCGTGCGTGGCTACTACAGCGAAGATGCCAAAGAGAAGGCGCTCTCCTTCCTCGATGAGCTCGAGGCCAACCGTGGCGGCGAGAAGGAGGTGCAGAATCTGCTCGACAAGTGGTACCCGCAGTTCTTCGACTCTCCCTCCGAGCGCATCACGTTCCTGGAAGACCAGCTCGAAAGCAACCCCGAGGACGCCGAGGTTATGAACCAGCTCCTGACGCTCTATCAGCAGCAGGGCCTGAGCGACAAGGCTGCGCGCCTGCAGAGCCGCATCCTCGAGTCCAACCCCAGCCCCGCCTTGTACCGCACGGTCGCCTCCACGCGCCTCGACGACAACGAACCGCAGAAGGCGTTCGACCTCTACCAGAAGATGCTCGATATGGAGGCCAGCGAGGCCACCGCGCAAGACTACTACAACATGGGCGTGGCGCAGCAGCAGATGGGCCAGTTCGCCAAGGCGCGCACCTACTACCGCCGCGCCACCGACGTGAACGCCAGCTTCGGCTCGGCCTACATGGCCATCGGCAACCTCTACGCGCGGGCCGTCTCCAGCTGCTCTGGCAGCGAGCTCACGCTCCAGGACCGCGCCGTCTACTGGCTGGCCACCGACTACTTTCGGAAGGCCAAGGCCAACGACCCGTCGGTCGCCAGCGCGGCCGACCAGAGCATCGCCGAGTACCGCAGCTACTTCCCCGACAAGGAGAAGGTCTTCATGAAAGGCTGGGACACGGGGCGCAGCTACACCATCGACTACGGCTGCTACTCTTGGATCGGCGAAACGACGACGGTGAAGGCTCCGTCCTGACACGCTGCCTTCGCAGCAGACGGATGGCTGGAAAGAGGCCGGCCCGCCCCGTTGCCGCCGTGCGCACGAGGCAGGCCGGCTTTTTCTTCGTGAGGCGTGATGGCCGTGAGGCGTGACGGCGCCGGATAGACACATCCGTCCCAGGGGGCGGCCGGCCGCTCTCGTCCGGGGTTGGCGTCAGCGGCCGCAGGCCAGCAGCCTCACGCAATGCGCATCCGCGCGCCCCCTTGTAGTTGCTACCGTCGCGGGCGTACGTTATTCACCCGCTTCGGCCACGCTTCCTCTGCCATTCGCTACCGCCTCGCTCATGCCCGCCGCCGTCGAATCCGTTGCTGCGCGCGAGATCCTCGACAGCCGCGGCTTCCCAACCGTCGAAGTAGATGTCGTCACTGAGGCGGGCGTGCTGGGACGCGCGGCGGTCCCCAGCGGCGCCTCGACGGGCGAGCACGAGGCCGTCGAGCTGCGTCGACCACGCGCTCATCGCCCTTGACGACACTGACGACAAAAGCGGCCTCGGCGCCAACGCGCTCCTGGGCGTCTCGCTGGCGGCGGCGAAAGCTGGAGCCGCCACGCAGGGCGTGCCGCTCTACCGCTACCTCGGCGGCGCTCGGGCCCGCGCCATGCCCGTGCCGCTGATGAACATCCTCAACGGCGGGACGCACGCCAGCAATAGCGTGGACATGCAGGAGTTCATGGTCGTGCCCGCTGGCGCGCCGAGCTTCCGCGAGGCGCTGCGGATGGGGGCGGAGGTCTTCCACGCGCTCGAAGACGTGCTCGCGGGGCGTGGCCAGTCCACCGCCGTCGGCGACGAGGGCGGCTTCGCGCCGGACCTGCGCTCCAACGACGAGGCCATCGAGGGCGTCCTGGAGGCCATCGGGCAGGCAGGATACGCGCCCGGCCGCGACGCCTTCGTGGCGCTCGACCCCGCTGCCGCCGAGATGTACGAGCCCAGCGAGGCGGGCGGCGACGGCGCGTACCATTTTTGGAAGAGCGATCCGGGCAACCCGCGTTCCTCGGCAGAGATGGTCGATTTCTGGGTCGACTGGGTGCGCCAGTATCCCATCCTCTCGCTCGAGGACGCCCTCGACGAGGACGACTGGGCCGGCTGGCAAACGCTCACCGAAGAAGTGGGCGGCCAGACGCAGCTCGTGGGCGACGATCTCTTCGTCACCGATACCGAGCGCCTGCGCCGCGGCATCAAAGAGGGCGCCGGCAATGCGATTCTCGTCAAGCCCAACCAGATCGGCACGCTCACCGAGACGCTCGAGGCGGTCGCCTTAGCGCGCGAAAGCGGCTTCGGCGCGATTATCAGCCATCGCAGCGGGGAGACGGAGGACACGACCATTGCCGACTTGGCGGTGGCCTGCGGGACCGGCCAGATCAAAACCGGCTCGGCCTCGCGCTCCGACCGTGTGGCCAAGTACAACCAGCTCTTGCGCATCGAGGAGCAGCTCGGCGGGGCAGCCACGTACCCTGGCGCCGACGCGTTCTTGTAGATGGTGGGGGGGTGGGAAGATGGTGGGCCTTGCGCTCCCACCCCTAACGGCTTGAAAACCATCTACCATCCACTACCGAGCGAGTGACAACGAGCGAACCATCCACCGACCCGCGCCATGCCCGATTCTGGAAGCCGTGCCGGCCCGCTCCGTCTGGGACGCTGGCTTCTGCTGGCCACGGTGGTCGCGCTGGCCGTCTGGGTGGCCTTTTTCGACAGCCACTCGATCCAGAAGCGCCTGCGCTTCCAGCAGCAGCACGCGCGCCTGACGGCCGAGAACGACTCGCTGCGCTGCCAGATCGAGACGCTCGAAGCCAAGCTCGAACACCCCGTTGCCGACTCAACCGTCGAGCGCATCGCGCGCGAGGAGTACGGGATGCGCCGCCCCGGGGAGACGGTCTACCGGGTGGAGTGACAGATCCGCGGTTGCGGGTTGAGCGTTGCGAGTTGAAGGTTTCCCACTCTCCGAAGCAGCAACCAACCCGAACCCCCCAACCGTGAAGCAATGAGCACCTCCCACGCCATCGGCATCGACCTGGGGGGCACGCACCTGCGCGCAGCGCGGGTGGAACGGGGGCAGGGCCTTCTGGAGCAGACCCGGATCGACACCGAGGCCGTGCAGGGGCCGGCCCACATCCTGGACCGCATGGCCGACCTGGCGCGCCAGATGCTGCGCGCCGCCCCCAGCGACGAGGTGGCCGGGCTGGGGATCGGCTCGCCCGGCGCCATCAACTGGGGGCGTACGACGGTGAGCTCCCCGCCCAACTTTCCCGGCTGGACAGAGCTCGACGTGCGCGCCGCGCTGCGCGAGCGACTGGGCCGGCCGGGGCTGCCGGTGATCGTAGAAAACGACGCCAACGTCGCGGCGCTCGGCTCGGCCTTCTACAGCGCAGGCCGGCCCTACGACTCCTTTCTGATGGCAACGCTGGGCACCGGCGTGGGCGGGGCCATCATCTATCGCGACCGCCTCTTTCGTGGCACCACCGGCGGGGCGGGGGAATTCGGCCACGTGAGCATCGACTACGAAGGGCCGGTGGCGCGCAGCGGCGTGGCCGGCGCCATCGAGGCGTACCTGGGGCAACGCTTCCTCTCGCGCCACGCGCGCGACCGCCTGATCGCCCGCGACACGGTCCTCCACGAGCGCACGACCGGCGACCTCGAAGACCTCACGCCGAAGATGCTCTTCGAGGCCGCCGAGGACGGCGACGAAGCCGCGCATGAGGTGTGGGCCTGGGCGGGGGAGCGCCTGGGCCGCGCGCTCGGCTCGGCGGTCAACCTGCTTGACATTCGCACTGTCATCGTAGGCGGCGGCGTGGCGGCCGCGGGCGACTACCTGCTCGAGCCGGCCCGCCGGGCCCTGCGCCAGAGCGTGGTCGCCGGCCTGCGGGAGGGGCTGCGCCTGGAGCGCGAGCCGCTGGGCAACGACGTGGCCCTCCTCGGCGCCGCGCAGCTCGCCTTCCAGCCCGACCCCAGCGATGCGGCCAGCCCCGGCGAGACGGCTCCCGACGAGCGCGCCGGGGCGGCGCCCGCACCGCCGACCTCGTCGTAGCGGGCGCATCGCCTGCGCGCGCGAGGCGCCTGCGAACGAACGAGCCGCCGGTTTTTAATTTTGCCGGGATCGTCGTATCTTTGAAGCCGTCCCTCCCTCGGCCGGGAAGCTCCGGCCGGGAAAATGCGACCGGCGCAGGTACTCTCTTCTTCTCTGCGCCTCGCTTCCGATCTCGCTCACGCCGCTTCGATCTGGGACTGCCATGCGCGTCCGTTCCTGGCCTGACCCCTGCGCGCGTGCCGCCGGCCGGCGGTGGGGAGCGCCGTGGGTCGCGTTGCTCGCGACTCTGCTCGCAGGGGGGCTGTTTTCCACGACCGCCGCGCGAGCGCAGCAACAGGCCCCGCCCGATACCGTCCGCGCCGATACCGTCCGTGCCGATACCGTCCGTGCCGACGCGGCTCGTCCCGATTCCCTCGCGCCAGCGAGGCAGGGGCGAGGGCGCGGGGCGGGCCCGTCAGGCGGCGCAGGTCCGGGCGGCGCGGGTCCGGGCGACGCGGTGCAGTTCTCCGCGCGCGATTCACTGGTGATCGTTTTCGATTCCGACAGCAGCGGCACCGGAGGGGATGTGGGCACGCTCTACGGCGAGGCCGAGGTGCAGCAGCAGAAGGCCACGCTCACCGCCTACCGAGTGGACCTGCTCTTCAGCCGGGAAGTGCTGCGCGCCACTGGGGCGCCAGAGGGCGTGGGCGCCGATTCGATGGCTGTTCCCCGTTTCCAGCGAGGGGAGGGGCAGTCGTTTACCGGGCGCCGGCTCTCGTTCGACATGCAGACGCGGCGCGGGCGCGTGGTGGCGGCGCGCACGCAGGCTCCCGAGCGCAACGCGCTCATCAGCGGGGAGGCGGTGCGGGTGGAGGACGATTCGACGCTCTTCGTGCGGGGCGGGAGCTACACCACCTGCGACTGCCCGCGTGACCAGACGCCCTCGTACTCGCTGCGCTCTAACAAAATGAAAAAGCAGGGCGATTGGGTCTACACCGGCCCTATCCAGCTCTTCATATACAACATCCCGACGCCGCTGCTGCTGCCGTTTGCCTTCCTGCCGGCCGTGTCTGGGCGCCACGGCGGTATCATCCCGCCCAATGGCTACCGGCGCGACGGGCAAAAAGGGTTCGCGTTGCGGGACTTCGGCTACTACTGGCCCATCAGCGACTACATGGACCTGCGGGTGCTCGGCAGCCTGTGGTCGCGCGGGAGCTGGGCGTTCTCACCGCACTTTCGCTACGAACGCCGCTACGCCTACGGCGGCGACCTGAAGCTGGACTACCAGCGCACCACCTACGGCGACGTGGTGGATGCCGACAACGCCAACCGCACCGACATTAGCTTCACGTGGAACCACTCGCAACAGTTCATCCCCGAGGGGGCGCCGAACTCCGCCTCGCTGGAGGCCGACGTGAACCTGTCCTCCAGCACCTACCGCCGCGTCATCTCCGACCGGTTCGAGGACAACGTCAAGCAAAAAATCTCTTCGGACGTCACCTTCAGCAAGCAGTGGAACGATAGCAACCAGAGCCTCAACGTGAAGCTCTCGCAGAGCCAGAACTTGGCCCGCAACGAGACCAGCCTGACGCTTCCCCGCATCAGGTTCCGGCAGAGTCGCATCCAGCCGTTCAAGCGGGAGGAGCGGGGGCCCGGTGAGGAAGAGCGCTGGTACGAAAAGATTACCACGCGCTACAGCGGCAGCGTGGACAACCGCTTTGACTTCGACCCGCTCACGCCTGCGCAGGATGCCGAGGCGTTGCGTCAACGTCAGGGACTGGCCGATTCGGTGAGTGCCGACAGCCTGGCCCCGCCCGGCGTGGCGTGGTACGAGGCGCTCATTTCGCAAGAGGACTACCGCCGCGCCACCGGCGACGAGGGCCAGCGCTTCGACTTTAGCGCTCGCCACGAGGTGCCCGTCAGCGCCAGCTTTCGCCTGCCGCGCTACCAGCTCAACGTGACGCCGAACTTCAGATACGAGGAGCGGTGGCTGCCCCGCACGACGCGCAAGCAGCTCGTGGCCGTGGACTCGACCGTCACCGAGGAGGGCACCCAGGAAATCGAGCGCCGCGTCGTGGAGCGCGAAGAGCCAGGCTTTTTTGCCGCGCGCGAGTTTCGCTTGGGCGTCAGCAGCAGCACCACGTTCTACGGCCGCTTCCCGCTGCGAGTGGGCGCGCTCGAAGGGCTGCGCCACGAAGTGCAGCCCCGCGTGAGCTTCAGCTACCGGCCCGATTACACGACCGACTTCTTCGGCCGCACGCGCTCCTACCGCAACGACGAAGGGGAGCGCGTGCGCTACGACATCGTGGACGGGAACCGCGTGCGCGGGGCCGGGGGAAGCCGCACGATCAGCTTCGACGTCGACAACGAGTTCGAGACCAAGCGCGTCACTACCGACTCGACGGGGGCGCGCCAGGAGGAGACGCTGCGCCTGATGACGCTCGACGCCGACGCCAGCTACAACTTCAAGGCCGACTCACTGCGCCTGAGCGACGTGCAGGTAGACCTGGACTTCCCGGTGCTGCGAACCAAGTTCGACGTGGACGCCAGCGCGAGCCTCGACTTTTCCCCCTACGCCTACGGCGGCGGGGGGAACCAGGTCAACCGCACGGTGCTGAGCGAGACGGGCGTTTTCCCGCTGAGCCTGACATCGTTTTCCTTCCGGCTGAGCACCGACCTGACGGGCGGGGAGGAGGAGAGCCGCAGTGGTCCGTTTCGCAGGGAAACGACGCCCGACGCGTCCACCGGGGGCGTTGCGCAGGCGCGCGCCCCGGCATCGCGCGACACGCGCGGGCGCGCCCCGGCGCGGCGCCGGGGCACGAGCGAGTACACGAACTTCGCCATTCCTTGGGAGGTGGACCTGAGCCTCGACTACTCCTTCAACAACGAAGAGGAGTTCGAGCAAAGCGAGTTTCTCTTCAATATCAACTCCAGCTTCAACCTGACGCCGAAGTGGAAGGTCTCGCTCAACACCGGCTACGACTTCGACCAGGGCACGGTGACGAGGACGCGCCTGGACCTGACGCGCGACTTTCAGTGCTGGCAGATGACGTTCGACTGGCAGCCGGCACTTGGAGGGAGCCGCCGCTTCGGAAGGGGGGCGTCTTACGGATTCAACCTCCACGTCAAAAGCGGCGTCTTGCGCGACCTCTTGAACCTGCGCCTCCCGCGCGACGAGGGGCGCGGCTTCGGGGAGCGCTTGAAGGGCGTGGGACGCGGAGTGGTGCGACAGTAGTGGACAGTGGTGACACGCGCTGGCCCCCTCGCAGGTCAGCGCGAGGCGTTGCACGATCTTTGCGAGGGCTTTGCGCCGGGGTGGTAGGGCCTTAACATGGGGCCGGCTTGCCAAGAAACCCCCCTTCGCCCCCGCGATATAAACGCCGCGCTTTGGGGAGGCCGAGCGCGCGCAGCCGCCTGGCCCCCGCGCAGCGCGCTCGCTGCTTCCGCCTTCCTCCCGACGAGTCGAGGCCGCCGCCGGGCGGCTGCTCCCGTGCATGATTGCCGATGCCCTGCGAACACTTTCGCGCCGTGCCGGACGCCAGCTTGACCGCGCGCGCCGACGCCTGCGCCGCGCTCCCCCGGGCGACCGCCAGACGCTCAAGGACCGTGCGCTCGCGCGCCGCTTCCGCGAGACCTTCGAGCAAGACCTGGAGATGGCCGGCGTGCGGGGCCTTCACTTCTACATCAAGGAGGGGGTCGTGACCGTCTACGGGACGGTGCGTCACGAACTAGACCGCGAGCTGCTCTTGTCGTTCATCCGCCAGCGGCCCGGGGTGGAAGACGTCGTGCCTCACCTCTCGATCGAAAGTGAGTGATTGAACGTGGTCTTCGCGTTGCCGGGACCGTCAACTTTCAATCACCCAGGCGTTTTCGGCGCGGGGAAGGCCGAGGGGCGCGTAGAAGGCCGAGGGGGGAGCCCGTGTCGCGCCGGACGAGCTGCGTGCCGTGCGTGTGGCACAGCGCTTCCTCGACGGGCATCCGGCGCCACGTCTGTTCACCAATCTCGCGCGGAGACGCGCGCACGCTCCCGTTGCCTCGAACGGCCTTCTCCCCTCCCCCCAGCGCGGCCTGCGGCGACGCCTGCCTCAGCGGCCACGCGTTGTGGTTCGGCAGGCCCGGGTCGCCGGAAGAGAGGCGTCGTGGAAAGACGCGTTGCCGTTGTCTCCCGCGCCCTTGCCCCCCGCCTCGGCGGCGCGGCGTAGAACCGTGCTCACCTCGTCGCGGTCGTAGCGACGCCCGGTAGCGTCGTCGCTCATGGCGGAGCGGCCCGAAAAACCTCCAACGTTTCCCCCTTCAACCCGAAACCGGCGCAGCCGCGCCCACCGCGTCGTTCACTTTGTCGGCGGCTTCTTTCAAGAGCACGGCCGTCTCAATGTCGAGGGCGCTCTCCTCGAGCAGCTGCTGGCCTTCCTCGGCGTTGGTGCCCTGCAAGCGCACGATCAGCGGCACATCGGTCTCGACGTTGCGGGCCGCCTCGATGACGCCCTCGGCCACGCGGTCGCACCGCACGATGCCGCCGAAGATGTTCACCAGAATTGCCTCCACGTTCTCGTCGCCGAGGATGATGCGGAAGCCCGCCTCCACCGTTTCGGCGGAGGCGGAGCCGCCCACGTCCAGGAAGTTGGCCGGCTCTCCCCCCGCGAGCTTGATGATGTCCATCGTGGCCATCGCCAGCCCCGCGCCGTTGACCATGCAGCCGACGTTGCCGTCGAGCGCGATGTAGCTGAGGCCGTGCTCACCCGCCTCGACCTCGGTGGGGTCCTCCTCGTGGAGGTCGCGCAGCTCCGCGAGGTCCTCGTGGCGAAAGAGCGCGTTGTCGTCGAGGTTGATCTTCGCGTCCACGGCCATCACGCCGCCCTGCTCGGTGAGCACGAGCGGGTTGATCTCCGCCAGCGAGCTGTCGGTGGCGTCGTAGGCTTCGTACAAAGCCATGACGAACTGGGCGGCCTGCTTCATCTGCTCGCCCTCGAAGCCGAGCCCGAAGGCGATGCGCCGCGCCTGAAACGGCTGAAGGCCGAGGGTCGGGTCCACGGGCTCGCGCAGGATCTTCCCGGGGCTCTCCTCCGCGACGGTCTCGATCTCGACGCCGCCCTCGGCGGAGGCCATAACGACCTGCCGGCTCGTCTCGCGGTCGAGCGTAACGCCGAGGTAGTATTCCTTCTCGATGTCGGCTCCGTCGGCGACGAGCACCGAGCGCACCTCCTGCCCCTCCGGCCCGGTCTGGTGGGTGACGAGCTGCATTCCCAGGATCTCCTCGGCGTGGCTCCGTGCCTCCTCGACGGATTCGGCGAGCTTGACGCCGCCGCCCTTGCCGCGCCCGCCGGCGTGGATCTGAGCTTTCACGACGAAGAGCGTGGCGCCGTCGTCGGCGAGGTCTTGGGCGACTTGCTCGGCCTCGTCGGGCGAGCGCGCCACGCGGCCGGGCTGAACGGCCACGCCGTGCTCCTGGAGGATGTCTTTGGCCTGGTATTCGTGGAGTTTCATCGCGTGGTGTGTTTGGCTTTGCGAGAAGAAGGGGCCGGGCGAGGCGCGTTGCTCTTCTGCGAGCGGTGGGTCGTCCGCTCGCCTCGCTCGCTGGTTTGTGGATCGCGTTATTGCCGAGCGCTTTTTATTGCTGAGCGCTTTCGCTCGACGTGCGGTGACGACGTGAGCCTCTGCCGAAAAGTAGGGAACGGGCGGGAGAGTCCCCACTTTTCAGAAGGCAAATCGTTGTGAAGCGATACGTGGAGCAACGCGTGGCTGGTGGGCCGTTTCTCCCGTTCGGCAACGCCGCAGGCTCCCGAGCACGCTGCGCGCCGCGCCGGCTAAACGCGTTGCGGACGAGAAGACCAAGAACCAAAAACCAAGCCCGAACGGTGTCTCGCTTTAACCGGCACGTCTTCGCGCGCCTCCTGGGCGGGTTTCTCTTCTTCATTGGGGCGCTGGTCGTCTTTTTCGTGGTGCTGCACTACGTGGAGTGGAGCGACGACTTCGCCGACAACGGGGCCACGCTCGCACAGGTCTTCGGGACGTACTACCCCAGCTTCGTCCCGCAGGTGGTGCAACTGATCTCGCCGCTGGCGCTCTTTCTGGCGAGCATCTACGTCACCGGGCGGCTCGCGCAGAACCTGGAGCTGGCGGCGCTCCAGACGAGCGGCGTCTCGCTCTACCGCCTAATGGGGCCGCACGTGCTCCTGGGCCTGCTGGCAACAGGGGGGATGTTCTACTTCAACGGGTGGATCGTGCCGCGCACTAACCGCACTGTCGTGGCCTTCGAGCAGGAGTACCTGCGCGAGGCGCAGCGCACCGACGTGACCGACGTGCACCAGCAAAACCGGCCCGGCCAGGTCGTCACGGTCGGCTACTACGACGAGGAAGAGCAGACCGCGCACCGCGTTTCGCTGCAACGCTTTGCGGAGGAGCAACGCCTCGCTTCCCGCACCGATGCGAACCAGATGCAGTGGATCGACTCGCTGGGCGTGTGGCGCCTCGAGGACGTCACGCAGCGCTCCTTTGCCCCGGCGACCGCGCCCGACACGACCTTGCCCGACACGACCGCGCCCGGCTCGGCGGCGGCGATGCGCGTGCGCCACGTTGAGGAAATGGACACGACGCTCCAGATCTACCCGCGCAACTTCGCGCGCACCGGGCGCGACGTGCAGGCGATGACCGTCCCCGAGGCAGGCGCGTACACCGCGGCCCTGCAGCGCACCGGTGCGGGGGAGCTGGGCCGGCCGCTGGTGGCCTACTACAACAAGTTCAGCTACCCGCTGGCGAATCTGTTTTTAATTCTCGTGAGCGTGCCGCTGGCGGCGCGGCGGCGGCGCGGCGGGCAGACCGCCCGCATCGCGCTGGGCCTCTTCATCGCGTTCCTGTACCTCGCGCTCCAGAAGCTCACTGAGCCGTTCGGCTACGCCGGCGACCTGTCACCGGTGACCACCGCGTGGCTCCCGCACGCGATCTTCGCGGTCGTGGCGCTCGTGATGTTGTGGGCGGTGCGGAAGTAGGTGCGCAACGTGTGAGGGTTTGTAAATGAATCTCCTTCAAACGTCCCCCCTACACACTTACACGCCGCGCGCGTTACGCCTCCGCCCCCCCGCCGAAGCCCATGGGCGGGAGCGTGCCGGGATTGCCGCCGCCGGGGGGCGCGTTGCCTTCACCGGGGTCCTGGATTTCGCCGTGGGCACGCTCGTACTGTTCGATGTTCTCCGCCAGCGCGTCCATCAAGCGCCGCGCGTGCTGGGGCGTCACGATGATGCGGCTCTTGACTTTCGCCTTTTGCACGCCCGGCACCATGCGGATGAAGTCGAGGATGAACTCCTCGGGCGAGTGGGCGATCATCACGAGATTGGCGTAGGTGCCCTCGGCGGTTTCTTCGTCGAGCTCGAGGTTGAGCTGGTCGTCGTCTTCGTGCTGGGGCTGCTGCTGCGCGCCGCCGGAAAAGGCACCTGGCGGCATCGAGTCGTCGAAGTCGGCCATTTTGGGGTATGGGAGTGCGGGAGCGCAAAAGTATGGGAATGTGAATGCGATGGCGACCGCGTTCGTTCACCGAGGACCCCGTCTCCCCTCCACCATCCACGATCTACCAAGCCTCACCGCTCATTGCCGCCGGTCGTGTCCACGCGCGAGAGGGCCGTGATGAGGTCGCTCTTGGTGAGGATGTCGTAGTCGCCGACGTCGTGGGCGCCGGCCGGGCGGGACGACGGCTCCACCAGGACCGCGCCGGATTCGTCTTCGAGGTAGGCCGAGAGCAGCCCGAGGTCCATCGAGCGCGGGACGGTGGGAAACGGTTCGCCCATCGCCGCACGCACCGGCTCGTCGCGGGCCTCGGGGTTTTCGATGAGCAGGTGCAGGATACGCGCCTCCGTCAGGCTGCCGACGACCTCCGCCGTGGACGGATCGATCACCGGGAGCTGCGAGAGGCTCTGCTCGGTCATCTGCCCGATGGCCTCGCCGAGGGTGTCCGCCGGCCGCGCCGCGACGACCGGGCGCCCCTCGCGGCGCATCTTCAGCCCCTCCCCGACCGAGACCTGCGGCGTCGGCTCCAGGAAGTCGTGGGCGCGCATCCACTCGTCGTTATAGGTCTTCGAGAGGTAGCGGAAGCCGGAGTCCGGCAGGAGCACCACGACCACATCGTCCTCGCTGAGGGTCTCCTGGTGATCGCGCAGCCAGTCGAGCGCCCCGGCGACGGCCATCCCGCAGCTCTGCCCGATAAACAGGCCCTCCCGCCGCGCGAGGCGCCGCGTCATCTGCATCGCCTCGGTGTCGCCGACTTGCACGTAGTCGTCCACGAGGCCGAAGTCCATGTTCTCCGCCAGGATGTCTTCGCCGACCCCCTCGGTGAAGTAGGGGAAAATGGCGTCCTCGTTAAACTCGCCGGTGTGGAAGTAGTCGTAGTAGACCGAGCCCTTCGGGTCCACGCCCACGACGGTCACGTCCTCGTCTTGGTCTTTGAGGTACTTCGACACGCCGCTGATGGTGCCGCCCGTGCCGGCCCCGGCGATGAAGTGAGTGATCTTCCCGTCGGTTTGCTCCCAGAGCTCCGGCCCGGTCGTCTCGACATGCGCCTGCGTATTGGCCGGGTTGTCGTACTGGTTGAGGTAGACGGCATTGGGCAGTTCCTCGGCCAGCCGGCGGGCGGTGGAGTAGTAGGAGCGCGGGTCGTCGGGATCGACGTTGGTCGGGCAGACACGCACCTCTGCCCCCAGCGCGCGCAGCACGTCGATCTTCTCCTGGCTCTGCTTGTCGGTGGTGGTGAAGATGCAGCGGTAGCCCTTGGCGATGGCGGCGATGGCGAGCCCCGCACCGGTGTTGCCGCTGGTTCCCTCCACGATGGTGCCGCCGGGCTCGAGGTTGCCCGTCCGCTCGGCGCGCTCGATCATGTACGCCCCGATGCGGTCCTTGACCGAGCCGCCGGGGTTGAAAAACTCAACTTTGCCTAGCACGGTACACGGCAGGCCGGCCGCAAGCGGGCCGAGGCGCACCAGCGGCGTGTTGCCGACCGTACCCAGAACGTTTTCGTGCCACATGGCTTCACGTTATGTTGCGATGACGCAGAGGGCGCAAGACGATGTTGCAATGACGCAGAGAGCGCAAGATGGCCGTTTTCGAAGAAAGTGTCGCCACCGAGCAGCCTCCTACGCCGCCAACCGCCTATCGTTAACGACGCTCCTGCGAAGGCTGCCCCCGGCGTTCCAGAGAAAGGCGCTCCCGCACCGCGTTCGCACTTCTTCGGCTTTCCTCACGTTCCATGCCTGACGTCCCCCCCGACGCTCCCCCCGACGCGCCTGCTTCCGGCGGCGCGGCGCCTACCTCGCTCCCCCACGTGGAGGCGGACCTTCTGGTGGCCACCTGCACGCCCGGTGGCGAGCCCGTCTTCCGCAACGACGCCTGGCAGACCGTCTTTGGCAACGACACGGAGAACCCCTGGGCGCGCCTGCAAGAGGGGGACCGACGCGAGATCACGACCGCGCTGAACCGCGCTGCCGGCGGCGCGCTGGTGACGAACCACCTCTGCCAGGTGCACCTGCCGAGCCGCGACGAGCCCGTTCCGCTCCTGATGAACTTCCTGCCGGTCTACCTCTCGGCCGGGGCCGCCTCCCACACGGAGGAGCGGGAAGAAGAGGCGGGGGGCAATGCCGGAGGGGGGCCGCGGCCCGTTCAGGCCGTCACCGTGACCGGGGAGGTCATGGCCGAGCCGGCCTCCTGGACCCCTTCGCAGACGCAGCGGCACCGCATGGAGGCGCTGGGCCGCATGACGATGGGCGTGGCTCACGACCTCAACAACCTGTTGAGCGCCCTCCTCGGCCACGCCGAGCTTCTCCAGAAG
>PXTT01000040.1 GCA_003022535.1 Bacteroidetes bacterium QS_9_68_14
TCGTCGCGCCCGTGTGCGGAGACGCCGACGAGTGCATCCGGGGACAGCCGCTCGCGGGCCCTGCCCGGCGTCGGCCCATGCCGCCCGGTGTGCAAACCCATCCCCAGCGCCTCGGCCACGCCTGTCCGGCTGTTGATGGACATCAGCACGCCGGATGTAGCCCGGCAGAGGCGCCCGGCCAGTTCGCGGGCGGCTTTTGCAAACGTCTCTTTCCTCACCGCATGGTCGCGCAGGTGAACCCAGGGCACGCCGGCGCGAACGGCTTCGACGGTGCGATCGGCCCTGCCGGCCTCCGTGAAGCCGTCTGCGATCAGCGCCAGGCGCGGGAGGGACGACCGGCGGACGGCGGGTGGCGGGTCCAGGCGGAACGTGGATTCATCGTCCATCCTCCACGGTCAGTCGACCTTCGGTTGGGGAGGACGCCTGCGCGTAGCGGGGGCGCGGCGTGCGGCCCGCCTCGAAGGCCCCGCGGCCCGCCTCGGTGGCCCGGCGCATCGCGCGGGCCATCTTTTCGGGATGCTTCGCGCCGCTGATGGCAGTGTTCACCAGAAGCCCGTCGTAGCCCAACTCCATCGCCTGCGCCGCATCTGAGGCCGTGCCGATTCCCGCATCCACGATGAGCGGCGTCTCGGCGGGCACCTCCTCGCGGATGAGGCGCGGGTTGTACGGGTTCAGCAGCCCCTGCCCGCTCCCGATGGGCGCCCCGCCGGGCATGACCGCCGCGCAGCCGACCCGCGCGAGCTTGCGGCACACGATGGGGTCATCGTTGGCGTAGGACAGGACGGTGAAGCCTTCTTCCACGAGCTCGTCGGCGGCTTTCAGGAGCTGCTCGGTGTCGGGCAAAAGCGTCTCGTCGTCCCCGATCACTTCGAGCTTGACGAGATCGGTATCCAGCGCCTCGCGGGCGAGCCGGGCGGTCAGGACCGCCTCTTTGGCCGTGAAGCAGCCGGCGGTGTTGGGAAGCACCCGATAGCCGTGCTCGCGTAGAAGGGACAGCGGCCCCCCGGCATCGGCGTCGAGGTTATTGCGGCGAATGGAGACGGTCACGAGCTCGGCCCCGGCGGCCTGGAGCGCGTCGAGCATGACCTGCGGGCTGGCATACCCCCCGCTGCCGACCAGGAGCCGCGCGGAAAAGGCGTGGCTGCCGAACGTCAGCACGGCCTCTTCGTCGGCGAGCGCCGTTTCGCCTTCGGCCGTACCGTCTTCGAGCGTGGCGGGCATGAGGTGAGGGTTCAGGGATCGGGGGTCGGTTTTCGGTCAGCAGCCAATTTGGGATTTTCCATCCCCCATTTGCCATCGCTTCACCCTCCTTGCTGGGCGGCGATGAGTTCGATGCGCTCGCCGCCGCTCAGGGCGGTCGCGCCCCAGTCTTGCTGGCGCACCACGTGGTCGTCTACGGCCACGGCGAGGCCCGACTGCTCGGGATCTACGTCCAGCGCGCGCAGGAGCGTGGCCACGCTCGCCCCCTCCTCGGGCAGGTGTTCCTCCTCGCCATTGACGGTGACGCGGGGCGTGGGGGTATCGGCCGTTTCGGAAGCGTTCATGGAGCGGTCGAAGCCTCTTCAAATCGGGTCGGCAGAAACGGCTCGATCCAGCGCGAGGTTTCTCCGCCCGTGAGCACGAAGCGCGCGATCTCTTCGGCGGTGACGGGCGCGAGGAGCACGCCGTGGCGGTAGTGTCCCGTCGCCGCTACCACGCCGGGCAACGCGGACGGCCCCAGCAGCGGCGCGTTGTCGCGCGCGGCGGGGCGCAGGCCCGCCCACGTAGCCGTCACCTCCAGCTCGTCGATACCGGGCACGACCTCGCGCGCCCCTTCCAAAAGCGCGAAGAGCCCCCCGGCGGTCACGCGCCGATCGAACCCCCGTTCCTCGCTGGTCGCCCCCACGAGCAGCCGCCCGTCGCTCTTGGGCGCGAGGTAGGCATCGGGGCCACGTACGACATGCTCCAGCGTGAACGGGGGCGCGGCCTGAAGCTCGATCATTTGTCCTTTGACCGGGCGCACGGCGGGAAGCGGCTCCAAGCCTTCGATGGCGCGCGTGCCCACCCCGGCGGCCACGACGACGGCTTGCGCCTCGACGCGCTCGCCCGCCTCGCTGGTCACGGAGGGGCGCTGCGCATCGGGCGCGACGGACGCGACGGGGGTGTCCTCGCGGAGCGTGCCGCCGGCCCGCTCGAAGGCCACGCGCAGCGCTTCGACGAGACGACGGTTGTCCACCTGGTAGTCGTCGGGGGCGAAGACGGCCGCCGCGAGGCGCGGGGCCAGGAAGGGCTCGCGCTCCAGCGCCTCCCCGGCCGAGAGCCACTCCACGCCCAGCCCTTGCTCTTTCTGAAATTCGTAGCGGCGGCGCAGCGCCTCGGCGCTGTCGGGGTCGTCGGCCACGGCGAAGGTGCCCTCGGTGCGCAGGTCCACGCCCTGGCCACTGGCGGCCTCCAGCGTTTCGGCAAAGGCGGGCCACCGGCGCAGGCTCTCGCGGCTTCGGCGTCGGGCGCGAGCATGCCGGCGGCCTGCCACGAGGTGCCGCGCCCCGCCTTTCCTTTCTCGAAGATCGTCACGCGCTCCCCGGCCTCCGCCAGCCGCCACCCGATGGCCAGCCCAGCCACGCCGGCTCCGACGATAGCAACGGGCGGTTCGGGCATGGATCGGTGCAGAGCTTGGGGCGCCTGAAATCGGACTACGGCCAACGGATTGCTTTTTGCCCCGTGCCAAGACGTACGTTGTCCAAGCGCGACGTTCCCGAAAAGCACACGGAGGGCCCCATGTCTGCCACGGATCTTCTCATCGCCGGCGGGGGGCTGGCCGGAGCCTGCGCGGCCTTCTGCCTGAGCCGCGACGGACACGCGGTCCGCCTGCTGGAATCGGCAAGCGAGCCGGCCACCGGTGCCAGCGGCGCGGCGGCGGGATCGGTCAACCCCTTCATGGCGCGCAGGGCCCGCCCGGCGTGGCGCCGCGACGACGCGCTCGCTGCGCTGCGCTGGGTCGCCCGCGAGGCCGGCGCCGAGGAGACGTTCGCGCAAGACGGCGTCCTGCGCCCGGCGCGCTCGGCGAAGCAGGCCGTTTTTTTCCGCGACACCGCCTCCACCCACCCGGAGCGCACGGCGTGGCTCGCCCCGGAGACCGCAGCGGAGCGCTTTCCCGCCGTGCAGTCGCCCCATGGCGCGCTCTGGATTCCCGGCGGTGGGGCGGCAAACGTGCCCGCGCTTATCGAGGCGCTGCTCCGGGCGGCCCGCGAGCACGGCGCGACCATCGAGACGGGCGTGCGCGTGACCGGCTGGGACGAGCGCCCCGGCGGCGTGACCGTGGAGGCCGCGCGTGATGGCACGGCCACGACGTTCGATGCCGCCCGCCTGCTGCTGTGCGTGGGGATGGGCTTCGCGGCGTTCCCGGCGCTCGCGCCGCTGGGGCTCCGCGCGGTGAAGGGGCAGACGTTGCGCCTACGCCGCCCGCCTTCGCTGCAGGGCGAGCGCCTGCCGCCGAGCCTTTCGGGCTCCGGCTACGTCGTCTCCCCGCCCGGTAGCGACGGCACCCTGCTGGCCGGCAGCACCTACGACCACGATGCCCGCCACCTCCGCCCCACCGATGAGGGCCGCCGGTACATCCTGGACCGCGTGCGTCGGATGCTTCCCCCGCTGGAGGCCGCGGAGATCCTCGAAGCGCAGGCTGGCGCGCGCGTCTCGCCGCCCGGGTCGCCCTTGCCAGCGGTGGGGCCGTTGCCCGGCGGCCGCGCGAAGGGCCACGCAAGCGGCCCTGCCAGCGACGGGCGCGTCTGGGTCTTTACCGCGCTCGGCTCGCGCGGGCTGCTGACCGCGCCGCTGCTGGCCCGCGCGCTGCCGGCGTTTTTCGACGACCCGGCACGCATCCCCGACGCGGTGCGCGCGCAGGCGGCCTGATGCTGTTGCTGCGGAGCGAGGCGGCCCCGCGTCGCCCGTGCGTTGCGGGGCGGTTTCAGTATCGTTATTTTTTCGCGCGGTCTCGCGAATGCGAAGCGCGCGGCTGCGCACTATTTTAATTATCGTATTTGTTCCCATCTCCCTTCCCTCTTTTCCCACTCTCCCGACGAACAATGGCCGAGATGACCGCGCCTCCCACACAGCAACGCCCCCCTGCCAGCGCCTCCTCCCGCGCCGAAGAGCTGCTCGGCGACGAGGCGGAGTACCTGCTGGACCACGACTGCGAGACGATTCCGAAAGAAAAGCTCCACCTGCCCGGCCCCGACTTCGTGGACCGCGTATGGGCCGACTCGGACCGCCCCCCGCGCGTCTTGCGCTCCATGCAGGCGCTTCGCGCCCAACCCCGACTACTTCGACCCCGAGAACATTATCCAGCTCGCCATCGAAGGCGGGACCAACGGCGTGGCCACGACCTTCGGCGTGCTGGGGTCGCAGGCGCGCAAGTACGCCCACAAGATCCCATTCATCCTGAAGATCAACCACAACGAGCTGCTCAGCTATCCCAACTTCTACGACCAGACGCTCTTCGCCTCGGTCGAGGACGCCTTCGAGATGGGGTGCGTGGGCGTGGGCGCGACGATCTACTTCGGCAGCGGCGAAAAGAGCCGGCGCCAAATTCAGGAGGTCTCGAAGGCTTTCTCGAAGGCGCACGACCTGGGGATGATGACGATCCTGTGGTGCTACGTGCGCAACAAGGAGTTCCGCATGAACGGCACCAACTACGAGGCCAGCGCCGACCTCACCGGGCAGGCCAACCACATCGGCGCGACCATCGAGGCGGACATCGTCAAGCAGAAGCAGCCGACGCTGAACGGCGGCTTCCAGGCCATCCACGAGAAAGAGCAAACGGGCAGTGGCGGCTACGCCAAACAGGAGCCACGCATCTACTCCGAACTCTCCACCGACCACCCCGTCGACCTGACGCGCTACCAAGTGGCCAACGGCTACATGGGCCGCGTCGGGCTCATCAACTCGGGCGGCGGGAGCGGCGAGAACGACCTCCAGCAGGTCGTGCGCACGGCCGTCATCAACAAGCGCGCCGGCGGGACGGGCCTCATCACCGGGCGCAAGTCGTTCCAGAAGCCCATGAGCGAAGGCGTCGAGATCCTGCACGCCATCCAGGACGTCTACCTCGACGACGACATTACGGTGGCGTGAGCCTTCGGCTGGGCGGCGGACCGTGGGCGGCGGCGGCCCGGACACGCCAGCGGGCGCGCGGGGTCGCTACGCCTCGGGCTGCTCTTCCGCCTCTGCCGCGTCCTGCTCGAACACCAGGCGGTACAGCGTCGCCAGTGGCACGTCGAGGGCGAACGCCTCGCACCGCAGTGTCGCCTCTTCCCCGCTGAGCGTGCGCACGACCCACTCGCCGCGTGGCTCGGCGCGTACGTACTGCTGGAGGCGCGGCGCCTCGGTTTCGAGAATCCAGTACTCGCGCAAGCTCTCGATCTGGAGGTAGCGGTCGAGCTTCCACGTGCGGTCGCGCTCGGCGGTAGAATCGGAGGCGACCTCGGCGATGAGTTCGGGATTGAGCAGCGACGGCGGGCGTTCGTCGGTCAACTCCGGCGCGGTGCAGAGCGCGACCACGTCGGGGTAGGTGTAGCGCCCGCCCGGCAGACGCACGCGCATGTCAGACTGCATCACGCGGCACCCGCGTTCGATGAGCCGCGTGTTGAAAAACGTACTGGCGTTGATAGCAACTTGGTTGTGCTCTACGCTCGCGCCGGCCATCATGTACACGTGCGTGCCGTCGTATTCGTATTTCACGCCTTCTCCCTCGCCCGCGTCCAGGTCGAGCGCCAGGTACTCCTCGCGCGTGTACGTTTCTTTTTCTTCCTTTCCTTCTCGCTGAAGAACCTCGGAGGACATCGTCTCGGGGCGGATGTTTGACAGATCCGGCGGGGCTGCTACGGCCCGCCGGCAGCGAAAGTGCCCGCGGCCCCGCTGGACACCGCTGTCGCTGATGAGTACGTTGAAGCATCCGGCCGCTCTCTTCTCTCCCGCCCTCCATGAGCGACGCCCCCGACCGCGACCCCCGCGAAGCCTCTCCGGCGGTGCCCCGTTCGTACCCCGCATGGGCGCAGGAGCTGGCGCGCAAGTACCTCACCGGCACGCTCGCGCAGTTCGTCCTGCACGGCAACACGCACGACCTGGTCCCCAGCATGGCTGCCGCCGGCAACACAGGCCCCAGCAGCCACGCAAGCGAAGAGCGCGCCTACGTGGCCCTGCGCGACTTCCTGGCCGAAGACCTCTTCGCCGCGCGCGACCACGTCGTCTTCTACGACCGCTCCGCCGGGCTCCAATTTCGCACGTCCGAGACGCGCCGCGACTTCTTGCGCGCCCTGGAAGGTCATGACGCCTTCCACGGCACCTCCCGCGCCCCAGACCTGCCGACAAACCCCGGCGCGGCCTTCGCGCTGTTGGAGCACTACTTTCGCCTGCGCCTCGCGGCGGGGAAGCGCGTGGCTTGCATCATCGACTACGCCGAGACGGTCGCCCCGGCGGCCGAGGCGGCCCTGCACGGCGCCGAGGACCGGCGGGCGCGCATCTTCCTCCAGAAGTGGGCGCGGGAAGACGAGCGCCGCGCCTACCTCGACTGGCGCCTCGGCCACGCCCGTTCTGGACACGACCAGGCGCGCGTAGCCGAACGCTCCGGCTCCTCAGCGAACGGTTCCGCCGCATTCGAGGAGCACTCGGACGTGAGCGTGGCCACGCTGGCGGCCCAGACGGCCGGCCTCGGCTACGTCTCGCTGGGCACGCTCCTCGGCGACGTGCTCGAAAACGAGCGGCGCCTGACCCACGAGCGCCTCTCCGCGCAGAAAAAAGAGCTGATCGAAGCGGAGGCCCAAGGCCTGCTCTCGTTCGTGGAGAGCGATCTCGACTTGGAGGCCGTGGCCGGCCACGACGAGGCCAAGCGCCACCTGCGCGACGCCGCGCGCGCCCTCCAGCGGGGCCGCCGCGACGTGATGCCGATGGGCTACCTTGTGAGCGGTCCGGTGGGCACGGGCAAGACGTTTCTCGTCAACTGCTTCGCCGGCGAGATCGGCGTCCCGATGGTCGAGCTGCGCAACTTCCGCTCGCAGTGGCAGGGCGTCACCGAAGGCAACCTCGAGCGCGTGTTCGATCTGCTGGAGGCGATGGCCCCCGTGGCCGTCCTGATCGACGAGGCCGACACGGCCCTCGGCACGCGCGAGGCTACCGGCGACGCCGGCGTCAGTCGCCGCGTCTTCGGGCGCATCGCCTCATTTATGAGCGACCCAGCCCACCGCGGGCGTGTCGTCTTCTTTCTCGTCACCGCCCGGCCAGACCTGGTGCCCGTGGACCTCAAGCGCCAGGGCCGCGCCGAGGAGCACCTCGCGCTCTTCTACCCCGAGACGCGCGCAGGCCGCGAGGAGCTCCTGCGCGTGATGATGCGCCGCACCGGCGTGGACCTCCCGATGAACGAGGTGCCGCGCGTGCTCCGCACCGGCCGGCGCGCCGAGGACGCCGACGAAGACGGCCACGCGACTACCTTTAGCGGGGCCGACCTCGAAGCGCTCCTCACGCGCGCTAAGTTCCAGGCCGCCGCGGAGCAGCCTGCCGAAGGCAACGCCGCCGTTACCGGCGCGCACCTCCGGGCCGTCACCGACGACTTCGCGCCGCCGACCTACCCCGACGAAATCGAGCTTCAAGAGCTGGCCGCCGCCATCGAGTGCACGCGCCGCTCGATGTTGCCCAGGCGGCTCCGCCCCCTCGACCGCCACGAGACGGTGCGTCGCCTTCAGCGCCTCCAGGCCACCACGTCGTAGGCAGGCCACAGGCGGCGTGGCAAGTGGGCGGCGTGGCTTCGCTATTCGTCCTCGTCGTCTTCGTCGGCGGGGCCGGCGAGCTCGTCGTACTGGTCGTAGCTCAGTAGCACGGCGTACGGCTCGTTGTTTTTCTGGATGAGAATGCCGCGCTCCAGCTCTTTGGCGCGGTCTACGAGCTCGGACGTGTTCGAGCGCAGCTCGGTAATCGTGGCGACGGCTTCGATGCCCTGTGTGCTGTACATGATTGCCCACAAGTAGGATGAGAAACTGCGGGCCTTCTACAAGCGAATGTGCCAACAGAAGTTTCGCTTTTCTGATGCATCGCTCGTTTGCCTTTTGCCCGGGGTGTGCTCCCCCCTCCGCAGGCAGAGGCCCCGTTGAAAATGGAAGCGAGGAAGCGTAGGCTATGTGTGGCTTGCTTTTCCGATTTCTCTGCGCGCGCCATGCTCTCCCGCCTTCCGTCCTGCTTCCGACTGCCGGCCCTGCTCGTGTTGCTGGCCCTGGGGGGCGCCTTGCTGGCCCGCCCCACCCAGGCGCAGGTACAACGCCCCGACGAAACGCCCAACCCCGACGACGTGCCTCGCGCCACCGGCGCGTACGCCATCGAGGACGCGCGTGTCGTGGTGGCTCCCGGCGACACCCTCGAAGGCGCGACCGTCGTCGTGCGCGACGGCCTGATCGAGGCGGTCGGGCGCGACGTAGACGCCCCCTACGACGCGGCGGCCGTCGAAGAAGCGACGGGCGTCGAAGAGGACGACTCGCTCGTCGTCCACGCCGGGTTCATCAGCGGACTCTCCCACGCAGGTATCCCTCAGAGCGGCAGCAGCGAAGAAGAGCCCGACGTCAAGCGCCCCGGCGCCCCGCCGCCTGAGGTGGCCGGCCTTCAGGCCGACCGTTCGGCCCGCGCGTTGCTCGACCCGGAGGAAAACACCCTCGAAGATCTGCGCGCGGCCGGCTTCACGGCGGCGCACACGGTCCCGCGCTCGGGGATGCTTCCCGGGCAGGGCGCGGTAATCCAGCTCGCCGGCGACAGCCCCTCCGGCATGGTGCTGCGGGAGAGCGCCTCGGTCTTCGCGCAGTTCGAGGGCGCCGGCCGGGTCTACCCCGCCACCGACATGGCCGTGATCGCCACGGTGCGCCAGCTTCTGCGCGAGGCCGCGCGGCGCCAGGCGCTCGGCGAGCGGTACGAGGAAGCTCCCCAGGATTTGCCCCGCCCGCGCTACGACGACCTGCACGCGGCCCTCTCCCCTGTGCTGGCGGGCGACAAGCCGATGTTCTTCTTCACCGACGGCGCCCTCGGCCTGCACCGGGCCACGCGGCTGCACGAAGAGCTGGGCTTCCCGCTGGCAATGGCGGGCCTCCAGCAGTCCTTCGCGGCCACCGAGACGCTCACCGAGATCCAGTCCGAAGGCGACGCGGAAACGGCCGACGTGCCGCTCTTTCTCTCTCTTGCGTTGCCGGAGGAACCGGACGATGCCCCGGACGCCACGCCCGACACGGCCCGCGCCGACTCGGTGCGCCCCGGCGCCGTAAGCGGAGCCGTGGCCGACACGACCCAGCCGGACAGCGTGGGCGTAGGGCAAGACACCACGAAGGCCGTTTCGCCACAGGCGCCGGGATCGCCCTTCATCCGCGACTACCGCACGCGCTCCTACGAAGACACCGACGGGGAGCGCGAGAACCTACTGGCTCGCCGCGGGCTTTTCGCCGAGCGTTACTACGCCAATGCGGCCACGCTCGAAGACGCCGGCCTCCAGTTCGGCTTTTCGACCAAAGAGGCCGACGCGGGAGACATCCACGCCAACCTGCGCAAAATGATCGAGTACGGCCTCTCTGAGGAAGACGCCCTCGCCGCACTCACCACCGACGCCGCGCGGCTGCTGGGCCTCTCGCGCCGGCTCGGCACCGTCGAGGAGGGCAAGATCGCCAACCTCGTCGTCACCGATGGGGCGCTCTTCGAGGAAGACACGGCCATTCGCCACGTCTTCGTGGACGGGGAGCCGTTCGAGTACAGCGCCGAACCCGCGGGCGGCTCCGAAGGCGAGGCCCCGCCCGCCGAGGGCGTGAACCCGGCCGGCACGTGGGAAATCGAGATTTCCGCGCCTGGAGGCACGCAAACGGGCACCCTCACGCTCGAAGGCGCCCCGGGCAACCTTTCTGGTACCATTGTGACCAGGGGCGAGGAGCAAACGCTCGAGGACGTGGAGCTCAGCGGCTCGGACCTTTCCTTCGAGTTCGACGGCGGGCAGGTGGGCATCCTCTCGGTCACGGCCACCATTGAGGGCGATACGATGGAGGGCTTGGTGACGGTGCCCGGCTACGGCGGCGTGGCGCTGGAAGGCACGCGCATCTCAGGGCCGGAATAACAGTCCTCGATCAATGACAGTCCTCGGTTTTGGGTTGGCGACTGTGGATGGGCGGCCTGCCGCCGACGCGTTGCCGGTTCGCAGCAACGCGCCTTAGAAACAGGCCCCCTTACGCCTCGCCCCCGAGGCTGACGGCTAAACGCTGACCGCTCTTTTTCTCTTCTTTTTGCTGACGCTTTTTGCCCATGCGTTTTCTCACGTCTCTTGCGCTTTTACTTCTCGTCCTCGCGCCGGCTGAGCGCGTGGCCGCACAGGAAGACGGCCCCTCGCAAGGCATCGTGGATCTCTACGAAGCGCGCGAGGAGCGCGACGACTGGCTCATCCAGGACGCCACGGTGCTGACGGTTACCAACGGCACCATCGAGGACGGCGACGTGCTGGTGCAGGATGGCAACATCGCGGCCGTGGGCGAGGACGTGGACGCACCCGGCGACGTCGAAGTCTACGACGCGAGCGGCGAGTACGTCATGCCCGGTGTCGTGGACGCGCACGTGCACATCGGCATCAGCAACGTCAACGAGGCGACCAACCCCGTCACCGCCGAGGTGGACGTGGGCGACGTGCTCGACCCCTTCGACGTGGCGCTCTACCGCGCACTGGCCGGCGGCGTCACCACCAGCCACGTGATGCACGGCTCGGCCAACCCCATCGGCGGGCAGAACGAGACGATCAAGCACCGCTACGGCGTCACCGACCCGGGTGAGCTCCGTTTCGAGGGCGCGCCGGGCACCATCAAGTTCGCCCTTGGGGAGAACCCGACGCGCGTGCACGGCACGGGCCAAGACATCCAGCCCTCCACGCGGATGGGCGTGGAGCACGTCATCCGCCGCGCGCTGAACCGGGCGGAGCGCTACGCCGCGCAGAAGGAAGCCTTCCAGAATGGCGAACGCGCGGCCCCGCCTGAGTACAGCGAGCGCCTCGAAGCACTGGCGGACGTGCTCAGTGGCGACCTTCAGGTGCACTGCCACAGCTACCGCGCCGATGAGATCGTCATGCTGATGGACGTGCTCGACGACTTCGGCGTGGACGATGTGACGTTCCAGCACGTCAACGAAGGCTTCAAGGTGGCGCCCGAGCTGGCCGAGTACGGCGCGGGCGCGTCAGTCTTCGCCGACTGGTGGGCCTACAAGTTCGAGGTCTACTACTCGACCGCCTTCAACGCCGCGATCCTCGCGCGCAACGGCGTCCTGACCTCGATCAACTCCGACTCCGGCGAGCTGGACCGCCACCTCTACCACGAGGCGGCCAAGACGCAGAAGTACGGCGACCTTTCGAAAAACCAGGCGCTGAAGCTTATCACGATCAACCCAGCCAAGCAGCTCGGCATCGCCGACCGCGTAGGATCCATCGAGGAAGGCAAGGACGCGGACCTGGCGATTTTCTCGAAGCACCCGCTGAACATCTACACCGTCCCGCAACGCACCTACGTGGACGGCGTCAAGCGCTTCGACCATGCGGACGACCCCAGCGACGTGCGTCTCTTCGTTGACCCGGAGGCCCCGGTGCCGGCCACGCGCGCCGGGCACACCGCCGGCCACGCCGGTACCGAAGAGCACCGCTGCATGCACGGGGCCTTTCGGATGGGCGCCTTCGCACGCAAGGCGCTCCAGCAGTGAGGCGCATTGCCTTTCTTTTCTGTCTGCGCGTCGCCGCCACGCGCTGCTGCGTTTTCCGGCATAGCCCTCATTCCTCACGGCAAGCCTTCATTCCTCGCGGACACGGCGTGTCGTGTCCCTACCGTTTTTCCTCTTCGGTTCTGCCAAACCGCGTCTGCCCCATGCGCCTGCGTTCTTTCCTCCCCGCTCTTCTTCTCCCCTTCGCGTTGCTACTTGTCGGCAGCGACGCGCACGCCCAGCAGCCGAAGGCCGAGCGCGGCCCCTTCGCCTTGACGAACGCGCGCATCCAAACGATCACGAACGGAGTGATCGAAGACGGGACGATCGTGATCGAAGAAGATCGCATCACGGCCGTCGGGGAGAACGCCCCGGTGCCGAGCGGGGCGCAGACCTTCGACCTCGACGGCAGTACCGTCTACCCCGGCCTGATCGACGCAGGGACGCGCCTGGGGCTCGTGGAAGTCGGCTCGCTCAGCGAGACGCGCGACTATAGCGAAGTCGGGGAGGTCACGCCGCACATGCAGGCGCTGACGGCCATCAATCCCAGCAGCGTCTCGATCCCGGTTACGCGCGTCAATGGCGTCACCAGCGTCATCGCCGAGCCCAGCGGCGGCCTGATGCCCGGCACCGCCGCGTTGATCGACCTCTTCGGCTACACCCCCGCGCAGATGTTCCGCGAGTTCGAGGCGGTCACGCTCGACTTTCCCGACACCGGGCGGCGCGGCCCCTGGGACGACCGCTCGCAACAGCAGATCGAGAAAGAGGCTGAAGAAGCCATCCAAAAGCTCAACGACACGTGGGCGCAGGCGGCCCTCTACGCGGGCATCGACAGCGCGCGCGCCGCCGGGGCCACCGACGGGCAACGCCCTGAGTACGCCCCCGCCCTGGAGGCGCTCGCGCCGGTGGTGCGCGGCGACACGCCGCTCATCGTGAAGGTGGACGCGGCCAGCGACATCACCCGCGCCATCGAGTGGGCCGCCGAGCACGACCAGACCGAGAACGTGATCTTTAGCGGGCTGGCCGAGGGCTGGCGCGTGGCCGACGAGATCGCCGACGCGGGCATCCCGTGTCTCGTGGGGCCGGTGCTGGCCGTGCCCGCCCGCGACGCCGACCGCTACTCCAAGCCCTACGCCAACGCCGGCCTGATGCGCGAGGCGGGCGTGGAGCTGGCCATCCGCAGCGGGGAGGCCGAGAACGTGCGCAACCTGCCGTACCACGCCGGCTTCGCGGCGACCTACGGCCTGGGGCGCGAGCAGGCGTTGCGGGCCGTGACCATCGCCCCGGCGCGCATCCTCGGCGTGGCCGACGAGATCGGCTCTATCGAGGAAGGCAAGGTCGCCAACCTCTTCGTGGCCGACGGCGACCCGTTTAAGACAAGCACCGACGTCGAGCACCTCTTCATTAAAGGGCGGCGCGTGCCGCTGGTGAATCGCCAGACGGAGCTTTTCGAGGAATACCTCGACCGCGAGCCCGGGCTCGAAGGCCAGCCCGGCGAGCAGAGCGGCGGCAACGCCGGCGGCCCCACCGGCAGCGCCGAAGAGACGACACCCGAAACCGACTGAACCATGCTGCGGTGCGCTGGGGTTGCGGCGCGCTGACGGAAGAAGCGCCCCAACACTCGAACGCCTCAACACCTCGACACCTCACACTGTGCTCGATGCCGTCACCTCCTTTTTTCGCCAGCTCGCGCAGAGCGTGCGCGTGGCCGACGGGCTCGACGTGCTGCTGGTCGCGGCGTTCCTCTACGCGCTGCTCACGGCCGTGCGGCGCGGCACCCGCCCCGGCACGACGTGGCGGCTCTCGGTCGTGCTGGCGGCCTTCGCGGCGGTGTATCTGCTGGCCGAGGCCTTCTCGATGTACCTCGTCGAGCGGCTGCTGGGCGTACTTTTCGGCGTGTTCGTGGTCGCGTCCGTCGTGCTGTTCCAGTCGGAGATCCGCCGCGTGATCGACCGCATCGGCGCCGTTTCTTTCGGGACGCCTGCGGCCGCGAGCGGCGGGCCCGGCGATGCCACGCTCGACACGATCACCGAGGCAGCCCGGCAGCTGGCCGACGAGCGCGTCGGAGCGCTGATGGCTGTGCGCGGGCATGACTCGTGGGACGGGGTCACGCAGGGCGGCATGGCGCTGGACGGGCGCCTGAGCCTGCCGCTGCTGAAAAGCATCTTTCACGAGGATACCGACGGCCACGACGGGGCGGTGCTCATCGAACGGAAACGCGCCACGCGCTTTGGGGTGCACCTGCCGCTGGCGGCGAACCTGCCGGAGAGCAGCCGCGCCGGCGGCACGCGCCACGCCGCCGCCCTCGGGCTGGCCGAGCAGTCCGACGCCTTCGTCATCGTCGTCAGCGAGGAACGCGGCGCCATCAGCGTGGCCGAGGGCGGGACGCTGGAGGAGCTGGACTCTCCCGGCGCCCTGCGCGAGCGCCTCGGGCGCTTCTGGAAGGCGCACTACGAACCGGCCGAGCAAGAGCACTGGTGGAGCCAGGCCAGCGCGCGCACGGCGCTCCTTTCGGTACTTCTAGCGAGCTTCATCTGGTTGGCGCTCGCCTACAACCCGGGCTCGAGCTACCGCACCTTCGACGTCCCCGTGGCCTTTCGCAACGTCGAGCCCGCGTGGCTGATTGAGGAGCCCGACACGTCGCGCGTCAGTATCGCGCTCTCGGGCTCGGAGCGTGCCTTCCAGCTCGCCGACCCCTCGGAGCTGTCCGTCTCGTTTCCTTTTTCGGACCTGGGGGCTGGCCGCAACCACCTCCGCGTGACGGCCGACAACCTGAACCTGCCGAGCGGGCTGCGCCTCGAGGAAGCCCGGCCGCAGACGGTGCACGTGGACGCATGGCCTCTGCGCAGCATACGCCTACCCGTGCGCATCCAGACGAGCGGGCCTGTCCCCGACTCGCTCCGCCTGCGCGCCACCCCCGACTCGACCGAGCTGCTGGTGCGCCGCGACGGAGAAAACGTTCCCGAAGCGCTCCCTACCGAGTCCGTCGCGCCCGACTCGCTCCGCGACACTCCCGCGCAGGTCGCTTTGCTGGCCCCTGAAGACACACGCCTGCCCGAAGGCTCCCCCCGGAACGTGGAAGTGCGCATCGTCCCCCCCGAGGACGATGGCTGACGGAAGGCCCCCTGACGGAAGGCGCCCCTGTCGCTGGTCGGCAATGCCGGTGTGCGACGGGTTGCGTGGACGCGTTGCCGCAGGCGGATGCGACGGCAGTGCCGGCCCTCCAAAAGTCCGCCCTCCTGCAAGGCAGGTCACACCCGCTCGAAGCGCGCCCCTTCGAGCGTGAGGCCGGGACCAAAGGCCATCGCCACGCCGCGCTGGAAGCCCGCCCCCCCGGCCGCGCGCGCCTCCTGGTGGCGCTCCAGGAAGCGCTTCAAAATGAACAGCACGGTTGGCGAGCTCATGTTGCCGCGCCGGCGGAGCACGTCGAAGCTGTCGGCGACCTGGTCGTCGGTGAGACCCAGCGTCTCCTGCGCCTGCTCCACGATGGCCCGCCCGCCGGGGTGAATCGCCCAGAAGTCTACGTCGGTGCGCGGGGTGTCCGCGGGCAGGAGCGCGTCGAGGTAGCTCGGCAGGTGGCCGGCGATGACTTTCGGCACGCGCGCGGTGAGGCCCATCAGGAAGCCGGTGTCGCCGATGTCCCACGTCATCTCCTCGCCCGAGTCCTCGTCCAGCAGCGTGCGCCCGCCGGCGTAGGCAAGCCGGCCACGCGCTTCTTCGTCTTCCTGCGCCGAGAGAACGGCCGCCGCAGCCCCGTCTGAGAAGAGGGCGTTGATCGCCGCCGAGCGGATCGTCTGGCTGATCTGGAAGTGCAGCGTGCAGAGCTCCACGCACGCGATGAGCACGCGCGCTCCCGGCTGCGACTGGCAGATGTGGTGCGCGGTGCGCATAGCGTTGAACGCCGCGTAGCAGCCCATGAAGCCGATTAGGGTGCGCCGTGTGTCACGCGGCAGCCCCAGGCGCTTGACGAGCTCCACGTCGAGGCCCGGCGCGAAGAAGCCCGTGCAGCTTGCGGCGATCACGTGCGTGACTTCTTCGGGGGCGTGGCCGCTTTCGGTAAGCGCCTCGCTGGCCACGCGCTCCGCCAACCCGGGCGCCACCTCGCGGTACTTACGGTTGCGCTCGGCGGTGGTGGGCGGGTCGCCGTCCCAGTGCCGGGGATAGAAGGTAAAGTCCTCGGGGGCGCGGGCGTAGTCCTCGACCGCCGAGTAGCGGTAGTCGATGCCCGTCTTTTCGTAAATGATCGGCAAGCGCTTGCGCAGTGCCTCGGGCGAGCCCTCGACCTGCTGCATGAAACGCGCGGTTTCCTCCTGGCAGCAGCGCGTGGCCGGGTTCCCCGTGGCGATAGCGTCGAGAACGGTGTTCACGGTTTTGGGTTGCAGATTTGGGATTGCGGACTGAACATCCGCTTTGACACCCGGGGACGTTTCTCACCGCCAAAGGGGTAACGAGCCCCACCGCTGCTTGTGCCCTCCTCCCTCCGTCCTTTCGGCGATATGTCCTCGACGATGTGTCCCCGCCTCTGCTCGACGATGGCGCCTGCGTGACGGGGGCGACCCTGTTCACCCGTGCTCCTGCGCCTCCGTGCTCCCGCGCCCCGAGGCCTCGTCCCAGAGCCGCCTCATCTCTTCTCGCGTGGCCTCTTCGGCCGCGCGCTGCTCGACGTAGCGGAAACGGCGGGCGAACTTCGCGGTCGCGTTGCGCAGCGCGTCCTCGGCCTCGAGCTCCTCGCGGCGGGCGTAGGCGGTGAGGGCGAAAAGCAGGTCGCCCAGCTCCTCCTCGCGCTCCTCCGGCGAGGCCCCTTCGGTGGCGCGGAACTCGCGCAGCTCCTCCTCCACCTTTGCCCACGACGCCTCGCGCGTGGCGAAGTCGAAGCCCGCCCCGGCGGCCTTCTGCTGGGTACGCGCGGCCTTCAGGAGCGCCGGGAGCGCCTCGGGCACGTCGTCGAGGGCAGAAGGCGAGACGCCGTCGTCCTCGTCGGCGCGTTTCTCGCGCTCGGCGCGCTTGGCGGCCTCCCACGTCTGCTCGACGTCCTCGGCGTTGCGGGCCTCCTCCTCGCCAAAGACGTGCGGGTGGCGGCGGATGAGCTTGCGCGTCTCGCGGCGCAGCACATCTTCGAGCGTGAAGCGCCCGGCCTCCTCGGCAATGCGGCTGTGAAAGAGGCCGTGCAGCAGCAGGTCGCCCAGCTCGCCCTCCAGCGCCTCCGCGTCTTCCGCGTCGATGGCGTCGGCGACCTCGTAGGCTTCCTCCAGCGTGAGCGAGCGCGTGGAGGCATGCGTCTGCTCGCGGTCCCACGGGCAATCGCGGCGGAGCTGGCGCACGACGGCCACAAAGTCGGCAAACGCCTCGGCGAGCGCGTCGGACGGGCGAAACGAGTCTTCGTAGACCGGCGCCTCGGGATCGGGCGCGTCGGGCATTCGGCTGGGCGTGGCTGGGGAAAACAGATGCGGGCGAAGCTCAACCCCGTGGCCCGCCTTTTGTTTTTTCGAAGCCGGTGACACACGGGTGTCACCCCGGCGCCGTACGTTCTTTTTGCACTTCGACGTTATGTTTTCGGGGTGCACATGTCTACCTTACGGCAACGCTCAGTAGCGCGCCTTTCCGAAGGCCTTACCCGAAGCGTTGCTTCTCCGCTTCTTCTTTCTCGACCATCAGCAGGTGATTTCTTATGGCACGTGGCGTCAACAAAGTCATGCTCATTGGCAACCTCGGGCAGGACCCCGAGCTCAACTACACCGGCAGCGGCACGGCCGTCTGCAACCTTCGCCTCGCCACCGACGAGTCGTACACCGACCCCAACGGCGAGCTCGTCGAGCGCACCGAGTGGCACGACATCGTGGCCTGGGAGCGCCTCGCGGAGATCTGCGACGAGTACCTTGTGAAAGGCTCGCGCATTTACTGCGAAGGCTCTCTCCAGACCAGCACCTGGGAAGACCGCGACGGCAACACCCGCTACTCCACCGAGATCAAGATGCGCAACATGATGATGCTCGGCGGTGAGGAAGACGGGCGGCGCGGAGGGCGCGACGGCATGGACCAGCGGCGCCCCGAGCGCACCGGCGACTACGACCAGCGCCAGCAGCAGCCGCAACGCGAGAGCGCGGGCGGCGGCGCGTCCTCCGGCGGAGCCGGCGGGCAGGACGACTCGTTCGAGCCGGATGACGAGCTCCCCTTCTGAGCTACAGTGAACACGGGACGGTTGACGTTTTTGAAAGGCGTGCTGCCCGCAGGCAGCTGCCCGTAGGCGGGGTAGCGACGCCTTCGGCTGGCGTAGAAACGTGAGGTCGGAGACGCGGGATTTCGTGTCTCCACGACGAGGCGGCAACGTCAGGCGAAAGGCAACTTCCGCGTCCCGCGGACAGTCTCGCAACCGGAGGACAACCGGGACGCCTTCCCACGCTCCGCGTAGCGGGCGGGCCACGCCAGCTCGGTAAAAGAGCAATCGGTGCAGGACGACGAAAGGGGCCGTCGCCCACGCGAGGCGGCGGCTCCTTTCACTGTCCGGGTTCTCACCGGCCGCGTGCCCGCGCTCGGGGAACGGTGGCCCGCCGTTTGCCCGCGGCCGGGCCGCTCTGAACGAAACAGGCTGCCCGGACGTAGGACCGGTGCTTTATTCAGTATACCTTACCCCCTGGCTCTATGAGTGCCGTCTCTTCCCTTTCCGCTCCCGCCGAGGTCTCGCCGGACTTCTCGACGTTCATTGAGAACTTCCGCGCGCGGCTGCGCCACGTCTTTCGCCGCCGCGCCGATGCCGACGAGGTGAGTACCACCCGCGGCCTCGAGCCGTTCATGATGCGCGAGGTACAGCGGTCGAGCCCGCTTTCGGTCTTCATCCCTGAGGAGTATGGCGGGCGCGGCGGCCACGTGCGCAAATGCCAGGCGGTGCTCGAAGCCGCCTCTTACGAGTCGCTGTCCCTTTCGCTGACGCTGGGCATCAACGGGGCGCTCTTCCTCCAGCCGGTTTCGAAGTACGGGCGTGAGGCGGTCAAGCAAGACATCTTCGACCGCTTCATTGAGGAGAAGCACATGGGAGGGCTTATGATTACCGAGCCGGACTACGGCACCGACGCGCTGAACATGCAGACCAGCTACGCGCAACGCAAGGACGGGCGCTACACCGTCAGCGGCACCAAGCACTGGGCGGGCCTGACCGGCTGGGCCGACTTCTGGCTCGTGACCGCACGCCAAGAGCGCGAGGGCGGCTCGCTGGGCCGCGACATCGACTTCTTCATCCTCGACCAGGACGACCCTGAGCAGTGCGTGGACGTGGAGGAGCGGTTCCACAACCTCGGGCTCTACGCCATTCCCTACGGACGCAACCGCGTGGACGCGACCGTCCCCGAGACGCACAAGCTCGAGCCTGAGTCGATGGGCATCACGATGATGCTTGACACGCTCCACCGCAGCCGCACGGAGTTTCCCGGCATGGGGATGGGCTTTCTGCGGCGCATCATGGACGAGGCGATGGCCCACTGCAAAGACCGCCTCGTCGGCAACACGCCGCTCTTCGAGCGCGACCAGGTCAAAAAGCGCCTCTCGCGCATCCAGGCGTACTTTACGACCTGCTCGGCGATGTGCGCCTACGCCTCCGAGCACGCCTCGACGGACAACAACCTCTCGACCAGCACTGTCTCGTCGAACTCGGTGAAGGCCGTTGTGACCGACGTGATGCACGACGCCGCGCAGAGCTTCCTCCAGCTCAGTGGCGCGCAGGGCTACCGCCTCGACCACCTGGCCGGCCGCGCGACGGTCGACAGCCGCCCGTTTCAGATCTTCGAAGGCTCCAACGACGTGCTCTACGAGCAAATCTCGCAGGCCGTCTTGAAGGATATGAAGAAGTCCAACGAGAACAACCTCTACGACTACCTCAGCGAGTATGAGCTGACCAGCCGCGCCGCCGAGCGCTTCCAGGGTAGCCTCGACTTTGAGGTCGACGACCAGATGCCCCAGCGCAAGCTCGTAGACCTGGGCCGCGCCATCGGGCGCGTCGTCTCGATGGACCTGGTGATCGAGCTGGGCGACCGCGGCTTCCGCGAAGACCTCATCTCCGGCAGTCTCAAGGTGCTGAAGCAGGACGCGGAGGCCATCCTGGACACCTACCAGCAGAAAGGCATGGCCGGCGTCGTGGAAGACTACATGGAAGACAGCTCGTGGCTGAGTTTCGTGTAGTCGAGCACGGGGGACCCTGGAGAAAGGAGCGCTGGAATGATTTCTTTTTCGCCCGCGCTCTCGCCCCCACATCCAGAGCACGGCTTGATTTTCACGCGGGCGTGAAATTGTTTGCGGGTGGTGCCCCACTGCCCGTTTGCTCTGGCTACCCCGCCCCTGATGGAACCGACGACCACGTCTGACCCCGCGCCCGCGCACACCGGCGACCAATCGCGCGAGCAGTGGAGCTCGAAAATCGGGTTCGTGCTGGCGGCGGCGGGATCGGCCATTGGGCTGGGCAACATCTGGCGCTTCCCGTACGTCACCGGCGAGAACGGGGGCGCGGCCTTCGTGATCGTCTACCTCGCCTGCATCGCGCTCATCTGCCTGCCGTACCTCTTGGCCGAGCTGGCGCTGGGGCGGCACAGCCAGAAAAACCCCGTCGGCGCCATCAGAGCAGTCGCGGGGCGCACGCCTTGGGTGATCGTCGGCGGGCTGGGCATCCTCACGGGGCTGTTCATCCTCAGCTACTACGGCGTGATCGCCGGATGGACCTTCGGCTACATTTTCAAAAACGTCGCCAGTCCTGATACGACGTTTACGGAGTTTATCGCCACGCCGTGGCTGGTGCTGCCGCTCTTCGTGCTGTTCCTCGGCTTCACGGCCGCCATCGTGCAGGGCGGCGTGGAGGACGGCATCGAGCGCGCCGCGAAGGTGCTCATGCCGATCCTGCTGGTCTTGATGCTGCTGGTCATCGTGCGGGGCGTGACGCTCGAAGGCGCGAGCGCGGGGCTTTCGTTTTACCTCAACCCCGACTTCTCGAAGATCGGGAGCGAGGCCATTGTGGCGGCGCTGGGGCAAGCCTTTTTCTCCCTCTCGCTGGGGATGGGCGCGATGGTGACGTACGGCTCGTACCTGCCCGAGGAGGAAAATCTGCTCTCGGCTGGCGGCTGGGTGGCGCTCTTCGACACGAGCATCGCGCTCTTGGCCGGGCTGATGATCTTTCCCGCTGTCTTCGCCCTCGACGCCGACCCGCAGGCCGGACCGACGCTGGTCTTCGACGTGCTGCCGGGCCTGTTTCAGCAGATGCCCCTCGGCACGGTCGTAGGGATGCTTTTCTTCCTCTTGCTTTCGGTGGCGGCGCTGACCTCGACGGTCTCACTGATGGAGGTGGTCGTCTCCTACTGCATGGACGAGCAGCAGTGGTCGCGCTCGAAGTCCGTGGCCGTCGTGACGGGGGCGGCGTTCGTGTTCGGCTTTCCGGCGGCGCTCTCGCAGGGCATCAGCCCGGCGCTCGGGGACATGAGTTGGCTCGTCGGCGAGGGGGGCGTCCTGGGCGCGACGGACTTCCTGGGCATCATGGACAAGATCTGGGGCGACATTTCGTTGGCACTCGGGGCGCTCCTCCTGTGCGTGTTCGTCGGGTGGGTGTGGAGCACGGCCGACGCGGCCATGGAGATCCGCAGCGGCGAGGGCGCTTTCGCGCCCGGCACGGCGCGGCTCTGGGGCGCGTTCGTCCGGTACGTGTGTCCACTGGTCATTCTGGTGGTGGTGCTCAACGCTTTCGACTTGTTTAGCTATTTCGGTTTGTTCGATTGAAGGAGCAACCGCCCCAGCTCTCCGTTCTTCTTTTGTCCGCCCGGCTGGCATGCGTCTCCCGCTCTCGGTGCAAGCCACGCTGCTGGCGGTCGTCTGCGTGGCCGGGCCGGCTCCCGGCGCGCACGCCCAGGAGCACGGCGCGTTGCGCTCTGTCGGCGCCGCGTCAGCGCCCGCCCGTGCGGTGGCGGCGAGACCATCGGCCACGCGCTCGGCGGTTGCGGCGCGCGCGCTCGCGGGGCGCGACTCCCTCCGGCAACGCGCGGACCGCTGGCTGGCGATGGACAAAGCCAAGCACGCAGGCAGCAGCTTCCTGCTGGTGCTCGGCGGGCAGTACGTCTTCGAGCAAAAGGCCACGCTGGAGCAAGGCCCCGCGCTGGCGCTCTCGCTGAGCACGGGCGCGGCCGTCGGGCTGACGAAGGAAGTCTACGACCGCTACGCCGGCCCGGCACGCTACTTCTCGGCGCGCGACCTCGTGGCTGACGCGCTGGGGCTCTTGCTGGGGGCGGGCGTGGTGCTGCTTTGAGCGTCGGTCCGTGTGGGCACTCCGTTGGATGGTGGACCGTGGACGACGGACGGCGGTTTGTCTTTGTGATACGGCGTTGCTGCCTTGTTGGTAACGCGGTGATACGGCGTTGCTGCCTTGTTGGTAACGCGGTCGGGCACGCCGCGCCCCTATATGCTTTGCGCAACGCCGGCACGAACTTCTCTCCCAAACCTTTCGGCGCAGACCCGGCGGTCTTCGGTCCGCCGTCCGCCGTCCTCAAGCGAAATGGGCGCCAACGACGAGTGCGGTATCTTCGGCATCCTGGGCACGCCGGAGGCCGCACGGCATACCTACTACGGCCTCCACGCCCTCCAGCACCGCGGGCAGGAGTCCAGCGGCATCGTCACCTCCACCTACGACGAGGCCAGAGAGCGCCCCGTCATGCCGATCCACAAGGACTTCGGCCTCGTGCTGGACGTCTTCGACCAGGAGAGGCTCTTCTCTCAAAAGCTCCTGGGCGATAGCGGGATCGGGCACAACCGCTATTCCACCAGTGGCGCCTCGGAGAGCCGGACGAACGTGCAGCCGTTTCTGGTGCACGACCGCAAGGGCAACCTCGCGCTTTCGCACAACGGTAATCTCTCGAACGCGCGCGAGCTGCGGCGCTCCTTCAGCGAACAGGGCACCCTCTTCCAAACGACCTCCGACAGTGAGCTGATCCTGCACCTGATCGCGCAGAGCCGGCGCGAGCGGCGCGTCGACCAGATCATCGACGCGCTCACCCAGGTGGAGGGCGCCTTCTCGCTGGTGCTTCTGACCGACGACCATCTGGTCGCCGTGCGCGACCCGAACGGCTTTCGCCCGCTGGCGCTCGGGCGGCTCGCGAGCGAGTCGAGCGGCAGCGCGAAGCAGAATGGCCACGCCGAAGGGCCGGCCTGGTGCGTGGCCTCCGAGACCTGCGCCTTCGACATGATCGGCGCGGAGTACGTGCGTGACGTCGAGCCCGGCGAGATTCTCGTCATCGACCGCGAAACGGCCGCCCGCGGCGACGCGAGCGCTTTCGAGAGCTACCAGGTGCCCGGGCGCCACGGCGTGAGCCAGTGCGTCTTCGAGTACGTCTACTTCTCGCGGCCCGACTCGAAAATCTTTGGCGAAATGGTCGACAAGGTGCGCCGCCAGATCGGCCGCCAGCTCGCGCTCGAGGCGCCCGTGCCGGAGGTCGAAGACGGACAGAAAGAACCCATCGTCATCCCCGTGCCTGACTCGGCGAACACCGCCACGCTCGGCTACGCCAACGCCTGCCAGAAGCAGGGCCAGCGTTGCCACTTTGAGATCGGCCTGATTCGCAACCACTACGTGGGGCGCACCTTCATCGCGCCCGGCCAAGACCAGCGCGAGATGAAAGTGCGTGGCAAGTTTAACACCGTCGAGGGCCTGCTGCGGGACCGCCCCGTCGTGGTGGTCGACGACTCCATCGTGCGCGGGACCACCGCCAGCTACCTGGTGGACATGCTGCGCGACTCCGGCGCCGCGAGCGTGCACTTTCGCATCACTTCCCCGCCGGTCGTCAGCCCGTGCTTCTATGGAATGGACTTCCCCAGCGAAGAAGAGCTTCTGGCCAACCAGTTCGACTCCATCGCAGAGATGGGCGACCACCTGGGCGTGGACTCACTCGCCTACCTCTCGGTCGAGGGGCTGATGAAGGCGGTGCGCACGGCCAACAAGCAAAACGACCTCGGCTACTGCAACGCCTGCTTCACCGGCGACTACCCGGTGCCCGTGGAAGCCGACCAGGTGAAAGAAGAGTTCGAGTGGCAGTAGCGCCCCGCCGGTGCCGGCTCACTTCGCTTCCCCGAATCCGTCTTCGAAAAGCCCGGCCAGCGCGTCGGCGGCCTCTTCCTCATCGTCTCCGTCGAGGACAAGCACGAGCGTGGCCCCCTGCTCGGCGGCGAGCGTCATGACCCCGATGATGCTCTTGCCGTTGATCTCGTAACCGTCTTTGCGAATAAGAAACTCCGCGTCGTAGTCGGCGGCTTCGCGCACGATCATCGAGGCCGGGCGCGTATGCAGCCCCGCACGGTTGGTAATGACGACCTCGCGCTCGGTCATGGCTGAGAAGAAGAATGAGAAAGGCGTAGCGAGCACTTCGGCATTCGACCGTAGGGAGGCGGCATGGCGCGTCTCTACGTCTCGCAGAGAGCAACGGGTCGTCAGTGCAGGCGCGCCTGCATTTTGCCAATGAGCCAGCGGAGCGCCCCCACCGCCGAGTCATCTTCCGCGGAGCCGTCCTCGGCCGCGCCGTCTTTTGCCACGCCGTCTTCTGCCGTGCCGTTCTCGCCCCCCGGCAACGCGCGGCGCAGGTGCGCGGTGGCCGCGTCGGTGTGGCGCGCAACGGCCCGGCGGGCATCCCCCAGAACCCCGAGCCGGTCCATATGGCGGCGGGCGTCGTCGATCTCATCAGGGGCCAGCCCGTCTGCGGCGGCTCGCTCGAAAAGCGCGCGGGCGTCGGCTGAGACGTCGTCTTCGGAGACACGCTCGCGGGCACGCAATAGCAGAAACGTCTTCTTTCCCTCCTGCAGGTCCCCGCCGACGGGCTTCCCCCAGCGCTCGGAATCGGCGGTGAGGTCGAGGAGGTCGTCCTGAATCTGAAAGGCGCGGCCCAGCGCGGCCCCGGCCTCGCGGAGCGACTCGGCCCGCTCGGGCGAGGCGCCGCCGCAGCGCCCGCCCAGCTCGAACGCGGCGCCGAGGAGCGCCCCCGTTTTGCTGTCGATCATGTCCAGGTACTCCTCGACGGAAACCGCCTCGCGCGTCTCAAACGTTTTGTCGAGCGCCTGCCCCTCGCAGAGGCGGCGCGCCATGCGGCGAAAGGGGCGCATCAGTGGAGTGGGGTCAGCACCGGTCGTTTCCCCCGCCTCGGCCAAGAGGTCGTAGGCGCGCGCCAGGAGCAGGTCGCCGGTCAGAAGCGCCGTGCCCGTGTCCCACCGGCGGTGCACGGCCGGGCGCCCGCGCCGCTGGTCGGCCCCATCCATCACGTCGTCGTGCACGAGCGTGAAGTTGTGGAAGACCTCCACCGCCAGGGCCGCCGGGAGCGCGTCCTCGGGCTCGGTCTCGAACGCCTCGGCCACGAGCAAGAGCAGAACCGGACGCAGCCGTTTGCCGCCCCCCCGCAGCACGTAGCGCACCGGCTCGTAGAGCAAGGCCGGCTCGTCGCGCAGCTCGAGGTCCGCGGCGGCGTCACGGCGCGAAGGCATGGCGCGCAGGTACTTCGGGACAGAAAGGGCTGCCGCGTCAGCGCCCGGACCGGGCTGGTGTCGTCTCTTCGAGCGCTTCCGCAATGCGGTCGTATACTTCCTCGAAGCTGCCGGTGCCGTCGACGCTGCGGTAGGCGTCGTGGCCCTCGTAGTGGGCGCGTACCGGGGCGGTTTCGTCGCGGTACACGTCGAGGCGTTTGCGGATGGCCTCGGGCCGGTCATCGGGGCGCTGCACGATGAGGGCCTCGTCGACGCCGGGCGGCGGCGGCTTGGCTTCGAGGTGAAAGTTCTCGCCCGTCTCGGTGTGCACGCGGCGCTTCGAGAGGCGCGCGACGATTTTTTCATCGGGCACGTCGAGGTTAACGACGGCCGTCAGCGGGGCGCCTTCTTTTTCGAGGAAGGCCGTGAGCCACTCCGCCTGCTGGAGCGTGCGCGGGTAGCCGTCCAGGACGAAGCCGTCGTGTTCGACGCTCGATATAGCGTCTTCGGCAAGGCGGCGCACCACGTCGTCGGGTACCAGCTCGCCAGCCTCGACGTAGGACTTCGCCTCGCGGCCAACGGGCGTCTCGTCCTCCATAGATTCGCGGAGGATCTCGCCGGTCGAGATGTGGCACAGGTCGCGGCGCTCCGACAGGAGACGCGCCTGCGTGCCCTTGCCCGCGCCGGGCGGGCCGAAGAGTACGATGCGCATGAGCGAACGGGGCGGGGCAGTCGTGGAGAACAGGGCGAATGCGCCAGCAGAGCAAACACGTTTTCATTAATCGGAGGCAACTAATATAGCGCGCCGCCGCTTCGTGCGCAACGCTGCGCCCTCGGCCAAGACGGCAGCAGCACGTTTTTCGACGGCTCTTTGCCCGGCAAGCGCCCCGTGC
Organism: Bacteroidetes bacterium QS_9_68_14; assembly: GCA_003022535.1. Classification (GTDB taxonomy): domain Bacteria; phylum Bacteroidota; class Rhodothermia; order Rhodothermales; family Salinibacteraceae; genus QS-8-64-10. Next base: position 26,067 of record PXTT01000040.1, read on the forward strand.
GGATGGGCCGGCTCGCCCCGTGGCTCCAGTCCCTTGCTTCTCCACGTCGTGCAACGCCCCGACAGGTCGGTCGGCCTCATTCCTGGCTGGACACCGCCCCCGCCACGGGCGCAACGTCCTCGCCGCTCGTCTCAACCTCGCGCGCGCCGGAGCGCGGCAACACCTGCCCCGAGGCGGCGTCCACGGCGTACTTCACGGCTACGCTCACGAGAGTGCGCCCGGTTAGGTCCAGCACCGTGCGCAGCAGGCCTCCCGACTCGGTCGGCGTGGCCCCTTCACGCATCACGAGCGGGCGCGTGTTTCCCAGGAGGCGTCCGGCCACCTCGCCAGGGTCGTCGCCACGCCGGGCGGCGGCCCGCACTTCCTCACGCACCGCGTCGCGGTAGTCGTCAAGCGGAGTGCGCGCGGCGGCGGCCTCACGCTTCTTGCGGCGGCGGCGTACCAGCCAGTAGCCCAGCGCCGCGCCGGCCACGCCCAGCCCCCCCAGCACCGCCAGCGTGTACTGCTGCACGGTGCGCTCGGCCGTCTGCTGCGCCTCCTGGGCCGTGGTCTGTGCCTCCTGCCCGAGTCCGTCAAGGTGCCCGTCCATCGAGTCGCGACGGCGGCGGAGCTGCTCTTCGACCTCCGCTTTCGTAAGCTCGCGCTTGGGCTTGCCCCGATCGGTGGGAGGATGCTCTTGGCGGCGGGCGAGCGTCGTTTGGCCGTTGCTCATGCAGGGCGGGCGGGAACCGATGACGTAGAACGCAGAGAAAACGTAAGCGCGGGGCGAGGGTGGCCCTCTACCGGGCAGCAGGCCTTACGCCTCAGGGCCGGACGTGGGCTCGCCGGCCGCGGGCCCTTCCATCACCTGCTCCTCGGAAAGAACCGCGCGCGTCCGGCTTTCGAACAGGCCGAAGCGCGGCTTCGCGGCAAAAAGCAGCCCCGCCAGCATGAAGAAGACGACGGCGACGAGCAGAAAGCCCAGCGTTAGCGCGCCGAACGTCCAATTCGTGAGCCAACTGATGAACCAGCTCGCCGCAAAGCATGTCGCCAGAATCATCACGCCCCCCCCAACCGCGCCGATGGCCCCCACGATGGCGTAGAGCACGAGCTCGTCGGCCTGCTCGTCGAGGCGTTCGTAGAGTTCGATTTTAGCCAGTTTGTAACGCAGCTCCAACCACGCGCTCACGTCGTCGGTGAGACCCGTGGCGTGATCGGTCAGCCGGCGTAAAGGACTTTCGCCCGCCGGGAGCGAGGGGGGGGTCTCCTCATCTGCTGGGGAAGACGCTTGGGAGTTGTCGTTGGGTTCCATGAGGGCGAAGCAATCGCTGGGGGTGAGCGCGTGGTTGGAGGGGCCACGCTGACATAAGCAAAGAAACGGAGTCGAAGCTTTGCTGCCTCGAACGACCACAAACACAGGCTTTTTACATCAAAAAGCAAGCCCCCGGCCTCCTCGCCCGGCCCAGGCGGCCTGCGTCTTCAGCCGGCGCGTTCGTAGATTGCGCGCCTACCCGTTCGTTGCTCCCCGCCCTTCGCCCGTCCCATGCCCGCCTTCCGCACCGAATCCACGCCCAACCCCAACAGCCTCAAAATCACCACCGACGCGGGTTCCTTCGTCGAGGAAGGGCTCGCCTCCTTCAGCAACGCCGAAGAGGCCGCAGGGCACCCGCTGGGGGAACGCCTCTTTGCCCTCGCCGGCGTCGAAAATATCCTCCTCATGCCGGAGTTCTTAACCGTCACCAAGAGCGCTGGGACAGAGTGGGACCTGCTTTTGCCGAAGATCGAGCGCGTGCTGGAGGAGCACTTCGAGGTGGCCTCCTCCGGCGACTCCGGTGACGCCGGTGATTCCGATGACGTTGGCGCGTAGGCGGGGGAACGCCGTCTCGCCCACGTGGAAGACGTGACGAGCCGTCCGACGATGCGCAGGACGTTCGCTATGCCACGTTGCGGAGACAACAGCAGGACCGCGGGGATTCTTCCGTTCCGGCAAGCGCGCGGCCTGAAGGCGTGGCCACGGGGGCGGTCAGAGGCCGGCGGCGAAGTCGAGCACGCCCTCGCCGGGCGCTTCCAGAACATGGCGATGCGCCGTGCCCAGTGGCCACGCGGGCGCCGGAACGCCGTCCAGCCGCTCGCGCACGTCTTCGCGCGCGAGGACGGCCTGCACGGAAGGGTCGCCGTCGCGGGCGGCGTGGCGCGCGAGCCAACCCTGCACCTCGCCGAGCGCGTCATACTCCACCCAGCGCACGTGGCCGGGCGGCTGCACCTGCGGCGCGCCACGGCTCACCAGAAACTCCAGCCCGTCGCCGTGGGCGTGCGGCTCGTCGCGGGCTTCCAGGAAGGCTTTCTGCATCTGAAGCGCGCCGGGCGTGTCTTCGTGGACGGGAAAGACGGCCCGGAAGCGCGCCATCGCCTGGAAGTACGGATCGGGGTCGGTGCCGGCGGGCGCCCAGACGAGGCGCACGCTGCGGCGGCCCCACCCGTCGTAGAGCAGCGCGTCCTCGGCCAGCTCTTCGCGCTCATCGTCGCTTTCGTGCCCGTCGAGCACAGCGACGGCGAAGGCCGGCCCCCGCCACCGGCGCCGCTCCGGCGGAACCTGTGCCTCCGCGCAGCGCGCCTCAAAGCTGGCCCGCGCCTCCTCGTCTCCGCCGCCGATGGCCGCGTCGGCCTGCTCCAGCGCCTCCGGCAGGGCCGGGGCCGTAGCAAAAGCGGGTCCTTCTTCATCGGCGCGTTGCCGGGCCGCCTGCATGAAGGCCGGGACGAGCGCGGGCGACGCCCCGGGCGCGCGGAAGACGACCCGGTGCCCCGCGAGGAAGGCCGCCAGCGCGGCCCGCAGCCCCACCAGCGGCCCCCCCTCCTCGCTCGGCGCGACGGCAACGACGTGCGTCCCGGCGGGCGCGGAGCGCTCGCCCAGCCACGCGCGCATCCGCTCGGCGGCGGAGAGGGCGTGCGTGGCCGCGTTCACCGCGAAGGCGAGCGCCTCCGTGGTGAAGCGTCCGGGCGCGTCGAGGGTCTGCTGCACGGCCTCGGCACGGGCGTCGTGATCGGGGTCGCGCCAGGCGCGGGCCGCGCCGGCCACCGCCCGGACGCGCCCGGCGGCGTGCTCGCGGAGAAGCGGGCGGCTCATCGGGGATAGGCGGCGGGGCTACGACGGGCGGTTTTCGAGCGCGCGTGCGGGGCCGCCCTCCTCCGCTTGCGCCTGCTTCGCCGCGTCGCTTTCGCGGAAGGGCTCGGTCCCGTGCCTCACTCCGCGTAGGTCGCGGCTTCAGCCTGCCCCTGGCCGCGCAGATCTTTCAGGCGGGCGGCTACCTGCGCCACGCGCTCGCCGAGGTTGCGCGCCGTCTTCAATTCGTCGCCTGTGGGCTGGCGGCTG
>PXTT01000041.1:0-8568 GCA_003022535.1 Bacteroidetes bacterium QS_9_68_14
GCTGGAGGTCGGCTGGGCGTGGCCGGCCGAAGCGGCGAGCAGAAACGCGACGGCAAGCCCGAAAGCGAGGGCGGCGGCCACGCGGCCCGGGCGGGAAGCAACAGCGGAAGACGGGGTCATAGCAGAGGGACCGTTGGGAAAAACACACATGGAGAAACTGCGCGGCCGGCGAGCAAGATCCAGAGGCACCTGTTCACGGGCGGCGGCGGCCCCAGATGCGCTTCCGCGGCAGAAGGCGCACGCCGAGGTCGCGCTTCACGCGAATCTGGCAGGAGAGGCGCGGATAGCCGAAGCGAGCGGCGAGGCGGTCGTGCCAGTGCACGGGCGGCGGCGCGTGGCCGAGAAAGCGCACTCCGCACGTTGCGCAGAGGCCGCGCCCACCGCAGTTGAGGTGCCGGGTGATCGCGGTGTAAGGCGAGAGTCCGCGCCCGAGCAACGCACGCCGCAGGTTCGCCCCGTCGGCCACGCGCAGGCGGTGCCGGCGCCGTCCGTCCCAGACGTGCACGCGGTGTGCGCTGCTCATGCGCTCGCCGGCAGGAACCTGTGCGGTGGGGCCACGCGCCGTGAGGTTGCGGCGTTACGCGGAAACCTCGACGTGGTCGCCGTAGAAAGCCACGTGGTCCTCGATCTGCGCGGCGGCATCCTTGGGGGCGGGGTAGTACCAGGCGGCATCCTCGGCGCGTTCGTCGCCGTCGGTGAGGTGGTAGTAGCTCGCCTCGCCCTTCCAGGGGCAGGTCGTCTGCGTGTCCGACTCCTCCAGGAAGTCGCGGTTAACCGAGGCGGGCGGGAAGTACTGGTTGCCTTCGACCTCTTCGGTCGCGTCGCTCTCGGCGAGGGTGTGGCCGTTCCAGGTGGCTTTCATTGGGTTCGGGGAAAAGGGAGAAGGAAAGTAGGGAAGGGAACGAAGAAACGCGGTGGGGCAATGCGGGTTCGGAGCAGCCGCGCTTTCATCACATCCCGCGCGCGAGCATCCAGAGCGCCAGCCCGGATCGCGTGGCCCAGGCGGCGGTGCGAAGCCAGTTGGAGCGCACCAGGCGGCGGTGCGCCTCCGCGTCGAAGCCCTCGGCGAGCCGGCGGTGTAACGGCGTCTGCACGAGGCCCGTTGAGGCCCAGAGGAGAAGCGCCAGCGCCAGGCCCGTCCATGCCATCCAGCCCGGAACGGCAGGCGGGCGCTCGACGGCCAGCCACGCGGCCGTGCCGGGTAGTGCACGACCTGCATCACCAGGATGACGCCCAGCATCATGAGCGTCGCGCCGGCGTGGACGAGCAGAAGGAGGCGCATGGCGCGGGGCGGGCGGCGCGGGGCGTTTCTCGAAAGGCAAGCGTGTTCGCATCGAGGAGCAACGTCCCGCGCCAAGCGCTACGCCAGGCGCCCGGCGCGGCGGTCGGCCAGGACGGCTTGCGCAGCGGCGCGCCCGCTGGCGAGGGCGCCGTTGATCGAGGCGGTGCGCCGGTGGTCACCGCAACAGTAGAGGCCGGGCCGGCGGCGCACGCGCTTCATCGGGGGCGAGAGGAACGGCGGCGCCTGCTCGGGCAGCGCGTAGTCCACCCGCACCGTGCGCAGCGCGCGCCACCCTTCCACGCCCGCCCCGAACCAGTCGCGGAGCTGGCGGCGCACCTCGCCTTCGAGCTCGTCGTCTGAGACCGGCGGGTTGCCCAGCACGCTCGCGCTGATGAGCGCTTGCCCCGGCGGGGCGTAAGACGGCTGCACATTCGAGAGCACCACCGCCGTGTTGACCGGGCCGGCACCTGTGCCGTTGAGCATCAACGCGGCCTCATCGGTGGGGGGGCGCCCGGCGGCGAAGTAGACGGTCGTCGTGCTACGGCTTTCGGTTTGCACGTCGCCGGCGGCCTCCGCTTCCAGCAGGCGGGCGGCCTCCGGCGCCTCGGTGGCGACGACGATGGCAGGCACCTCCAGCCCATCGCCGCTTTCGAGACGGACGGTCCGACCCTCGACAGCGGCGACTTCGGTACCGAAATGGACCGTGTCCTTCGGCAGCCCGCGAGCAAGCTGGCGCGGCATCGCCTGCACCCCGCCTGCTGGGAGCGCGGCCACGCCCTCGGCAAACATCCGAAACACGAACGCGAACATGCGGCTGGAGGTGCGCAGCTCGTTTTCCAGGAAAATGCCGCCGAGGAACGGGCGAAAGAAGCGGTCGATGATCGTGTCGGAAAAGCCCCAGCGCTCGCGCAGGGCCGCTTCGGTGGTCGTCTCGGGGCGGGCGAAAAGCGCGCGCAGGCGTGGCCGCCGCAGACGCCAGCTCGCCGCCCCCACGCGCAGCTTGTCCGCCAGCGAGCCGATGGGGGCCATCAGCGTGGCCGGCGCGTCGGTGGGGTGGCGGAAGGGATCGGCCACGCGGTGGAAGGCGCCGTCGTGGCGCACGAGCGCGCCGCTGTAGAAGCGCCCGAGCTGCAAGGCGTCGTAATCGAGCAGGCGCTGGGTTTCGGGATAGGCCGTCAGCAGCACCTGAAAGCCGCGGTCCAGTAAGAAGCCGTCTTCGTGCTCGAAGGTGCGCACGCGCCCGCCGACTTGATCGGTCGCCTCGAGGATGCGTACGCGCAACCCCGCCTCCGAGAGTTCGCGCGCGCAGGCGAGCCCGGCCAGCCCGGCCCCCACGACGAGCGCGTCAGGGGCTGCGGCAGAAGCAGGCGAGGCGTCGGAGCGAGCAGCGGCGTCGTCAGCGCGCACGATCGTTGCGCTTACTTCGAGAAAAGGCGAATTCCCCGTCGGGCGCCGCGGCGTTTGTCGGCGTGCTGGTGAGTCCTCAAAGCGCCGTCTCCCCCGTGCGCGTGCACGCCCTCACGTTCCGCTCTCGCGCCCGCTTGATCCGCCGACGTGGCGTCTGCGAGGCCACGCGCTTCGCCCACGAGCGGGGCCATCGTGCGGCCCAGTTGGTGACGCAGGGCGCCTTCGAGGGTCGGGTAGAGAAAGTCGTAGCCGTCGTCGGAGAGGCGCCGGGGCAGGACGCGCGCGCTGGTGAGCAGAAACTCGTCGGCCGCGTCGCCCATGGCGGTGCTCACGACGCGCTTGGGCACGTGAAAGACGGACGGGCGGCGCATGACCCGCGCGAGCGTGTCGGTGAAGTCTTGCATCGTCGCTGGCGCGGGCCCGGTCACGTTGATGGGGCCTTCCAGCGAGCTGCGCATGAGCGCGCGATGGAGCGCGCCGAGCACATCGTCAAGGGCCACCCAGGGCAGGTACTGCTCCTTGTCGCCGACCGTGCCGCCGAGGCCGCTCAGAAACGCCGGGCGCATGAGCTGGAGCGCGCCCCCGGCCGGAGAGAGCACGATCCCGAAGCGCGCGTTGACGGTGCGGATGCCCGCCTGCGCCGCCGGCCGCGTGGCCGTCTCCCACTCGCGGCAGACGGCCGTCAGGAAGCCGCCGTCGCCCGGCGCGCTCTCCTCGGTGAGTTTTTCGGCGCCCCGGTCGCCGTAGTAGCCGATGGCCGAGGCGCTTACGAACACCTCCGGGGGGTCGTCCAGGCTCGCCAGCGTATCGGCGATCAGGCGCGTGCCTTGCGCGCGGCTGGCGTAGATGCGCTCCTTCTTGGAGGCCGACCAGCGCGGGGCGAAAATGTTCTCGCCGGCCAGGTGAACGACGGCGTCCACTCCTTCGAGCGCCTCGGCGTCGATGGCGCCCTCGCGGTGGTTCCAGTACATCGCCGCATCGCTCGCGCGGGCCTGGTCGCGGTGGCGCACCATCGGGCGCACGGCGTGGCCGCCGCTGGTGAGCAACGCTTGCAGGCTGCGGCCTACCAGCCCGCTCGCCCCGCTGATGGCCACCGTGAGGCGACCGGACTCTGCGTAGCGCTGGTGGAGCGCCAGGTCCTGTCGCGTGATGCGGTGGCGGTAGGCGAACTGGTGCTCAATCTGCGAGCGCACCGTGCCGCCGGCCACGATGCGCCCCAGGCCGCCGAGCGGCACCTCGTAGGCGATGTGGTCGTGCAGCACGCTCGCGGCGCCCGCTTCGCCGTTCTCTCCCTCGGCCCCGAGCGGTTCGAAGCGGTGCGTGTGCGCCCACGCCTCGAACGGCCCTTCCTCCTGCACATCGCGGAACTGGCGACCGTCCTCGTAGCCTTCGTGGCGCGCGACCCACCGCTTGCGGACCGGCCCCAGCCCCACGCTCATCACCGCCTTCTGCCCATTGCGGATGCCGTCCCTTCGCTGGAGGCGCACGTCCATCCAGGGAGGCACGAGGCGCTCGAAGGCGCCGGGCCGCGCGTGCCAGTCGAACACGTCGCGGGCGGGCGCTTCGACACGCGATTTGAAGTCGAGAGTCGGCATGGTGCAGGGAAGAAAGAGGGGGGAGAGAAAGGAAAAGCGCGTTGCTCGCGGCGGGGAAAGCGGCCACGCGGGAGGCGCGTCAGGTGAAATAAGGGAGCGTAGCCGCGGCAAGGTTCAGCAGGAAACCTCCCGCCGACGGCCCGCGCTCGCGACCCCACGCGCATGGCGCACGCGACGGCGGAGGCGTGGCCGCGCTCAGGGCGTCTTCCGCAGGGACTGTTTTTATCGGTTCAGAAAGAGGACGAACTTTCAAGACGCGGCCTCCAGAGCTACGGGGGCAGTGGCGGCTTCGATGTGGCGCTCTGGCGCGAGTTGGGGGCACGGTGACGTTCCGATCCGGCGACGCGGCGGTGGCAAAGACGATCCTCCGCCCACAACTGATCGGCGACCCGTCTACTTGATCCTGTTGTACTCTTCGAGCGCGCGGTCACGGGCCTCGCTGTGGTCGACCATCGGCTCGGGGTAGTCCTCGCCGAGGGCGACGCCCGCGTCGTCGAGCACCTCCGCGGGCGCCTCCCAGGGAGCGTGGAGGTGTTCAGTCGGCAGGTCGGCCAGCTCGGGGACCCAGCGGCGCACGAAGTCACCGTTCGGGTCGTAGTCCTTACCCTGCTTGACGGGGTTGAAGATGCGAAAGAACGGTTGCGCGTCAGGTCCGCAGCCGGCGGCCCACTGCCAGCCCATCGAGTTGTTGGCCAGGTTCCCGCCGCAGAGGGTGTCCCAGAAGTGGCGTGCCCCGTCCTCCCACCGCACCAGCAGGTCTTTCGTGAGAAACGAAGCCACGGTCATGCGCAGACGGTTGTGCATCCACCCGATGCCCCAGAGTTGGCGCATCCCAGCGTCTACGATGGGGTAGCCGGTCTGGCCCCGCTTCCATTTTTCAAAGCGCTTCGGGGCACTGCGCCACTGGAAGTCTGCAAACTTGTCTCTCATCGAGACGGTCGGCAGCTCGTCGTAGTGATGCAGGAGGTGGTAGGAGAACTCCCGCCACGCGATCTCGGACAGGAACGACTCCTCGTCCTCCGAGAGCGGGCCGCTGCCGCTGTGTTCCTGCACGGCGTGCCAGATCTGACGCGGGCTGAGCTCGCCATGATGCAGGCGCGGGCTCATCAGCGAGGAGCCATCCAGGTCGGGGCGGTCACGGTCCTGGTCGTAGCGGGCGAGGCCGTTCCCGATGAAATGCTCCAGGCGCTGATGCGCGCCCTTCTCGCCCGGCGCGCGTCCGGGCTGGCGCGAGGCCCACACGTTGCCGAAGCCCTCGGCCCAGTCCACGCCGTCCCGGTCCCCGGACGTGAGCTCCAGGTCCGCGAGGTCGGCGGAGGCGGGCCACGAGTCGGGCGCTTTGCGCTCGCCCAGGCGGGGCCGGTCCAGCGGCGGGGGCACCTCCACCTTCTTGCGAAACTTGTTCCAGAAGGGCGTAAAGACGTGGTATGGCCCGCCGCTGGTGGTCTGGATGCGGTCGGGGTCGTGGAGGAGCGCGCCTTCGTAGACGGCGAACGAAAGGCCGTCGTCGGCGAGCTGCTGCGCGACCTGCTTGTCACGCTCGAAGAGCACCGGCTCGTGTCGCTTGTTCCAGTAGACTGCGGATGCGCCGGTGGCGTGGAGGACGGACTGCAACTCGTCCAGCGCCGGCCCCGTGCGCAAGATCAGGCGCGAGCCCCGCGACCGGAGGTCCTCGCCCAGCGCCCGGAGGGAGTGGTGCAGCCACCAGCAGTGCGCCCCGCCCGGCGGCCAGTCGCCCTCTTCCTGCGGCGACCAGACGAACACGGGCACGACCGCGTCGAACTTCTCGGCGGCGGTGTGGAGCGCAGGGTTGTCGGCCAGCCGCAAGTCGTGGCGAAACCAGACGACGGCGGTTGTTTTGTCACTCACGGGGTGCGTTCAGGAATGCGAAAGTTTGGGGAGAATGTAGGCGCTTTTGCTCTCTGGCGTTTGAGTATGATCTTCTGAGGCACGTCGTCGAACGGCGTTCGCAGACGCTTGTGCTTCTCGTCGGAAAAGCCCTCCAGGCCGTTGCGTAGTGCTGATACCGGCGTTTGAAAGACGCTTCCCCGCTCTTCACACCTCGCCCTCGCGCACTTTCCTGCGAACGTACTGCGCGCGGTTGCGGATAGCGCTCCGTTCGTCCGGGCCCTTGTTCTCTACGTTTTTCATCTGGAAGTTCATGCGCCTGTTTTCCTGAAGCTCGTCCTCGTGACGCAGGAGAAAGTCCCAGTAGAGCGTCGTGAACGGGCAGGCGTTTTCCCCAGTGGATTCCTTGTAGTCGTATGAGCAATTTGCGCAGTAATTGCTCATCTTATTGATGTAGTTCCCGCTGGCCGCGTAGGGCTTCGTGCCTACGACGCCCCCGTCGGCGTACTGGCTCATGCCAATCATATTCGGCGCGCTGACCCACGGCCACGCGTCGGCGTACATCGCCAGGTGCCAGTCGTTCATTTGCTGCGGCTTCACGCCGTAGAGCATTCCGAAAAGCCCCGTTACCATGAGGCGCTGGATGTGGTGCAGGTAAGCATTCTCGTTGAGCTCGCCGATGCAGTCGCTCATGCAGCGCATCTCCGTGTCGCCGGTCCAGAAGAGGTCCGGCAACTCGCGGCGCGCGCCGAGGGCGTTGCGTTCCTCGTAGCCGGGGCCGCGCGTCCAGTAGATGCCGCGCACGAACTCGCGCCAGCCCAGAATCTGGCGCACGAACCCCTCAACGGCGTTGATGGGGGCGTGGCCGTCGCGGTACGCCTCCTCGGCCTTGTCCAAGACGTACCGCGGAGACACGAGCCGCAGGTTGATCGCGGCCGAGAGGCGCGAGTGGTACAGAAACGGCTTCCCCGTCCACATCGCGTCCTGGTACGTGCCGAAGGTCGGCAGGCGGTGCTCCACGTCCTCCACGTCGGAAATAGCCTGCTGCGTCAGGTCGTCGGGGCGGAACTGGCGGGGCGCTTTGATGCCCTGCGGCGCCCGGTTGAAACTTTCGCGGTTGTCCTCATCGAAGTTCCAGTTGCCGCCGGCGGGGTCCTCGCCGTTCATGAGGTACCCGTGGTCGCGCCGCTGCTCGCGGTAGAAATATTCGAGCGTCAGGCGTTTGCGTCCCTCGGCCCAATCGCGGAAGCCGTCCATCGTGGAGAGGAACGTCGGGTCCTCGCGCACGTCGAGGTCCACGTTGCTGGAAGCGTCTTGCACGTCGCGCAGCAACGCGTGGCCGCTCGGCTCGCTGACGACGACGCGCTCGGCCCCGCGCTCGCGGATCTGCTCAGCGAGGAAGCCGGCCTGCGTCTCCGCGCCATTCGCGGCCCCGACGCGCTGGTAGTGCACCGAGAAGCCCTCCTCGCGCAGCCGGTCGCGGAAGTGGCGCATCGCCGCAAACAGGACCGCCAGGCGTTGCCGGTGCACTGCGCCGCCAGAGGTGGCCGGGTCAATCTCGGCCATGCAGACCACGTCCTCGCCCGGGTCGGCGTCGTCGAAAGACGCCAGGTCCGTTGAGCACTGATCGGGGAGAACGAAAATCATGGTTCGCTTCGCTCACGTGATGGCTCGCGTTGCTCGCCGAAGGTAAGAAGGTTTGAAGAGAAAGGGGGGCTGCGCGAAACCACTCCTTTCCTTCAACCTTTCCCCCCTTCGCCGTCAGGCGCTGAGCGTGCCCAAGCCGCCGTCCACGCCGATGACCTGGCCCGTCACCCAGCCGGCTTCGCCATCGTCGAGGAGCCAGCAGATCGCGCGCGCCACGTCGGCCGGCTGCCCGAGGCGGCCCAGCGGGTGCATCGCCTCGGACTGCTTGCGGCCCTCCTCGCTCGAGAGCAGGTCTTCGGACATCGGGGTTTCGACGAGGCCCGGTGCCACGGCGTTAACGCGCACGTCGCGCTGGGCGTAGGTCGTGGCCGCTGCTCGCATCAGCCCGATGACCCCGGCCTTGGCGGCGGCGATGGCTTCGTGGTTGCGCAACCCCTTGCGCGCGACGGCCGAGGCGCTCAGCACGATGCTCCCGCCGGACTTCATCATGGGCCGCGCGGCGGCTTTTACCGCAAAGAACGCCGTGTGCAGGTTGAGCTGCACGGTCTGCTCAAAGTCCTCCACGCTGGTCATGTGCGCAGGCCTGAGCAAGATCGAGCCGACGCAGTTGACGAGCCCGTCGAGGCGGTCGTAGGTATCGGTGACGTGCCCGACGAACTGCTGGACCTGTTCGAAGTCGGTGGCGTCGAGCGGGACGGCCTCCCCGCCCGTCTCGTCGGCGAGCAGTTCGAGAGCGTCTTCGGAGCGGGCGCCCAGCACGAGGCGCGCGCCGTCGTCGGCGAGGCGGCG
>PXTT01000041.1:8795-13083 GCA_003022535.1 Bacteroidetes bacterium QS_9_68_14
GCCCATTGGACGCGGTGATCGCGTGCTCGCTCGCCCGCTCGTTGCCGACGAGCACGCGCCCGCCGCCCCCTTCGGCAACGGGCAACGCCGAGTCGGTCAGCGTGGAGATCGCGTCCAGGTCGGGCAGACTGTCCGGCGCGACGGGTCCCCGGTGCAGGTGGTAGCCGACGATCTGGCGCAGGCGCTCGCGGTTTCCAGGCAGCAAGAGTTCCTCGACGAGCCCTTCGGGCAGCTTCTGGATGCCAGAATCGGTAGGAGCGAAGACGGTGTACGGACCGCCGCCTCGCAGCTCGCGGAGCAGCCGCGCGGAGTCGAGCATCGTCGAGAAGACGCGAAAGCGCTCGCGGCGCCCGAGCACCTCGGCAAGCGGGGCGTTGAGGGTCGTGTCCTGCGCGAGCATCGACGTGCTGTCGAGCGCCGAGGCGCTGGGGGCGGAGCTCTCCGCCCCGCAGGCCGCGAGCACCAGGAGCGTGGCCGCGGCGAGTGGAGCGAGCACGCGGACAGCCGAAGAGGAAGCGTAGCGCATGAAGGTCAGCCGGGAAAGAGAAGGAAAGGAAAGCGCCACGCTGGGCTGCTCAGTGGCCTTACTGAGCCGGGGCGGCCGTCGTGTCACCGAGGGCGCCCTGCACGGCGGTGTCGGGCGGGGGGATGCGCAGGGGGCGCGGAAGGAGGTGGATCACTCCGTTCTGCGCCCGCAACGTGCGGCGAACGACCGCCGGACGCGACATCCCGCGGACGCGCGCGCGAACCGGCCGGCGCCGGCCTCGCGCACGCTCCAGGCGGACCGGGGCCTCCGCCAGCGTGGCTAGGCGCAGCGAGTCCTCGAAGCTCGCGGCAGCGAAGCGTCCGCGCACGAGGTGCAGCCGCAGCACGCGTCGCAGCGAGTCGCGCGCGGGGCTGGGCGCTGCGTCGTCGCTTGGGCCGGAGGGCGGCGCGGCCCGCGAAGTGCCGGCGGGTGCCAGCAGGCTGTCGAAGCCGGGCAGGTGGCGCCGGAAGGCCCGGTCGGTGGGGGCGAAGACGGTGTAGGGGCCGCCTCGTCGCAGCTCGCGGAGCAGTTCGGCCTGGCGGAGCGCCCGCGTGAGCGTGGAGAGCGTGTCGGTGCGCGTCAAGAGACTGGCGAGGCGGTGCGCGCGGGTGTTGCTGCTGTCGACAGCGGGGTCGCTCAGGCGAGAGGTCGTGCTCGTGGCGTCGCCGCAGCCGGCGCTTCCCAGCAAGATCAGCGCGGCAGCAAGCGGCAACGCGCAGCGCCGAACGGCAAGAGGCATGGCAGGAGACGAGAGGCGAGCGAGGCAGCGCGAACGGGGCTGACGTGGCGCAAGCAGGAATGACATGAGCGACAGGAATTATGCGAAAGGTAGTCCCGCCGCTGCCCAGTCGTCAAGGCATCCGTCTTGACGGGCCGGCAAAAGCCGGCGCTCAGGCCTCCCGGCCGGGCACGCTGCGTCGGCTGCGGAAAAGGCCACCCCACGAAACCTGATCGCTGTCGGCTATCAGGTTGACCGCATAAATCCATGAATCTGCGCTCGCGGTACGGCTTACTTTTTCCCGCACCGAAAAGGACGCGTTCACAGAGAAAGACGCGCCTGCCGTCTCTCCCCATTTCCCTTCCCGCTCTCAGGCATGACCCGAAGGCAAAAAGTTCTCGCCGCCGCCGCGACCACCGTACTGCTCTGGGGGTCGGCGTTTCCCGGCATCAAGGCGGGGCTGAGCGCCTACGGGCCGGGGCAGCTGGCGCTTTTGCGCTACCTCTTCGCCTCGCTGACGATGGCCCTCATCGCGTTGGTGCGGCCCATCGGGTTGCCGCGCCTTCGGGACGTACCGGGGATCGTGGCGCTGGGGGCACTGGGCTTTACGATCTACCACAGCGCGCTCAACTACGGGCAGGTTACGGTGACGGCCGGTTCGGCGAGCTTCCTGACGGAAACGGCGCCCGTCTTCGCCACGCTCATGGCGGCGTTCTTTCTGAGGGAACGGCTCTCGCGCATCGGCTGGGCGGGCATCCTGCTCAGCTTCGGCGGCGCGGCGCTGATCGCCGTCGGGGAGGCCGGCGGGATGCGGCTGGAGCCCGGCGCGCTGCTCGTCCTGGCGGCCGCCCTCGCAGGGGCGGGGTACTTTACGTTGCAGAAAGGATTCCTGGAGCGCTACTCCCCGATGGAGATCACCGCCTACGCCATGTGGACGGGGACGCTGGGCATGCTCGTTTGGGCGCCGGCGTTGCCCGCGCAGGTCGCCGCTGCCCCGCCCCAGGCCACGCTGGCGGTCGCCTACATCGGCGTGCTCCCGGGCGCGGTGGGCTACGTGACGTACGCCTACGTGCTCTCGAAGCTCTCGGTGGCGAAAGGGACGAGCCTGCTCTACCTGGTCCCGCTGGCCGCGCTGCCCATCGCGTGGGGATGGCACGGCGAGGTGCCCACGCTCATGGCGCTGGCCGGCGGCGTACTGGTGCTGGTGGGCGTGGCCGTTGTTCAGCGCCTCGGCGACGCGAAGCCGGCGCCCGAGTCAGTGCCCGACGCGGAGCGCCCCGAGCAACGCGAGGCCGTGTCGGCGTAGGGGCGCCCGGCGGGTTCAGGTCGCGTGGACGAGCGGCGGTAGGTTTTCGGAGCGCAGCGGAGGCGCGTGGCCGGTACGGTCCAACATCGCCACGAATCACGCGACGCCTGGAGCATTTCGCCGGCGCGGCGGTAGAGCACGGGCAAGTGCAGCAGCCACGCCGCCTGCACGCCCGCATCCTCACACTTCCGAACCCCGCCCCCGACGAATGACCGACGCGGCCCGCGACTTTCTCTTCGAGCTTCTTCAGACGCCCAGCCCCACCGGCTTCGAAATGCCAGGGCAGCGCGTGTGGGCCGGCTACCTCGATGGCGTGGCCGACCGCGTCGAGACCAACACCTACGGCTCGACCTTCGCCGTGCTCGAAGGCAGCGGCGGCTCGGGAAACGGCGGCGAGGAGGCCCCGCGCCTCATGCTCGACGCTCATGCCGACGAGATTGGCCTGATGGTGCGCCACATCACCGATGAGGGCTTCTTGCACGTCGCGCCCATCGGCGGGTCGGACCGCAAGATCAGCCAGGCGCGGCGCGTGCACGTGCTCACCGAGGACGGCGAAAAGATTCCCGGCGTGACCGGCCACACGGCCATCCACCTGCGCGACCGGAAAAACGACGACGTGCCCGAGTGGGAGGACATCTACATCGACATCGGCGCCGACGACGCGGATGAGGTGCGGGAGCGCGGCGTGCGCGTGGGGCGGCCCGTTGTCTCGGCGGAGGGGCCAGAGCAGGTGACGGACGACCGCCTCGTGGGGCGCGCCCTGGACAACCGCCTCGGCGGTTTCGTGATCGCCGAGACGCTGCGGCGCCTCTCGGAAGGCGACCGGCCGGAGGCGACCGTCATCGCGGCCAACAGCGTGCAGGAGGAGATCGGCGGCTACGGGGCGGCGATGGCGGCTTTCGAACTGGAGCCGAGCGTGGCGCTGGCCTTCGACGTGACGCACGCGACGGACACGCCGGGCCTCAACCCCGCCGAGCACGGCAAGGTCGAGATGGGCGAAGGCCCCAGCGTGACGCACGGCACGTCGGCGCATCCGCGCGTCGTAAAGCGCCTGATGAGCGTGGCCGAAGACGAAAACCTCGCCCTCCAGCACGAGGCGTCGAGCCGCCGCACCGGCACCGACACCGACGCGATCTTCCGGCAACGCAGCGGCACGCCCTCGGGGCTGATGTCCGTCCCGCTGCGCTACATGCATTCGATGAGCGAGTTGGTGGACCTGGGCGACTTGGAGCAGTGCGTGAAGCTGCAAGTGGCGTTCGCGCGCTCGCTCTCGGCCGGCGACACGTTCCGCACGGAGCTGTGAGCGGCGCGGGGGTGCCCTGTTCTCCCACGCCCCATGCTCCCATGCACTTTCTCAACGTTTGCGTGCTCCTACGCGCATCGGTCATGCCCGACTCCTCCGTGCCCGCTTCCGAGATCGCCCGCCTGCTGCTTCTTTTCGCTATCCTGCTGCTGGGGGCGCTCCCCGCCGCCCGTGCGCAGACGACGGCCATCACCGGGGCGACGGCCATTCGCCCCGCGCAGGGAGACACCCTCGCCGATGCGACGGTCGTCGTCGAAGCCGGGCGCATCGCCGCCGTCGGCCCCTCGGAGGCCGTCAAGGTGCCCGCCGAGGCCGAGCGCCTCGACGCGAGCGGCCGGTACGTCATGCCCGGCCTGATCGACAGCCACGTGCACTTCTTTCAGAGCGGGGGGCTCTACACGCGCCCCGACGGGCTGGACCTGCGCTTCGCCAAGC
>PXTT01000042.1 GCA_003022535.1 Bacteroidetes bacterium QS_9_68_14
CCTGCCGTTGCATCACGCGCTTCAAGGGGCGCGCGCCGAAGACCGGGTCGAAGCCCCGCTCGGCCAGCCAGCCCCTCGCCCCGTCGGTGAGCCGTAGCGTAAGGTGGTGGTTTTTCTGCGCGATCTGCGCCAGCTGCGCGAACTGAAGCTCCACGATGCCGGCGATCTGCTCCTTGCCCAGCATCCGAAACATGATCGTCTCGTCGATGCGGTTGAGGAATTCGGGGCGCAGCTGCTTTTTGAGCAGGCCTCGCACTTCGTCCTCCAGTTCGTCGAACTGGTCCTCGGAGAGCGTGCCGCCGGCCGCCTCGAAGCGGTCGCGGATCACATCGGAGCCGAGGTTCGAGGTCATAATCACCAGCGTGTTGGTGAAGTCGGTCGTGCGGCCCTGGTTGTCCGTCAGTCGGCCGTCATCAAGGAGCTGAAGCAGCGTGTTGAAGACCTCTGGGTGCGCCTTTTCGATTTCGTCGAAGAGGACCACCGAGTAGGGCTTGCGGCGCACCGGCTCGGTGAGCTGGCCGCCTTCCTCGTGACCCACGTAGCCGGGCGGGGCGCCGACGAGGCGGCTCACGCTGTGGCGCTCTTGGTACTCGCTCATGTCGATGCGCACCATCGCGCTCTCGTCGTTGAAGAGGAACTGCGCGAGGGCCTTCGAGAGCTCGGTCTTGCCCACGCCGGTGGTGCCCAGGAAGATGAACGAGCCGATGGGCCGCCCTTCCTCTTGCAGGCCCGCGCGCCCGCGCCGCACGGCGTTCGAGACCGCCTCGATGGCCTCGGGCTGGCCGACGACGCGCTTTTCCAGAACGCTCTCCATGCGCAGGAGCTTCTGGCGCTCACTTTCGAGCATGCGCCCGGCGGGGATGCCCGTCCAGCGGCTCACGATCTCGGCGATGTCCTCCGCGCCGATCTCTTCTTTGAGGAGCGCGCCGTTTTGCTGAATCTCCGCCAGCTTCGCCTCGGCCTCCTCGGCGCGCTCTTCGACCTCGGGAATGCGCCCGTAGCGGATCTCGGCCACGCGGTCGTAGGCCCCCTCGCGCTCCAGGTTCTCCGCCTCCACGCGGAGCTCGTCCAGCTCCTCCTTCGCGTCGCGCACGGTCTGAATGTGTTCTTTCTCTTCCTGCCAGCGCGCGCGGAGCTCGTCGCGCTCCTCTTCGAGATTTGAAATCTCCTCGTTGATGCTCTCGAGCTTGGCCGCGTTGCCGTCGCGCTTGACGCCCTCGCGCTCGATTTCGAGCTGGCGGATGTCGCGCTCGAGGCGGTCGAGGTCCTCCGGCAACGAGTCGATCTCCAGCCGCAGCTTCGAGGCCGACTCGTCGATCAGGTCGATGGCCTTGTCCGGCAGAAAGCGGTCGGTAATGTAGCGCTCCGAGAGCTCCGCCGCCGCCACGAGCGCCGCGTCGGTGATCTTGACGCCGTGGTGCACCTCGTAGCGCTCCTTGATGCCACGCAAGATCGAGACCGTTTCCTCGATGCTGGGTTCTTCGACGAGCACCATCTGGAAGCGGCGCTCCAGCGCCTTGTCCTTCTCGAAGTGCTTGCGGTACTCCTCGAGCGTGGTCGCCCCGATGGCACGCAGCTCCCCGCGCGCGAGGGCGGGCTTCAGGATGTTCGCCGCGTCCATCGACCCCTCGCTCGCGCCTGCGCCGACGAGCGTGTGCAATTCGTCGATGAAGAGGATGATTTCCCCGTCGCTCTCGCTGACTTCCTTGACGACGGCTTTGAGGCGGTCCTCGAACTCGCCGCGGTACTTCGCGCCGGCGATCAGCGCGCCCATGTCCAGCGCCACGATGCGCTTGGACCCGAGCCCCTCGGGCACGTCGCCTTGCACGATGCGAATGGCGAGGCCCTCGGCGATGGCGGTCTTGCCAGTGCCCGGCTCGCCGGTGAGGACGGGGTTGTTCTTGCGCCGCCGCGAGAGGATTTGCAGCACGCGCCGGATCTCTCCGTCCCGCCCGATGACCGGGTCGATCTCGCCCGCCCGCGCCAGCTGGTTGAGGTCGTGGGCGTACTTATCGAGCGCCTGGTAGCGGTCCTCGGCGTGCGGGTCGTCGGCCGTCTGGGAACCCCGCACCTCCTGCATGATCTCCTCGACCGTCTCTTTGGTCGCGCCTTCCTCGCGGAGCGCGTCGCCGATGGCGTCCTGGCTCTCGGCCAGGGCCACGAGCAGATGCTCGCTGGAAACGTAGTCGTCGCCGAGGAGGTCGGCCTCGGCGCGGGCGCGGTCGAAGACCTTCTTGGTGTCGTCGGAGAGGTACTGCCCGCTGACCGACGCGCCGGTGACGGTCGGGAACTTCTCCATCGCGGCTTGGGCGCGCTGGCGCAGCCGGTCAGGCCGCGCGCCGATGCGACGCAAGACCGTCGTGGCCACGCCCTCGGCGTCGGCGAGAAGCGCGGTGAGCAGGTGCGCCGGCTCAACGCCCTGATGGTTGTGCGAGGCGGCGCGCTCGAGGGCATCCTGGACGGTTTCCTGCGCCTTAACGGTGAATTTCTGCAAGTTCATTACGCTACGGGTTCGGGGTGAAAGATGGGATAGTCGGAGGTTGAAGGTCTTTTTCTGTTGATCGTGTGTTTCGAAAAGCGTGCCGGGCGCCAGGGGCGTGACGCTTTGGCAGGGTACGCTCGCTGTGCTCGTCGTGGCCCGGAGGTTGCGATTCCCCTGGGCGCGGCCGGCGCGACCTGAAAACCCTCGGGTTGTTGCGCGAGCGAAGTGGGGGCGTGAAGTCAACGTGAAAAGAGAACGCGCCCCGTCAGAACAGGATCTTATGACGCAGCGCGTTATAGAGACAAGTCATGAAAAGCCACGCATCTCGCCATGGCGCACTGGCCCGCGGTCTATCGCTTTCTCGCCTGCATTCTCACAAACGCAAGGAGGCACGCATCATGGAAAAGACGAGTGGACAGCAAGACATCGAGCAAGGCGCCGACCAGGTGAAAGACGGCGCCCGCCAGGCCGAGGACGGCGCTGAGAGCATCGCCGCCGGCGTCTACGACGAGACGCGGCGTGGCCTCTCACGCGCCATGGCGTTGCCGGGCCAGGCGATTTCGGCAAGCCGCGACGTGTGGCGGGCGGGCCTCGGCGCGCTCTCGGCGGCGGAGGAGCAGGGCGCCGACTTCTACGATGACCTCGTGGAGCGTGGCAAGAAGCTCGAGAAGCAGGGGCGCGACCAGATCAGCGAAACGGCGCGCGACTTGAACGAGCAGCGGCAACGCGCCGTGGAGACAGCCAGTGACACGGCCGCGGGCACCGCCTCGGCCATCGAGCGAGCCGTCAATGGAGCGTTCCGCAACGTCTTCGGGCGCCTCGACGTGCCCACGCGCGAGGAGGTGCAGAGCCTCGCGTCTAAGGTCGAGCGCCTCGCCAAGAAGCTCGACGGCGTGGCCCTGACGCTCGAACGGCAGCAGTCCGGCGGCGGCGCTCCTGCCGGGGCCGAGGCGACCGACGCGGTAGCCTACCACGTCAGCCCGCACGACGACGGCTGGGCCGTGACCCGCGAGGGCGCCGACCGCGCCACCAGCGTCTACGGCACCAAGAAGGAGGCCGTCGAGGGCGGGCGCGAGCTGGCCCGGCGCCACGCCCCCAGCGAGCTGGTCGTGCACAAGCAGGACCGCTCGGTGCAGGAAACCTTTACCTACGACGGCATGAAGGACGGCGTGGAGGACTGATGCCGCCGGCGTTGCGCAGCATCCACGACCACCCCTTCTGGGTCCTTCAGGGCCTGGAGGGGTTTCCTATGTGGTCCTCTTCCGCCGCGGCGTGCTTTTACCAGATCATAACGGCCCGCCGCTCAACCCGTCTCGGCACAGGCGGGTAGGAGCGCGCGACTCGCTACCTTTCACTCAGCTCAATCCCGCCTTATCTATGGCTGACACAAGCGTCAAGAAAGTATCCGCCGACGGCTCCCCGCAGGGGGTGCTGGGGCAGACGTATCTCGCCTCGGGCAAGAAAATGTCCATGCGTCTCTGGCAGGAGGAGCCGGGCGAGGCGCAGGACAAAGGCCCGCACGCCCGCGACTACGAGACGGTCGGCTACGTCATCGAAGGCCGCGCTACGCTGCACCTCGAAGGCCAGCAGGTCACGCTCGAAGAAGGCGACTCCTGGATCGTGCCCGAGGGGGCAGAGCACACTTACGAAGTCGAGGAGCGCTTCAAGGCCGTCGAGGCCACGGCGCCGCCGGCCCGCGCCCACGCCCGCGACGAGTAGCATTGCAGCGGTCGGAGGGCAGCCGTCAGCACGCAGCCGTTCCGACGACGAAAAAGAAGGAGCCCGCCTCCGACCGTCGCTGGCCGGGGGCGGGCTTTTTTCGTTAAGAAACGCGTTGCTGCCGTGCCGCCCGGCGTCGCTGCCGAAGGCCGACTGCTGACCGCTCCTTTACTGGTCTACCGAGAAGTAGCCGTCGGGAAAGTCCGCGTTCGTCTCGAAGCCGGTGACGGTCGTCGTGGCGCGTTGCTGCCCCCCCTGGTAGACGGTCCGCTCGTAGGGGACCATCACGCCGCTCTCTTGGCGGAAGTCGCCGAGGACCGTCGTGGCTTCCTGCCCTTGCGCCTGCGTGATGAGACGCGCGGGCATCATCGTGTCGGGGTCCACCAGCATCGTGAAGGCGTCGCCCTCGGGAGGCGTGATGCGGAGCGCGCGGTGCTCCGTGCCCTCGACGGTCTGCGTGCCCTGGTCGGTCGCTTCGAGCTCGCCGGCGCGGGTCATCAGGTAGGTCGGGTCTTGCTGAAGGCCGCTCAGGAACTGGCGGCGTAGCTGCGCCGGGGCCGGCTGCGTGCGCCCCCCCATCTGCATGTACGTTTGCTCGCCGGTGTCGATGATCGTGACCATGCCCTGTGGGGCCTCCACCTCGGCGTGGATCCGCCCACTCAGGTCGGTCGCGATGGTCTGCGCGATGGTCCGCTGTCCGGCCTGGGTCTCCAGCGACTGGCGCATGTTCTCGATCTGGTCGTAGGCGCTGCCGCCCATCGCCTCGCGCACCTCGGCCAGGAGGTCCTGCCCGGCGGCCCGGTCTTCCTCGCTGGCGACCGGCTCCTCGGCCTCGCTCGGCGGGCTGGTGGGAATCGAGATGTCGATTTCGTTGACCTCGCCGCCGCCCTGGGTGAGCGTCGAGAGCGGTTCGCCGAAGCCCTCAGGGTTGCCCAGCACGAGCACGTCCATCGCGTCGGGCGCGAGGTACTCTTGGGAGACGCGGTACACGTCCTGCGGCGTCACCTCGGCCACGCCCTGGCGCGTCTGCTCCAGGAAGTCGCGCGGGTAATCGTACTTCTCGTAGGTCATCAGGCGGTCCAGGATTTCCGAGCGCGTGTCGAAGTTGAACCTGCACCTGCGCCAGGAAGGGGCCGGGCGTCTGGTAGCCGGCGTTGTACGACCCGCTCACGGAGTAGGCGAGGCCCTGGTCGGTGCGCACGTTCTTGAAAAGCCGGCTCGTGAAGCCGCCGCTCAGGACCTCGTTCATCACGATGACCGGGAAGTAGTCCGGGTCGTCGCGCGTGAGGGTGCCGAGGTAGCCCATGCGCACGGTGCTCTGGTTGACGTCGGTTTTCTCCACAAAGTTGACCGAGTAGTCGCGCTCGCCCTCCGGCGCCGGCGGCTCCGGCGGCGTAAAGCCCTCCGCTTGTTCCCACTCGCCGAAGGCGTTGCGCAGCTTCTCTTTCATCTGCGCGGTGTCGAAGTCGCCCCACACGCTGAGCATCGTGTTGTTGGGGTGGAAGTACTTGTCGTGGAAGTTCACCAGGTCCTCGCGGCTGATCTCGCTGAGGGTGTAGTACTGCGGGACGCGCGCGTAGGGGCTGTCCGCGCCGTAGACGAGCTTGTCGAACTCGCGGCTGACGATCTGACCGGGGTTGTCGTTGCGCCGGCTGATGGCCCCGCGCGTCTGGCTTTTGGCCTGCGCGACTTTGTCCTCGGCAAAGGCCGGGTTGGCCAGCACGTCCACGAAGACCGGCAGCACCTCGTCTACGTTCTCCGCGAGGGTGCTCATCGAAGCGCCGCCGCTGGTCTCGCCGACGTACGTCTCGACGCTCGCGCCGAGGTTTTCGAGAAGCTGGTTCACCTCGTCCGACGTCATCGACTGCGTGCCGCCGGTGCGCAT